>CAYJUC010000206.1:0-3405 GCA_964372605.1 uncultured bacterium | reverse complement strand
AGGCGGGCGTGGCCGACAGGCCCGGGGGCCCGCCGGTGGGTGAGGCGGGTCGCGGCCATCGCCCTCTCCATCCTGGCGCTCGTGGCGTGCGGGCGGAAAGGGGGGCCCGTGGCGCCGGAGCGGCGCATCCCCGCTCCGGTCTCAGAGCTGACGGCCACCGTGGAGGGACCCGCCGTCGTCCTCGAGTGGACCAACCCTGGCCGCAGCGCCGACGGATCCCGCATGCGGGACCTGACCACGGTCAGGGTCTTCCGGCGGGAAGAACCTGGATCCGGTGAGCCCAAGCCCGCCGTGCTCTCGTGGGGAAAGATCGTCGGGTACGACGAGATCATGGCGATTCAGCTGGCGGCGCCGGCCCCGGCGCGCGTGACCGCCGGAAAGGTCGCGTGGACCGATAGCCGGGGGCTCGTCTTCGGGCACCGGTACGTCTATGTGCTCACGGCCCTTGATTCCACCGGCCGGCAGAGTATTCCCTCGGAGCGCCTGGTGGTCACCTTCCACCCGGCGCCGCGGCCGCCGGAAAATCTCCGCGCGCGCCCGGGAGAGCGGGAGGTGCGTCTGGCGTGGAGCCCCCCGGCTCAGCTGGTCGACGGGAGCCCGCTGCCCCGGCCTGTCGCGTACCGCCTGCTTCGCGCGGGAAGCCCGGGAGCGCCCTTCCAGCCGATCTCGCCCCTCCCGCTCACCGCCACCGAGTTCACCGACCGGGAACTCGATAACGAGCGGACGTATCTCTACATGGTGCAGGCGGTGCGGACCGAACTCCGGGAGAGCGTCAGGAGCGAGCCGTCGGCCACCGTGGAGGCCACGCCCGTGGATCTGACTCCGCCATCGGCGCCCCAGAATCTGGTGGCGGTTCCCTCTGAGACCGCCGTGCGGCTGGCCTGGGATCCGAGTCCCGAGAGAGACGTTGCGGGATACCTGGTCTACCGCGCGATCTCCCAGAGCGCCGAGTATGTTCGCCTGACGCCGGCCGCGGTCTCCGGCACACTCTACACCGACAGAACCGTCGAGCGCGGGAAGACCTACCGCTACGCGGTCACCGCGGTGGACCGCGCGAGAGCGCCGAACGAGAGCGCGCGGTCGACGCCAACGACCGTGACCGTACCCTGACGCCCCCGATCGGGCAGGATTCGGGTCAAAAGAAGTTGCTCAGGTTCTTCGAGAGGAGCACGTTCTGGTCGAGGATGATCTTCCGGCGGGCGATCTTCCAATTCCCGTCGACTTTTCTCAAAACATCTTCGCGCCGGCCAACGTAGAAGTCTTGCTCGGTCTCCAGCCTGTTCCTGTACACGATGAAGTTGGAGCGCACCTTGACCTCTGACTCCGTCCCGCCTTGCTCCACCTCGATGTTTCCGATCATGCGCCGGGTGCGGGAGGGAGGCTCTTCGGCCCAGGCCATCCCGGTATCCAGGCGGGCGACGCGCATCTCGAGGGTCTTCTTGGTCTCATCGAGAAACGCCAGCTCGCCCTCCCTCGCCACTTCCACGTCGTCGTAGCCGTCACGGTCCTGGATGGCAATCGCTTTGCTCCGCCTGGTGTACCGCGTGGTCCTCACCGGCATCCAGTAACTGGCGTCATCGGTGAATAGCTCCAGCCATTCGTGAAATCGCCGCTCATCCAGCAAGCGCGCCTCGCGATACAGGAACTGCTCTACCTCGCGCCGAATGTCCTCACGCATCCTTCGCCTCATTCGTGAGGACTGGCCACCTCGGCCCAGCCGCTCGCGGCCATCAGCTGGGCCCAGCGCCGATAGAAGCCTCGCTGGTTATGCTCGCTGGAGAAGCCCCCCAGCACTCCTGGAAACTCGCCGCTTGATTGCTCGTGCCCCAGGCCCATCTGGAAATTGAATGGATACCGGCGGGCCACCCACCCACGGCTCGTGGCCGTGCACTCGCCCCAGTTCTCACTGTCGTCCTGCTCAAAGGCGCCGCCCGGGCTGAACCGCCGCACGTAGTTCAACCGGGTGGCCTCCTTGACTTCCGGTGGCGCCGCCCTGTCCACGAGGCACCAGGACCATACCTCTATCCGCTCCGGCCCTCGCGGGTGCCATACCCTGATGGTGCGGCTGGTGGTCAGGAAGGAGAAACTGGGGAAGATCGTGCCGTGGATGGGCCAGATCTTGCCGGCCCGCTGGGGGCCCAGTCGCGACTCCATTTCCGGCAATATTTCTTTGATGTGCCTGTGCTCGGGATCGCCGGTTTCATCGACCGGATCCAACGAGGCGCCGAGGCCGTGGCCGCTGCCGGTGTAGACTGTCACGCCCCTGGGGGCGACCATCCTGGCGAATGCGCTGCCGGCAAATCCGGCGCGTATCGCGGCGGCGTGGCTGGTTTGCGCGTGGTACCCGTCGCCCTGGAAGTTGTCGGCGGCGAACTTCCAGTTGCAGGGCATCACCCACTTGTGCACCCCCCCGACGACTTCGGTCCCGCCCTCCCGCCGGTCGAGCAGGATGTCCAGGTACCAGGTCATCTCCCCCAGGTACTCCGGAAGGGGCGGCGCCTCCGGGTCGAAGGTGGCGAAGATCAGTCCTTTGTACTGGTCGATCCGGGCCACGGGGATCAGGCCCCACTCAGCCTTGTCCAGTTCCCCGAAGTAGGCATCCTCGAAGTTGGGGACGGCGATGAGGCGGCCGTCGCTATCGTAGGTCCAGCCGTGATAGGAGCAGGTGAAGGCGGAGGCACTGCCGGCATCGGCCCGGCAGACCCGGTTCCCGCGGTGGCGGCAGGTGTTGAGGAAGGCGTTCACCGTGCCCTGGCTGTTCCGCACGAGGAGCACGGGGTCTTCGCCCATGTAGGCGCTGAAGAAGTCCCCGGGGCGGGGGAGCTGGCTCTCGTGGCCGAGGTAGAGCCAGCAGCGGGCGAAGATTCGCTCGAGTTCCTGCTCGTAGACCTCCGGCTCGACGAAGATGCGGCGGCTGATCAGCCCCCTGTCGGCATCCACCAGGCTCTTCACGTCTATCGCCATGCCGTCTCCCCCTCGCGTATCAAGCACGACCGATGAGGCCGCGGACGATGGCTCCACCATCCGAATGGATGATGGCCCCTGTGGTCGCTCCCGAGTTCTCGCTCGAGGCCAGAAATACATAGGCGCCTGCGTGCGTCCTCGGGGGCTGAAGCCTGGCCGCGATCTCCGGATGGAGCGCAAAGTATGACTGCCCGCTCTGGCCCATGGCAGCCACTCCGCGGAGGTCTGTCAGGGTGCCACCGGGCGCCACGCCGTTCACGCGCACCTTGGGCGCCAGCTCGCATGCCAGCTGGCGGATCAAGCCGACGACCGCGTGCTTGGACGCGGTGTAGAGCGGTCCGCCGCCGCCCGGCAAAAAGCCGGCGACGGAGGCCGTGAAAATCATGCAGCCCTCCGTCTTCATGATCTCGGGCAGCGCGGCCTTCGCCCCTAACATGTATC
>CAYJUC010000205.1:1662-7152 GCA_964372605.1 uncultured bacterium | reverse complement strand
CACCCTGTAGCCAGAACGCCCGGGCACCGAGACATGCCTTCGTCAAGAAAATCAATGCCATACCCTCTTGGGGGAGGGGGAACTTCGGTCTAAACAGTGCCGGTTAGCCCTGCTTGACATGATCACATGGGCGCGAGAGTCACGCGGAACTTCAGGACGAGATGAGGGGGAAGATCTCTCCCTGGCGGTGGCCGGAGACACCGCGGAACGTCATGCGGTGAATGGGACAGGGGCCGTGCTCGACGAGCGCGGCCAAGTGTTCAGGGGTCGGGTACCCTTTGTGACGGCGGAACCCGTACTGAGGGAAGCGCTCGTCGTAGCCCAGCATGATCCGGTCTCGGGTGACCTTGGCGATGATCGACGCGGCGGCGATGGACGCCGAGCGCCGATCGCCCTTGATCAACGCCCTCTGAGGGCAGGGGAGCGGAGGAAGCGTGAGGGCGTCGATCAGGATCAGCTCGGGCGGGGGGGTGAGTTTTCGCACGGCCTCCAGCATGGCCAAGCGCGTGGCCTGGAGGATGTTGACCCGGTCGATGGTTTCGGGCTCGACGATGCCCACCCCCACGGAGAGGGCGGCCTCCCCGATCCGCTCGAACAGGAATTCGCGCTCTGAAGGGGAGAGGAGCTTCGAGTCTTGAAGCCCCCTGATCCGGCGCTCAGGGTTGAGCGTGACTGCCGAGGCGATCACGGGCCCTGCCAGGGGCCCGCGTCCCGCTTCGTCCACCCCGGCCACCCGGCTCACGCCCCGCCGCCAGGCGGCTCCCTCGTACCGGTACGGCGCTTGCCTGGCCGGGCGGCCCATCGGGCGCGGCTACTCGCTCTTCGGCTCCTCGGGAGTCGTGGGGACCGGGGTCCGCTTCTCCTTCAGCCGGGCCGCCTTGCCCTTGAGCTTCCGGAGGTAGTAGAGCTTGGCTCGCCGCACCTGACCCCGGCGCATGACCTGAACCTTCTCGACTCTCGGGGAATGGAGGGGGAAGGTTCGCTCGACGCCCACGCCGTAGGAGATCCGGCGCACGGTAAAGGAAGCCCGGGCCCCCTCTCCACGCCGCCGGATCACGACCCCCTCGAACACCTGGGTGCGCTCCTTCTCGCCCTCGATGACTTTCACGTGGACCTTCACGGTGTCGCCCGGCGCGAAGTTCTCCCGGTCCTTCTTGATCTGACTCGCTTCCACCACCCGAATGGCATCCATGGCCTCAACTCCTTCTTCCAGTGACGAACTTCCCGATCCGGTCTTAGACGTATTCTTCCGGGCGGTTCCCTTCCCGGAACTTCAGGATCAGCTTCTGCTCCTCCGGCGTCAGCTCGGCGGTCTCCAGGAGGTCCGGCCGCCGGCGCCAGGTGCGCCAGAGAGACTGGAGGCGCCGCCAGCGGGCGATCCGCTTGTGATCGCCGGAGAGGAGAATCTCCGGCACCCGATTTCCCCGGAACTCCTCGGGGCGCGTGTACTGCGGCCCCTCCAGGAGCCCCCCGGCAAAGGAGTCCGCTTGCGACGCGGCCGCGTCCCCCAACGCCCCGGGGCGGAGCCGGGTCACCGCGTCGATCACCACCAGGGCGGGGAGTTCCCCGCCGGTCAGCACGTAATCGCCGATGGAGAGCTCGTCGTCCACCAGATGCTCCCTGACCCGTTCATCCACCCCCTCGTAGCGCCCGCAGAGGAGGATGAGGTGGGACGCATGGCTCAACTCCCGCGCCACCTCCTGGGAGAACCGGCGCCCCTGCGGATCCAGCAGGATCACCCGCGCCGCGTCCGTCCGGAGCGCCTCGACGGCGGCCCAGAGCGGCTCTGGTTTGAGAATCATCCCGCCCCCTCCACCGAACGGGTAATCGTCGGTCACCCGGTGCCGTCCTCCGGCATACTCTCGAAGATTGACGATCCGGATCTCCACGACTCCCTTCGCCTGGGCCTTGGCTAGGATCGACTCCTGAAGCGGCCCGGCGAAGATCCCCGGGAAGAGCGTCACCACGTCGATCTTCATGATCGCATCTTCATCGTCGAATCAGCGGGCCGCGCCTCCGGCCCTGGCCAAAAGCTGTCGGACCGTGTTGGAGGGCTGGGCGCCCTTTTTGATCCACGCGGAGGCCTTCTCCAGATCGATGTGGATCTGGGGCGGTTTGGTCAGCGGGGTGTAGTGCCCGATGATCTCGATGAACCGGCCATCCCTGGGAGCGCGGGCGTCCGCCACCACAACACGGTACGCAGGCTTTTTATTCGTCCCTGTCCGCCTCAGCCTGATATGAACTGCCACTCTTTGATCACCTCCCTCCGCTAGGAGCGCGTCGGAGTAAGCGCCGTTCGGGCGCCGGCTCCGCCGGCGCAACTCTTTTCCTGGGGGTGGCTCGGAGGGGGCCCTCGAGGCCCCCTTCGATGATCTAGCCGGAAAGAAACGGGAAGGCCCGCTTGAGCCTGCCCGGACGTCCCTCCATCTGCTTGAACCCCTTCATCATCTTCTTGATCTGCGCGTACTGTTTGAGCAGCCGGTTGATGTCTTGAACTGTCGTGCCGCTCCCCCGCGCGATGCGCGCGCGCCGGCTGCCGTTGATCACCTGCGGATGCGTCCGCTCCTCTGGAGTCATGGAGCCGATGATGGCCTCGTACTTCACGAGCTCCTTCTCCTCGCCCAGCATCTCGGCCGGCGGCCCTTTGGCGCCCTTCAGAAACGGAACCATCTCCATCAGCTCACCCAGGGGGCCCATGGAACGGAGCTGCTTCAGCTGCTCGGCGAAGTCCTCCAGGGAGAAGCGTTCTTCCCTGATCTTCCGCGCCAGCTCCTCGGCCTTCCCCTGGTCGACGCTCAACTGGGCCTTTTCAACCAGGGAGAGCACGTCGCCCATGCCGAGGATCCGGGACGCCATCCGGTCCGGGTGGAAGGGCTCGAGGGCGTCCGTCTTCTCCCCGGTCCCCACGAAGGCGATGGGCTTGCCGGTGGCCGCTCGGACGGAGAGCGCGGCCCCACCCCGGGCGTCGCCGTCCAGTTTGGTCAGGATCACGGCGTCAACCCCCACCTCGGCCTGGAACCGCTCGGCCATGGTGACGGCGTCCTGACCCGTCATCGCATCCACCACGAGGAGGACGTGGTGCGGCCCGAGCTTCTTTTTGAGCTGGCGAAGCTCCTCCAGCATGGGCTGATCGATGTGAAGCCGGCCAGCCGTGTCCAGGATCAAAGGCGAGAGCCCGCGCTGGGCGGCCTCCTCGCGCGCCTCCAGGCAGATCGCGAGCGGATCCTTCCCGCCGACCCCGCTCACCGGGACCCCGAGCTGGCCCCCCAGGGTCTTCAACTGATCCATGGCCGCGGGTCGATAGGGGTCCGCGGCCGCCAGAAGCGGGTGCGAGCCCTGCCGCTGGAAGTGGCGCGCCAGCTTCGCGGCCGTGGTGGTTTTCCCCGATCCCTGGAGCCCGATCAGCATGATCACCGTGGGCGGATGCGGAGCCTGGGTGAGCCGGTGGTCGCTCTCGCCCAGGAGCGCCTGCAGCTCGTCGTGAACGATCTTGATGACCTGGTGACCGGGGGTCAGGGACTTCAGGACCTCCTGGCCGACGGCTCGTTCGCGGATCCGGTCCACGAACGACTTCACGACCTTGAAGTTGACGTCCGCCTCCAGGAGCGCCAGCCGGACCTCGCGGAGCGCCTCCTGGATATTCTCCTCCGTCAGCCGGCCAGATCCCCGGAGCCGGTCAAAAATCCCCTGGAGGCGGAGAGTCAGAGTGTCAAACACGGTGTAAGCGTCCTGAGAATCACCTGGGAAGTTAGATTTTACGGAAGGAGCAAAAAAAAGTCAAGCTGATCCGCGCACTTCCGAGGCATTCCGCATCTGCCGGATCACCGCCGCGGGGTCCGGAGCTCCGAAGATGGCAGACCCCGCCACCAGCACCGTGGCCCCCTGGATCGCCAGGGGCGCCGCATGCTCCACCTTGACCCCGCCGTCCACCGACAGGTCGGAAAGGCGAGCCCCCAGGAGCGCTTTGAGATGACGGATCTTCTGATAGGTCGCCGGAATAAACGCCTGGCCGCCGAAGCCCGGGTTCACCGACATCACGAGTACCAGGTCCAGCTCATCCAGCACATACTCCAAGGCGTTCAGCGGAGTGGACGGATTCAGCGCGACGCCGGCCTTCGCCCCCACCTCCTTGATCTGGCGCAGGGTCCGGTGAAGATGGGGGCATGCCTCGGCGTGAACGGTCACCAGGTCGGCCCCCGCCGAGACGAAGGCCGGGATGTACCGCTCCGGGGATTCGATCATCAGATGAACGTCCAGCGGGAGGTGGGTCCGCTTCTTGATCGCCTCGATCACCGGGGGGCCGATGGTCAGGTTGGGAACGAAGTGGCCATCCATCACGTCCACGTGGAGCTGGTCGGCCCCGGCCGCCTCGACGCGCGCGATCTCTTCCGCCAGGACGCCGAAGTCGGCCGACAGGATGGACGGGGCGATCTTGATCATTTCTGCCTCATCATTTCTGCCTTCTTAGGCGGAAGGCGGTGAAGCCGTCGGTCCCGTGCCGGTGCGGAAGGCAGCGTAGCACGCCCGGCGGGTCCAGGGGAATAGGAAACGCCCCCGGCGGGTCGAGGGCCCACTCCGGGTGCAGAGCAAGGAATCGCTCCACCACCACTTCGTTCTCCTCTGGTTCGAGTGAGCACGTGGCGTAGACCAGGGCTCCCCCGGGGCGCACCATCGAAGCCCCTGCTTCCAGGATCGCTTGCTGCCGACCCTGGAGGCGGAGGAGGTCCGCCTCGCTCCGCCTCCACTTCGCGTCCGGGTTTCGGCGGAGGACACCGAGATTCGAGCACGGTGCGTCAACCAGCGCCCGGTCGAAGCGCTCCTTGCTTTTCGCCGCCAGGAGTTCGGCGCTGCCAGCACGCGTTTCCACGATGCGGATTCCCAGTCGTACCGCTGCGCGCGCCACGAGCTTGAGTCGCGCCGCGTGCGGATCCACGGCGATCAGCCGTCCCGAGTTCTGCATCAGCTGGGCCAGGTGCGTGGTCTTGGTCCCCGGGGCGGCGCAGAGATCGGCCACGGTCTCCCCCGGCTTCGGATCCAGGAGGCGCCCGACCAGCATGGATGCCTCATCCTGCACCGTGAACCACCCCTCTCTGAAACTCTTGAACCGGGAGAGCTGACCGGGGCGGTCCAGGACGAGCCCGTCGGGAGCATAGTCGGTGGGCCGCGATGCTACCTCTTCCTCCTCGGCCAGCCTCGCGGCGAGTGCCTCCCGGGTGCATCTCAGCAGGTTCACGCGCACGGTGAGGGGCGGACGCTCGTTGAGCGCCGTCATCAGTTGCTCCGTCTCCTCCAAGCCGAGCTGTTCTGCCCAGCGCCGCGCGAGCCAGGAGGGGAAGGCGAGGCGAACGGCAGCGGCCTCCAGCGGATCTTGAGGGAGGGGCGGAAGAGTTCCGCCCTGTCGAGTGAGGGAACGAAGGACGGCGTTGACGAAACTACCCACCGGCGGGCGCCCGGGCCTATCGGCCACGCCCGCCTTGACCACCGGCGGGC
>CAYJUC010000205.1:0-1562 GCA_964372605.1 uncultured bacterium | reverse complement strand
GGGCCTATCGGCCACGCCCGCCTTGACCACCGGCGGGCGCCCGGGCCTATCGGCCACGCCCGCCTTGACCACCGGCGGGCGCCCGGGCCTATCGGCCGCGCCCGCCTGGCGCCGCGGCGGGCGGGCGAAAGCCCGGGTGCCCGTGGCGGTGCGCAGTGTGGCCAGTGTGACGGCGTCGTTCACGGCGGCCCAATCCGGCACCCGCTGGAGAAACTGAAGCTGATACGCGGTGAGGCGGAGGAGGTTCCGCACCCACGGGTCGAGGAGATCGAGCCGCCGTCGCGAGTGGGGAGCGATTATCCAATCCAGGCGCCGCTGCCAGCGCAGCGTGCCGTAGACCAGTTCCGTGACGAGAGCCCGGTCGCGACGCGGCAGCTTGGCCCGCTCCAGCGCCGCCTCGAGAGCCAGATCCGCGAACGCTTGGTCTTCGTCGACCCGGCAGAGGATCTGGAGCGCCTCGACTCTGGCGGGGGACACCTCCTTCGGGGGGCCCGCGGTTGAGCGCGCCGGTCTCATCGAGCGGATCTGATCACGGCGGGCCGAATTGCGCGCCCGGGTCAAGCCGCGCGCCCAGGAGAAAGTCCCGCCACGCCATGATCCGGCGGTTCTCGGGCTGCACCAGGTCGGGGAGGAGCAGGCCGGTGCCGGTGGCCAGCGCCGGCGCCCCGGTCCGGGAGATCACCAGCTGACCGGGCTCGGCGGGGGAGGGTTCGTCGAGCGCGCGGGCCTGCCAGATCAGGAGCTTGCCGCGCGGGCTTTCCACGGAGGCTCCGGGCCAAGGATAGAAGCCGCGGACCCGGTTGACCAGCGCGCGCGCCGGCTCTGCGAAATGGAGCTGGCCGTCCTCTTTCTTGAGACGGGGAGCGTAAGTGGCCAGCTCAGAGTTCTGAGGAACCGGCGTCAGCCGGTCGAGCCGGGCCAGAGTCTCCAGGAGAAGTCGCGCGCCGAGCCGGGAAAGACGGGCGGCGAGATCCTGCGCGGTTTCTTCTGGACCGATCTCCGTTCGCTCTTGAAGGAGAAGCGCGCCCGTGTCCATCCCTTCATCCATGAGGAACGTCGTGACCCCGGTTTCGGTCTCTCCCCGGATCAGCGCCCAGGCGATGGGCGCGGCCCCTCGATACCGGGGGAGCAGAGACGCATGAACGTTGATCGAGCCGCGGGCGGGCAGATCCAGCACTGCCTTTGGGAGAATCTGTCCGAAGGCCACCACCACTGAAACTTCCGGAGTCCGGGCTCGAAGCCGCTCCGCCCAGCCGGAGTCCCGAAGTCGTTCGGGCTGGAAGACAGGGATCTCTCGGGCTGACGCCAGCCGCTTCACGGGGGAAGAGACGATTTTCTGACCGCGCCCCGACGGCCTGTCGGGTTGAGTGACCACTCCGCTGACCTCGTGAGCCTCCAGCAGAGCCTCCAGGGTCGGGAGGGCGAACTCCGGCGTCCCGAAAAATAATACTCTCACGGGCAGTTACTCCTTGGGGGGAGGCAGCCCCCGAAGCCCCGAGCGAAGCGCGGGGGCGGCTTTGCCGCGGGGCGTCGGAAGGGGGCGAAGCCCCCCTCCGAGAAAT
>CAYJUC010000204.1:0-7153 GCA_964372605.1 uncultured bacterium | reverse complement strand
TGGCCGCCACCTGAGGCATGCCGAAGCCGATGAAGGCGGTCTTCTGGTCCTCCAGAAGCCGCGCGCACTGGGCGATCATGAACTCCGCTTCCGTGAACTCGTACGGTGAACGATCAGGCATCAGCATTACCCAAGGGAATCTGGCTAGCGATAAGCTCATCCCCCCTCTCCCCGCTGGGGGAGAGGGCAGGGTGAGGGGGCAAAGGGTGAGGGGGCAAAGGGTGAGGGAAAAAGCCTTCCACCCCACCCTCACCTTCGTCCTCTCCCTCACGAGGAGGGAGAGGAAAACGCTGTAAAGCCGTGCCCGTCGTGTCGACCACCCCCGAGCAACCAGGGTTGCCTTCGTGCTGAGAGCTGACCGCGGAGAGCTTAACGCTCATCTATAGCCCTCGCGGATCACGGCGCGACGGCGCAGCCCGTTGAGCCGGACGAGCCCCACCCGCTTCTCCAGCATCTCCGGGTCCGAGCCCACGCTGTACACGTACTTGTCCAGGTACTCCGCGAGCCGTCCCGCCCGTTCCAGGCCCGTGTACTCGGCAAAATGCTCGTAGTCCATCTCGTAGAGCCCCTGCACCCCCCCAGGATAAGCCCCAAAGGGCGCGGGAACCACCGCGTCAACCATGAAGTAAGGGATCGTGGTCTTCCCCGGATCCTTCCGGATCTCCTCGTGATCGATGATTTCGTCGGCGGAGATGATGACCTTCTTAGAGGCCATGGCTGTCTCCAGAGGGGAAACGCCGGGGCCGAAGCACCGGGCGTTGCCGTACAGATCCGCCTGGTGAACGTGGATCAACCCCACGTCGGGGTTGAGCGCGGGGACCAGGGCGATCGGCTTTCCGCCGAACGGGTCGTTCACCACCCTGGCTCCCGAATATTTCAGCGTGTCCGTGCCCAGAAGCGCCCGGGTGGGCAAGAACGGCACGCCCATTCCGCCCGCCAGATGGCGGAGAGTGAGGGTGCCGTTGGTCCACTCGACGACCTTGACCCGTCCCTCCTCCACCGCCCGGTTCAAGCTTTCCCCGAGCCCCATGAATCCCACGTCGATGCGCGAGCAGGCGCCCGCCGCCACCAGGAGCGTGGACTCCATGAGGGTGAACTTGGCGCAGTACCAGAGGTCGCGCCTTCTCTGGCGGATGATCTCGCGGATCAACCCGAGGGGACCTCTGGTGTAGGACGAGAAGTCGAAGGAGACGTAGTCGCCGTCGGCCACGAAGCGGCGGACGGCTTCCACCATGGTGAGGGTCTTGTCTACAAAGTCCCGTCGCTTCCTGTCGCGCATCCAGGCGCGGATCGCGTCGGGTTCAGTGAAGCGGAACTCGCCTAGGCCGGCGGAGAGGACCTCCATCTACCACTCGGAGGGGGGCACGCCCCCCTTCCGAACCTCCCCCCAGAGAGTTTGCGCGGGCAAGCCCGCGCTCGAACGAGCTTCCGTCCACCGTGAGATCAGGCATTCGACGGCGACCAAGTCTTTCAGCATCCTTCTAAGAGCGCCGCCCGGTGCGCTGAGGCGCCTCGGTAAACGACGGCAAGGGGTCCGTGAGCGGGACATGACGAAAGTGGCGAAAGTGTAATGGAGGCCCATACGGTTGTCAAGGAGATCGGGCTGTTTCGACGCGGAGTTACCCGTTGGCGGCTGTGCGGGCTCGTGCCTCCGAGTCGCCAGCGCGACTTCGACGCGCAAATGCCCCAGAACATCCTTTATTGCCTAAACTATGAAGTGAATGTAGCATAAAGTTGTCGTGAAGTTCACGGGCCGAGACTTTCTGAGAGTGAGAGGCTGCCTGATCGCGGGCGCGCTGTTGGCCATCCAGACCGGCGCCGGCGCACAGACTCCCCTGGAGCGTGCCAAGGCTTTGGCTATGCGCCCGGTGCCGTCCGTGCCTCACCGGGAACTGCCTCCCTCCGACATGGTCTGGGTGCCAGACCGGTATGTCCGGATCCCGGGGGAACCCGGAGAAGCCCGCGTTCCCGCTCACTGGGAGCGCCGAATCTCGGCTAACGAGTTTCACGTCCCCTCGCTGGTGCTGGAAAACCCAGCCGCCGGGACGTCCCGCGCCGTGCCTCATGGCGTCAGGGGGCCGGCAGAACTCCGGCACTGGCCGTGACATCAGACAAAACCCCCGGCACTGGCCGCTCCTCGTCTGACGCACACCGCCTGCTCGATCTCCTGAACGCGCTTGGCAGCACCACCTTCCGCCGCCTGCTCTGGCAGAGGGCAGCCGAGCTGGAGCTGACGTACGCGCAATCGCAGGTCCTTTTTTACGTCGGGCACCATCCCGGTTGCCATATGGGGAACGTCGCCAAAGGGTTCGGCGTCACCCTCGCGGCGATCACCCAGATTGTTGACCGCCTGGAGCAGAAGAAGTTCCTGACCCGCGGCATGGACCCGGGTGACCGGCGGGTCTACGCGCTGGAGCTGACGGCCGAGGGCAAGGCCCTGGTGGAGGAACTGGAGACGCTCCAGATCCAGGGGCTCAAGGCGGTGCTGGAACGGATGTCGGACCGCGACCGGAATCGCGTCCTCAAGGGATTAGAGGCGCTCGTCAAGGCGGCAATAGAAGAACAACGGGTGGCGGGCGGCAGTCAGGAATTTCGAAGGAAGTCGAACAGTGACTGACCGGCACGCGGTGGTTCTCTCCTCCGCGGCACTGGCGCTCTCCTTGCTCATCTCCTCGGGCTGCCGCGGGGAGAAGACGAACGCGGGGTCCCGGGAGCCCGCGCGATCGGACAGTCCGCAGACCATTACCGTCACTATAGCCCCTGTCGAGACTCGAACCGTGCAGCGAAGCGTGGAGACCAGCGGGAGTCTCCTGGCCTGGGAGGAAGTGGCCCTGAATACCGCGGTTGCCGGCACGGTGGCGCGCCTCTCCGTCGATCTGGGCGATCGGGTCGAGGCCGGGCGGGTCGTCGCCGAGCTGGACAAGCGCGAGCTCTCGCTGGCCGTGGAGCAGGCGGAGGCGGGGCTCAACGGCGCCCGGGACCAAGTCGAGCGGGCGCGGGCGCAGATGGCGAGCTCCGAAGCCAATCTGCGGCAGGTCCGCGAGAGCATCAAGACGTGGGAGGCGAACGACAACCGCGCCCGCGCCGCCCTGGAAGAGGCGCGGACCAACCTGGAGCGGAGCCGGCAGCTCCTGCAGAGAGAGCTGGTCGCGGCTCGAGAGTTTGACGCCGCGCGCACCCAGTACGAAACCATGCTGGCCCAGTACCAGACCTCCCAGATCGAGCGGACCATGTACCCGGATCGCGTGCGGGTCGCCGAGGCGCAGCTCCAGAGCGACCGGTCGGCGATCAGGGTCGCCGAGTCCGAGGTGAAGCAGCGGGAGGCCGCGCTGGGAATCGCGCAAAAGAAACTGGCCGACGCCACTCTCAGAGCGCCCATCCGTGGGGCTATCGCCAAGCGCCATGTCAACCCCGGAGAGTTCTTGAGGGAGAACACCCCCGTCTTCACCATCGTCCAGAGCGATCCCTTGAAGTACACCGGAACCGTGCCCGAGCGGTCCGCGCTGGAGCTCAAGAACGGCCAGCGGATCCGGCTTCAGGTGGATCCGGTCCCGGGGCGCTCGTTCGAGGGCCGCATCACCCGCGTGAGCCCGGCCGTGGACGTCGCCAACCGGACGGCCGCGCTCGAGGCCCTAGTCCCGAACCCGCAGGGGCTCCTCAAACCCGGCCTTTTCGCCCGCGGCGCGGTCCTTACCCGGGAGGACGCCGGCGTACCGTTTGTCCCGGAGGCGGCAGTCTCGTACTTCGTGGGGATCACCAAACTGTTCGTGATCGGGGACGGCAAGGCGCAGGAGCGCGCGGTCCGGGTCGGGGGGAAGCAGAACGGCGCGGTGGAGATTCTGGACGGGGTCAAGTCGGGCGAGCGCGTGGCCACCTCCGGCCTGGCCCAGCTCTACGACGGGGCGCCCGTCCGCGCCCTTGAATCCTCTCCCCCTCCGAGGGGGAGAGGGACGGGTGAGGGGGTTCGAGCCCCCGCTCCGAGGAAATAGTCGTGTCGCTCGTCCAGATCTGCGTCCGGCGCCCGGTCTTCGCCACCATGCTGATCGTTTCGCTGGTCGTGCTGGGGCTGGCCTCCTACCGGAACCTGGGCCTGGACCTCTTCCCCAAGGTGGACCTCCCCACCGTGACCATCACAACCCGGCTCCCGGGGGCAAGCCCGGAGGAGATCGAGAGCCAGATCACCAAGAAGATCGAAGAGGTCGTCAACACCATCAGCGGCCTCGACGAGCTGCGCTCGGTCACGATCGAGGGGCAGTCCCAGATCTTCGCCACCTTCGTCCTGGAGCGGGAGATCACCGAGGCCGCCAACGACATCCGCGAGAAGGTCTCCGGCGTGGTCTCCGAGTTTCCCGACGGCACCGAAGCCCCGATCATCGAGAAGTTCGATCCCGATGCCTCCCCGATCATGGCGCTGGTCGTCTCGGGCAAGCGGTCGCCCCGCGAGATCACCGAGATGGCCGACAAGCGGATCAAGCGCCAGCTCGAAGCGGTGAAGGACATCGGCGCCATCACGCTGGTGGGCGATCGCAGGCGGGAGATCCAGGTGGTCGTCGACCCCCACCGACTCCAGGCCTACGGCCTCTCGATCCAGCAGGTGAAGGCGGCCCTCCAGCAGCAGAACGTGGAGATCCCGGGCGGCCGCCTCACGGCCGGCCAGCGGGAGTCCGGCGTGCGAACCCTGGGGCGCATCGAGCGCGTGGAAGAGTTCAACGATCTCATCGTGGCAGAGCGCCAGGGCGGGCCGGTGCGGATTCAGGAGATCGGCCGGGCGGTGGACGGCCAAGAGGAGGCGCGGACGCTCTCCCGCCTCGACGGCAAGAACGCCGTCTCCATGCTGGTCCGAAAACAGTCCGGGACGAACACCGTCCAGGTCATCGACCGGGTCAAGGCCAAGCTGGAGGAGATCCGAAAAACCCTCCCTCCGGACGTGACAGTAGAGGTGATCCGGGATCAGTCGCGCTTCATCAAAGGGGCGGTGGCAGCGGTTCAGGAGCACCTGATCCTCGGGGCCATTCTGTCGAGCCTCGTCGTCTGGCTTTTCCTGGGGTGGCGGAACTGGCGGCCGGCGCTGATCGCCGCCCTGTCGATTCCCTCCTCCATCATCGCCACATTCACCATCATGGCGGCGGCTGGTTTCACCCTGAACAACATCACCATGCTGGCCCTGGCGGTCTCCACCGGGATCGTCATCGACGACGCCATCATCGTGCTGGAGAATATCTTCCGGCACATAGAAGAGAAGGGCCGCTCCCCCATCGAAGCGGCGGTGACGGGCGCCAGGGAGATTGTCCTGGCGGTGGTCGCCACGACCCTGTCGCTGGTGGTGATCTTTCTCCCGGTGGCCTTCATGGGGGGGCTGGTCGGCAGGTTCTGGCGAAGCTTCGGCCTGACCGCGACCTTCGCCATCCTGGTCTCCCTGTTCGTCGCCTTCACGCTGACGCCGATGCTGGCTTCCCGTTTCCTCAAGCCGCTCGTGGGTGCCCCGGGACAACACGGTGGCGGGTCGAGGGGCTCCCGGTGGTACGGGCTCGTGGAGCGCGGCTACGAGTGGCTCCTGATCCGTTGCCTCCGGAATCGCTTCGCGGCCACCGTCGCCTGCCTTGCCATCGTGGCCGGAACCCTCTATCTGGCCAGCGGGGCGAAGTTCGACCTCGGGTTCGACGACGACAACAGCGAGCTGGAGGTAGTCGTCGAGACCCCGCCGGGCTCCTCGCTCCACGAGTCGGACGCGATCCTCCGGCGGCTCGAGGCCGACCTCAGGCAGATTCCGGAGGTGGAGCACCTCTTCACCGCCATCGGGGTCCGGGGGCAGTTCCAGTCCAACGTCACCGACGGCAGCATCTGGGTGGGGCTCAGGCACCTCTCCCAGCGGAAGCGGTCTCAGTTTCAGATCATGCAGGAAGCCCGGCAGCGGCTCCGAAAGTATGCGGACCTCAGGATCAGCGTTCAGCAGGTCAGCCTGATCTCCGGCGGCGGATTCAGGCAGACCCCCTTCAACATGGTGATCCGGGGGCCGGAGCTTCAGAAGCTGGACGACTACTCGCAGCGGATCATCAAGCGGCTCGGCGCCATCCCGGGATTTGTCGACGTGGACACCTCCCAGGCCCAGAGGAAACCCGAGGTGCAGGTGCTGATCGACCGCCGAAAGGCGGCGGATCTCGGCGTCCGGGTCTCCGACGTGGCGGGAACCCTCCGGACCATGGTGGGCGGCGAGAAGGTGGGGTTCTACCGGGAGGGCGGCGAGCAGTACGACGTCCGCCTGCGGCTAGCTGAAGGGTTCCGGCAAGACGCCTCGACGCTCCCGGCGCTGAACGTCCCGGCCAGCGGGGGGCGACTGGTCCGCCTGGACAACGTCACCCGTTTCCGCGACGGCATGAGCCCCGGGCAGATCGACCGCTATAACCAGGAGCGGCAGGTCACGGTGGTGGCGAATTTCTACCAGAAGGCGCTTGGGGAGGCGATCCAGGAGGCCAATGTCGCGGTTCGCGAGCTCCAGATGCCGCCCCAGTACTCCGCCTCCTACATCGGCCGGGGAAAGCTCCTGGCCGAAGCGCTCTACAATTTCCTCTTGGCCTTTCTCCTGGCCCTGGTCTTCATCTACATCGTGCTGGCGGCCCAGTTCGAGAGCTTCATCCACCCCGTCACCATCATGATCTCCATCTTCCTGGCCATCCCCTTCGGGCTCCTGACCCTCGTCGGCGTCGGGATCTCGCTCAACATCTACTCGATCTTCGGGATGTTCCTCCTCATGGGCGTCGTCAAGAAGAACGCCATCCTCCAGGTGGACTACACCAACGTCCTGCGCGCGCGCGGGATGCCGCGCTTCGAGGCCCAGATCGAGGCCGACAAGGCCCGGCTCCGCCCCATCCTGATGACCACCCTCTCCATCGTCTTCGGCATGCTCCCCATCGCGCTCGGGAAAGGCGACGGCTCGGCCTCCCGGGCGGCGCTGGCCATCACGGTAGTGGGAGGGCAGATGCTCTGCCTCCTGATCACGCTCCTGATCACGCCGGTCGTCTACTCGATGTTCGACGATCTCAGAGGCGGGCGCGTCTTCGCGCGCCTCGGGTCCCTGGCGACGAGGGCGCGGTTCGCCTGGGGGTGGGCGCGGGCCAACGGCCGCCTCGCCAACGGCCGCCGCCCCCGCTGAGCC
>CAYJUC010000203.1:0-7190 GCA_964372605.1 uncultured bacterium | reverse complement strand
CTTGCGCGCCTCACGAGTTGACAACCCCCGGAAACCGATGCTAAGGTGAAATCAAATCTGCGGGGTTCGATGCATTCGCACATGTTCAAGCTCCAGCGTGGAATCCGCAGCCGCCAGGCCCAGCAGGCGCCAGGGTTCTCGGGGCGGAAGTGTCAGCCGACCCTCGGGTGCAATCTCTGAGGCGCTCCGAGCGAGGAGGAGACGATCATGTGGCTAGAGATGAAGGTGCGGGGGCTGGCCCTGGATCCGCTCTCGAACATGCCGATCATCATTCTCCGCGACGACGAGGAGAAGCATTCCCTGCCGATTTGGGTGGGGATTTTCGAGGCCAACGCCATCGCTCTGGAGCTGGAAAAGATCACCACGCCGCGCCCCATGACCCACGATCTCATCAAGAACATCCTCGAGTCCCTGGAGGCGAAGGTCGCCAAGATCATGGTGAATGACCTTCGCGAGAACACCTTCTTCGCCGAAATTCACCTCCGTGTCGGCGGGTCGGAGATCGCCGTGGATTCCCGCCCTTCAGACGCCATCGCGCTGGCCCTCCGGGTGGGAGCGCCGATCTTCGTCGAAGAGGAAGTGGTGAAGAAAGCCAAGAGCGTGGAGGTGTCGAAAGAGGCCGAGGTCGGGAGCGCGGACGATCCCGAGAAGCTCAAGGAGTGGCTGGACAAGCTGAAGCCCGAGGACTTTGGCAAGCTCAAGATGTAAGCGCCTCCCTCCGACGCCCTGTGGATGCGCATCGGTATCTTCACGAACAACTACCTCCCCGTCCGGGGGGGAGTCGCCGCATCCACCGAAATCCTCCGCAACAATCTCACATCTCTGGGCCACACCCCGTACGTCTTCGCGCCCCGCTTCTCTGGCTACACTGACCTCTCCCCGGACGTTTTCCGTTATCCGTCGATCCCCGCGCTGACCTACCCCGACTTCCCCCTGGCAATTCCGTTCTCCCCAGGCATCACGCGGGCGGTGCGGGATCTTCGGATCGACATCTTCCACGCCCACCATCCGTTCCTGCTGGGGCAGGCGGCCAGACGGCTGGCCCGACGGTTCGGTCGCCCCCTGGTGTTCACCTACCACACGCGATACGAGAAGTACGCGCACTACGTTCCGTTCCCGCGGAGGGTGGTGGAACGAGTGGCGATCAGGCGCAGCTCGGCCTTTGCCTCCCAGGCCGATCTCGTCATCGCGCCTTCTCAGTGGGTCCGACGTTTCCTCATGGAGCAGGGGGTGTCACGCCCCATCACGGTCCTTCCGACGGGCGTAGAGGTGGGCGTCTTCACCCCCGGCGACCAGGCGGTGGCGCGCCGTTCCCTGGGACTCCCCCTGGCCGGTCCTCTCCTGCTCTCGGTGGGCCGCCTGGACCGAGAGAAAAGCCTGGATCTCCTGTTGACCGCCTTTGCGCATATCGCCACGGCAATCCCTCGGGCGCGGCTTCTTCTCGTGGGGCAGGGGAAAGAGACCACCCGTCTCAAAGCGCTGGGGCGACGGCTGGGATGCGGCGATCGGATCGATTTCGTCGGAGGGCTCCCGCGGGAGGCGTTGCCTGCCTACTACCGGGCCGCGGATCTCCTTCTCTTCACCTCTCTGACAGAGACTCAGGGGTTGGTCCTGAGCGAGGCCCACGCCTGCGGCCTTCCGGCGGTGGCCGTACGTGCCCCCGGAGTGGACGAAACGATACGGGATGGGGAAACGGGATTTTTGACCAAGCCGGACACCAGAGAGCTGGCTGAATCGGCGCTCCGGCTTCTCCTGGACTCCCCCGGGCGTCGCGCCATGGGGGAGAAGGCCAGGCAACTGGCCGAGCAGGAATTCTCAGCCCACCGCCAGGTGAGGAAGCTTTTGACCCTTTACGAGAGCACTCTTCAGAGAGGCTGACCAACACCGCCACAGCGCCCGTCCGGCACTTGTCTACAACTTTACATAATACTTCTTATCGGACATTCAGCTTTAGGCGGTCTCTGCGGTCCCGGACCATCGGGTGATGCGGAGTGTTCCCACTTCAGGGATGGATTGCAGCTTTGTCCCCCGCTGGTTGACTGTCACTCTTAGCGCCAGGGTTTTTGCCTCGTCTCCCAGCAGGATTTCTCCCGCAATCCGGAGCTCGACGATTGCCTGCACTCCGGCGTCAATCTGGAAGGCGCCGGCCTCATGATGGTGCAGCCCTTCGTCTAGCCCGACTGCCCACGTCAGCCGGCGGGGCCCGATCGTGACTTCGATGGACAACTCCGCTCCCACCAATGGCCAGCGAGACGGATGCGGGTCCAGCCTGAGCCAGAGGCCCCCTGTATCGAACCCGCAGAGGAGCCGGCGGATCGGGCCCGGTCCGAGCCCCAGCGCTCCACCCTTGGGGGTAACGGTGCCGGCGCCTTGCCACTCAAAGAAATGGGTGATCCGGCCATCCACGGTCGGCCGGACCAGGGCCGACTGCTCAACATAGTCGAAAAAATCACGTTCTTTTTGGCTGATACTTGGTAAAACCTCATCAGGCACTTGAAGATTCAGGCTTCGGTAGATGGCCTGGAGATAGCCGCGGAAGAGGCGATCGAAGAGTTCATCGGTCCCGGACGTGTGCTCCTCCCCATACCACCAGGTCCAATCGCTCCCCTCAGCGGCATACAGGGCCTCCCAGGCGGCTTGAATGGCCTCGGGCGAGGGGCCATCCGGTTGCGCCTGGGCCTGAACCAGGGCGTGGCGAGCGCGGGCAAGGAGCTCCCAGGCCTTGTGATCCTCGGGGTGACCGGCCCAGATTCCGAAGGTGCCGTCAATCCAGGACCCCGGCACAAGGCGCTCGAGGGTTCGTCGGGACGGGTTGTCTTGAAGGAAACGGGCCGGAGTCACGGGCGCCAGCACGGGATCGGTCAGGAGGGCGGTATAGAGGCTCCGGAGGAACGGGACCCCCTGCCCCGAATAGGATTCCCAGGGGTTCTCTCCGTCCAGCGCGATCGTAAGGACAGCCCCGGAACCTTCAGCCGGAAGGGTTTGCTGGATCTGGCGCAGCTCCCCTACGAGATCCTCTACAGCCGCCTCAGGCGCAAGGGCGGCGTAGCGAAAGCCGATCCGATCAGAAAGCTCGTGGTGGCGGAAGAAAATGGCGAGATCCGCGCATTCCCGCCAGACCGCGACCTGATGATACGTGGAGGGGGGGAGATTCGATCGCGCCAGGGAACGCTGAAGGATTCCGTCGTCAGTCGCGATCCACTGGATCCCCGCCTCGCTCACCAGGCGAAGTACCGGCTCGCTGACGCTCCCTTCCGAAGGCCAGAGCCCCAGGGGCCGCTGACCGAAGCACCGGCTGTGAAACGCGATCGCTCGCTCGATCTGGGTGCGCGCATCCTCGGGATGGGCAAAAGGCTCCGCGGGGAGGGAAACAGAAGGATCCGCCTCGCGGGCGGCGGCCAGGTCGCACAGAAGGGGGAGGATCGGGTGATAAAACGGGCTCGTAGAGAGCTCGGCAGCCCCGGTTTCCTGGAGGCGCCGGTACCGGCCGGCCAGGGCGCCGAGCGCGGTCCGGTGGATGGCGAGCAGGGCACTCTTCTCTTCCTCGGTGTAGCCGCTCCCCTTCTGGACGAGGGCCCGCAGCGCGGGGTCCCGCTCTCTGAGGAGCGGGCTCGTCCAGGCCAGATGAAACCACACCTGGAGGTCTCTCAGCTGGGCCGAGGTCCAGCCGAGGGCCGCGCGGACGAGCGCCTCCTCACGGATGTCAGAGCCGCGGAGCTGCCAGAGCTCCCGGTATCGCGGATGGGGAAGGATCATAGCCTCGGGGCGTCCCAGGAAAAACCATCGGAGGAGAAAACAGCGCTGGTCCTGCTCGAGCTCGTCAGCGGGTCTGAGCGCCGCCTCCAGCCAGGGGTCCGAAACCGCTCCGGTCGCGTACTCCTGGATCTGGAGGAGCAGACACGGCACCAGATTGAAGGTGAGCGGCAGCTCCGCGAACTCGTCGGCCAGGATCGCCATCGTGGTGTAGGCGTTGACCCCGTGGAGCCGCGCCCATGGCAGGAGACACCGCCCGGCAGCGGGATCTTTATAGAGCGGCTGATGGAGGTGCCAGAGGAGAACGACAGGGAGCGGACGGCTCATTCAGCGGCGCGGAGATCCCTCGAGGCCCGCCAACCGAAATCGTACCTCGTCGGCCCGGCCGCTCTGGGGACGGTCACGAAGGATCCCTCGATAGGTCTCTCGGGCTTGCTCGCGCTGCTGGAGGAGCTCCTGGATCCGGGCCACTGCCAGGAGACCCTCCTCGTACAGGAAGTCCTTATCCCTCCGGCTCTCGGCGGCTTCCCGGTAAGCGGCTAACGCATTGGGGTAATCGCCCTGTGCTTCCCAGGCATAGCCGATTCCCAATCGACAGAGAACGCCGAGGCTGTCCGCGGCTCCCTTCCTGAGCGCGACACGATAGGCATCGCGGGCGGCTTCGTACGCCTTGGTCTGGTACCGGAGGTTTCCCAGAGCGTAGGCGGCCTGCGGAACAGCCGGATGGCGGGGATACCGAGCAATGAAATCCTGGAGCGCCCGGATAGCGGCCTCGGCCTGCTCCGGGCGGCTCTGGGGAGAAAGGGCCTCCTGGACGAGCGCGCTCGCCTGGGAGAAGGCCGTGACGCCGGCCTCCTGATACGCGCTCCACCAGTACCAGCCGCCGGCCCCTACAAGGAGGAGAAGAACGACGATGCCGCCCGCCAGCGCCCACGATCGCGCCGCGGCCCGGGTCCAGGCGACGACGCGATGGACCCGGCTCTCTTCACTGGGCTGACTCTGAGTGGGCATTACTGCCTCCCATCGCCGACACGGGGTGACGCTCTACCCAAACCTCCCCCTTCACCGAGGCCCCCTCGGCGGCGGTGAGGCTTCCGCTCTTCAGCGTGCCGGTGAGGACTCCCGTGGGAAGGATCTCCACCCGCTCCGCCGCGGAGAGATTCCCCCGCACCACACCGCCGATGACGATAGCGGTGGCAAAGATATTCGCGTCCACAAGGGCCCCTTCCTCCACGAGCACGGTGCCGGTCAGGGTGATCTGTCCCTCGAAGCTGCCGAGGATCTGGAGGTCTCCGGTTCCACTCAGCTCCCCCTTAACGGCGAGGCCGTCGGCGATGACAGTCCCATCCGGGAGCCTGGAACGGATCGGGCGATCGCGGGACAGCTCTCCGCCGATTCCAAAAAATCGACCGATGTCGGAGAGCCAGCCCATGGCCGCTGCCTTCGTTACCTGCCCGGTGGTGGCGGGACCTCGCGGGTGACACTCTGTCCTATTCCGCTCCGCTCACCTGCTCTCTCGCGGGGTCAGATCGAGGTCCGGCGGTGGCTGGTCAGGGAGCTTCCACCGGATATAAGGCTTCTCCTTCAACTCGTGGTAGGCGTTCGCCTGCTCGATCGCCTTCTTGAAAGCCTGCTCGAAGGCCGGGAAGTCCTGACTGTCGATCGCTTTGCCGACGTCAGGCCAGTCCTCCGCCATGAACTTGTTGAGCGCCTCCTCGTGCTTCGGGCGGGTAAACGCCCCCAGCTCCATCAGCTCCTGGATCTCCTTCCACTCGAACTTCGCCAGCGGCCAGTTCTTGGCTTTGGCGGCATAGTAGAGTTTCCAGGTCCGTTGTCCGATCTGGGGCATGATACGCCCGAGCCCCGGCTGGATCACCGCCACCTCCTCCAGCGTCATCTCTCGGTGGCCCGTCCACACGCCCATCTCGGCGAGGATCGCCTTCACTTTCTCCTTCAGCTCATCATCGGTCATCGGTCAGCTCCTTTGCGGGCTCTCAGGTTGGTCGTACGCGTTCAGGGCCGCCGCGGCCCACCCTGGAAAGGTTCCGCACTCCTCAGCGGGCTGTCAAGTGTAAAGTTTGCCCGGGGAGCGCCGCGCAGCGAAGAGCATCGCCGCGGTGCGGTACACCAGGTAGGCGAACTTGGAAGTATGGGACGTAGACGCATCACACTTGTCTGGGTGCATGTCGGCACGGATGCACCCTTCCGCCTCAGCGGTCTCCTTTGGCGTACTTGTGAAGCTTGACCTCGACCTTTTCCTCGAGCGTCGCGTAGTACTCCTTCAATATGGCCAGCACTTCGGGACGGGAGAAGTGGTCGGACACATCCCCGCCGTCCGAGAGCGTCTTCCGGAGCATCGTTCCGCTGACGATCACCCGGTCGTCCTGCCCGTGCGGGCAGGTCCGACCGGACGCCATCCCGTCGCACCTCCGGCAGTAGAACGTCCAGTCGATTCTGAGCGGTCTGAGCTCGAGCGCATCGCGCGGGATTTCGTCGAAGATCTTCTGGGCGTCGAAGGGGCCGTAGTATTCCCCCACCCCGGCGTGGTCCCGTCCCACGATGAGATGGCTGCACCCGAAGTTCTGCCTGAAGACGGCGTGCAGCAACGCCTCCCGGGGTCCCGCGTACCGCATCTCGAGTGGGACGCCGGCCTGTAGACAGGTGTTCGCCAGGAAGTAGTGACGGACCAGGGTGTCCACGGCCCTCACCCTGACCTCCGCCGGAATGTCCCCCGGCTTGAGCTTTCCCAGGATCTGGTGGATCAGCACGCCGTCGCACACCTCGATTGCGATCTTCGCCAGGTACTCGTGGGATCTGTGCATGGGGTTCCGGAGCTGGAGCGCCGCCACGCTGTTCCACCCCTGCTCCTCGAAGATCTTTCGCGTTTCGGCGGGGCGCATGTAAAGCCCCCTGTACTGTTCAGGGTACGTCCCTTCGCTCAGGACCTTGACCGGGCCGGCCAGGTTCACCTCTCCCTGGGCCATGACGCCCGCAACGCCGGGATGGTTCGGGTCGGTGGTCCGAAACACTTGAGCGCACTCGCGGAGCTTGTCGATCGCGTACTTCTGGCGAACCGTCATGCTCCCCATCAGCTCGGCGGTTTCTCCGTCGATCAGGGCGATCTCGTCGCCCTCCTTGATTCCTCCCGCCGCTTCCTTCGTCGTCGACAGGGTGATGGGAATCGGCCAGAATACGCCATCGGCAGTCCGGTAGTCCTCGCACACGCCCCGCCACTCCTCGTACGTCATGAATCCCGCGAGCGGCGTGAAGGCGCCGGTCCCCAGCATGATGAGGTCGGAGGTCTCCCGCGAGCTCATCCGGATCTGCTCGAACGTCCCGGCCCGCCGTCGCTCTTCCTCGAGCGCGACCCCCGTCAACAAACGCGGCGTCAGCCTCTTTTCGTGTCCGTGCGGATTGACCAGGCTCATGATTCACCC
>CAYJUC010000202.1:0-7237 GCA_964372605.1 uncultured bacterium | reverse complement strand
AGCGCCATCACCGGCCAGACGATCGCCGTGGATGGCGGCAGCTCCCGCACCATCGTCTATTAGTCCCCTCGAAGGGGGCTGCCGCCCCCCTTCCGAACCTCCCCCAGTGTAGTTCGAGCGCGACGGGTTCGGCCTTGCCGCGAGGCAGGCCACCCGCCGCGCGAGGCCCGAGTCAGTTGCGCCGGCGGAGCCGGCGCTCGAACGGCGCTCACTTGCCGCCGCCGAGGAGCTGGCCCAGCGCCTCGGGAGAGATCCGGCTGAACTTCCGGCGCTCCCGGTTCCGGTCCAGCACCGCCACCTCCAGGTCCTGCTCCGTCAGGGTTTTGTTCTGTGTGACGGTGAGCGCCCGGACCCCCAGCTGGATCGCCTCGTTGAGCTGAAGCGCCTCCCGGTAATTGTCTTTCAGGAATCGCCGGATCTCGTCCGCCTGCCCGCCCATGGCCGCGTAGTGCCGTTCGTCCTCGATGGTGCCGTCGTACAGGACGTGGTAGATTTCGTTCTTCGCCCCATTCCGCAGAGCCACCTCCACCACCAGCACCTCCACCTCGAACGGTTTGATGTCCTGGGTGAAGATGCTTCCCAGGGCCTGGGAATAGGCGTTGGCGAGGGCTTTGGCCGTCACGTCGCCGCGGCTGTAGCTGTACCCCTTGACGTCCGCGTGGCGCACCCCGGCGATCCGGAGGTTCTCGAACTCGTTATACTTGCCCACCCCCGCGAAGGCGATGCGGTCGTAGATCTCGGAAATCTTGTGGAGGAGCCTTGACGGGTTCTCCGCGACGAGCAGCGCCCCGTCCTGGTATTCCAGGGTGACGATGGACTTCCCGCGTGAGATGCCCTTGCGGGCGTACTCCGCCTTGTCCTTCATCATCTGCTCGGGCGAAACGTAGTAGGGGAGGGGCATGGTGTCAGGCTTGGCGTCTGTGCTCTGCCAGGATGGCTTCGCACACCCGTCCCACCTCGGCGCTCGGGATCTCTTCAAAGCCCGACCGCGTGATGGTCTTTACGGTTGGATAGATCCCCCGGATGAGGTCGGGCCCACCCGTGCCGAGGTCTTCATCGGCCGCGTCGATCACGGCCTCCAGGACCGCCCGGAGGGCCTCGTCCGGCGGCATGTCCTTTCGGTAGCGTTTCTTGAGCGTGTCTCGGGCGTCCTTTCCCCCGGACCCCTGTGCGTAGTACTCCGTTTCCTCGTAACGGCCGCCGGTGACGTCGTACTTGAAGATCCGGCCGCCGCCGGCCTTCTCGTCAAAGCCGGCGAAAATCGGGATGACGAGGAGTCCCTGCATGGCCGCGGGGAGATTCATGCGGATCATCTGCCCGAGCTTGTTGGCCTTTCCTTCCAGCGAGAGATTCTCCCCTTCCAGCTTCTCGTAGTGCTCCAGCTCGGTCTGGAAGAGACGGACCATCTCCATGCTGGGGCCCGCGGCGCCGGCGATCCCGATGCCGGAGAAGTCGTCGGCCTTGCAGATCTTGTCCATTTCCCGGTGGGCCACCTGGAATCCTTCCGTGGCCTGCCGGTCCCCCGCCATGATCACCCCGTCCCGGTACCGGAGGGCGAGCACCGTGGTGCCGTGCGGGAGTGGCGGCGAACCGCTCTCCGACCGGCTCGACGGCGGGGCGGGGAGGATGTGGGGCGCGGCGCTCCTGATCAGTTCCGTGAAGCTGGAAATGGAATAGTCAGCGAAGACTCGCTGCCAGGCTTCTTGGCTCATGGTCCAGCCGACCCGTGTGGAGTTATACGCCCGCAGACGGGCGGGAGATGTTTCGCAAGAGGTCCGAGGCCGTGGGGGACTCCTCCAGCAGCTGGCGCACGTGGACTTCCGTGCCCCGGAGCGGCTCCAGCATGAAGATCTTCTTCAGCGGGCCCTCCTTCAGGTCGAAGATGACGGAGTCCCAGCTGGCCGACACGATCTCGTCCGAATACTTCTGCAGGCACATTCCCCTGAAGTACGCGCGGGTGTCCTTGGGGGGGTCATAGATGGCCTTGGAGATCTCGTCCTCGGTCGCGATCCGCTCCACCGCCTCGGACTCTTCCAGCTTTCCGTAGAGCCCCTTGCCCGGCCGGATGTCGTGATACTGAAGGTCGATCATGGCCGCGCGGGCATCGGTCCATCCGATCCCGTGCTTCGCCGTGTAGTTCTGGATGAGCTCCCGCTTGATGGCCCAGTCCAGCTCGCGGCTCAAGGAGGTGGGGTCTTCGGCGAGCCGATCCAGCACGGAGCCCCACCGGGACAAGACGTCCTCGACCCACGGCTCGTGCTCGCGGTCTCTGTAGTAGCGGTAGGCCATCTCGAGGAACTCCCGTTGCAGCTCCACGGCAGTGGTGGTCCGGCCGTCCTTGAGGCAGATAGTTTCCCGGCAGGTGAGATCCCGAGAGACCCGGCGGAACGCCAACACGGGGCTGTCCAGCGAGAAGTCCCGGTCGATGAAGTCGTCTTCGACCATGCTGAGGACGATGGCCATGGTCCCGGTCTTGAGATAGTTGGCCACCTCGCTCATGTTGGCGTCTCCCACGATGACGTGGAGCCGCCGATATTTCTCCGGGTCCGCGTGCGGCTCGTCCCGGGTGTTGATGATGGGGCGGCTGTGCATGGTTTCCAGCCCCACCTCGGTTTCCAGGAAGTCGGCGCGCTGAGAGATCTGATAGTCGCAGGGCTCGGCGCCGTTCTCGGCGCCGACTTTCCCCGCGCCGGTAAAGATCTGCCGGGTCACCAGGAAGGGCATCAGGTGCTGGACGATCCGGGCGAACGGCACCTTCCGGTCCATCAGGTAGTTCTCGTGGGTCCCGTAGGAGTTGCCCTTGAAGTCGCTGTTGTTTTTGTAGATGAGGATCCGTTGCTCCGGCGGCGAGACAGCCTCGGCTCGACTTCGCGAGATGTTCATGATCCGCTCGCCCGCTTTGTCCCAGATCACCAGGTCCCGGGGGTTTGTGCACTCCGGGCTGGAGTACTCGGGATGGGCGTGGTCAACGTAGAAGCGCGCGCCGTTGGACAGGATCAGGTTGATGAGCCGGGACTCCTCTTTGGTCGGGACGTCCTTCTCCTCCATGTACTCAAACCCCCGGGCATCGCGTAGGGGGGTTTCCGCTTCGTAGTCCCACCGGATGCGGGAGGAGCGGTAGGTTTCGTAGCTGTTGATCAGGAGGAGGGAGGAGAGGATCGGATTGAAGTCGGGCTGGTTCTTGACCGTGATGCCGAACTCGGTCTCGATCCCCATGACCTTCGGGATAGCCATCGAGGAGTCCTTTTCGATAGAAAAGGGGTGGGAGTCAGCAGCTCGCGTTCCCCCACCCCGTGGCCTTACAGGTACTGGCCGGTATTGATCGTCACCCGCTCCACGGCCCGCTGCTTTTCCTTGCCTTCGCTCAGCAGCGGCTTGACGTAGACGATGCGCTCACCCTTCTTGCCGGCGATCTTCGCCCAGTCGTCCGGGTTGGTGGTGTTGGGCAGGTCCTCGTTCTCCTTGAACTCCTCGCGGACCGCGGTGAGGAGGTCATCCAGGGTCAGGCCCTTCGCGCTGGTGGCGATGTACCGCTTGAGGGCCAGCTTCTTGCCTCGCCTGACGATGGACTCGATCATGGCGCCGGAGGCGAAGTCCTTGAAGAAGAGGGTCTCCTTGTCGCCGTTGGCGTAGGTGACCTCCAGGAACCGATTTTCCTCGCGGAGGCTGTACATCTCCTCCACGGTGGAC
Source organism: uncultured bacterium (assembly GCA_964372605.1). Taxonomy (GTDB): domain Bacteria; phylum Methylomirabilota; class Methylomirabilia; order Rokubacteriales; family CSP1-6; genus CAYJUC01. The sequence continues at coordinate 3,547 of CAYJUC010000202.1, read as the reverse complement.
TCGATCAGGCGCTCGATCGTGGCCACCAAATCGCCCCCGTGCTGGCGGTTCTCCGATTCGTGGATGGGGACGTCGGCGGTCAGGTATTTGCGGAAGATGTCCACCGCCGCCCCCTTGTCCGGCCGCTCGATCTTGATCTTCACGTCAAGACGGCCGGGGCGGAGAATCGCCGGGTCGATCAGGTCCTGCCGGTTCGACGCGCCGATGACGATGACATTTTTCAACCCCTCGACGCCGTCGATCTCGGCCAGGAGCTGGGGCACGATGGTGGTCTCCACGTCAGAGGAAATTCCGGAGCCCCGGGTCCGGAAGAGCGCGTCCATCTCGTCAAAGAACACGATGACCGGCACGTCCTCCGCGGCCTTTTCCTTGGCTTTGACGAAGATCTCCCGGATCTTCCGCTCGGTCTCGCCGACATACTTGTTCAGCAGCTCGGGTCCTTTGATGTTCAGGAAGTAGCCCTTGATCTTCTCCCCCCGCTTCGCAGAAATCTTCTCCGCGAGATTGTTGGCGACGGCCTTGGCGATCATGGTCTTGCCGCAGCCGGGCGGGCCGTAGAGCAGCACCCCCTTGGGCGGGGCGAGCTTGTGTTCTTTGAAGTAGTCCGCGTAGAGGTACGGAAGTTCCACGGCGTCCCGGATGGCCTCGATCTGAGTCTCTAGCCCCCCGATGTCCTCGTAGCTGATGTCCGGCACCTCTTCCAGCGTGAGGTCGTCCACGTCGCTCTTCGGGAGGCGCTCCAGCAGGTACCCCGACTTCCCGTCCATCAGGATATGATCGCCCACCTTGAGCTTGTGGAACCTGAGCGGGTCGGCGATGATCCCGACCTTCTCTTCGTCCGCGCGAAGCGTCACCACCGCCCGGGCCTCATCCAGCACTTCCTTCAACACCACCACGTCGCCCTGGATCTCATAGCCGGCGACCTCGACGACGTTGAGTCCCTCGTTGAGGATTAACTCCTGCCCGGGCTTCAGGTCCTCGGGCTTGATGGACGGGTGGAGGTTGACCTTTACCTTCCGGCCCTGGGCGAGAATGTTCACCGTCTTGTCTTCGTTGGTCGAAAGGTACACGCCATAGGTGGACGGCGGCGCGCTGAGCTTGTCCACCTCTTCCTTGAGCGAGCCCACCTGCTCGCGCGCCTCGTACAGCGCGTTGACGAGCTTCTCGTTCTGATTGAAGGCCTGAACCAGCTGGCGCTTGGCCTCCCGGAGCTTGTTTTCCAGGAGCATGAACTCTTTCGGAGTCTCTTCCAGCTTTTTCCGCAGATGGACAGTTTCGGCTTCCAGCGCGCGGCAGTAGGCCTGCAAGTCGTTCACTTGACCCTCGTATTCAATCAGCCGCCGGCGATAATTCGATTCGGTCATCGGCAGAAACTTTGTGAGCCCCCGCATTCCCTCGGCGGATGACTCCCGATTCGGGGCGCCCTTTTTTTCGAACTCCTTCATGGCCTGTCTTCCTTTTCGCGCAAGCCCTCATCCGTCTCACTTTGACGCAATGCGCCACATTTCGTCTATTAGGGTACCACAGTATAGAAGGCGGTTCCAAAAAAAGTCAAGGGGGAATCTCCGCTTTTGGTCTCCGCCCCGGCAAAAATCGCTCACCGTTCTCTCGGGCCGCCCCTCCTCGGCGGATTCGACAGATGTGTAATCGATTTCCCCCTCACCATTGAAACGAAAGAGGCCGAGGGCGGGTTCCGCCCGGGCGATTACTTGACCGCCTGAAGCGCGACCCGTATAACTGACCCATGCGTCTCGGAAACAGCCGCTCTGTCTTCGGTGGGGCCGCGGGGCTCCTCCTTCTCGGGTGCTTCGCGCTCCCGGCGTCCGGGCAGGGCTCTCGAGAGCTCCGGGTCGGGGTGACCGGGCTGCCCGCCAACCTCGACCCGGCGACGGCGTTGGAAGGGGTGGGCCCGTTGATCTCCCGCCAGGTCTTCGAGACTCTGGTCCAGTATCAGGACGGCGGAAGCGACGTGGACGCTGGCCTCGCCGTTCGATGGGGGATCTCGAAAGATGGGCTTGCCTGGACCTTTCGCATTCGCGACGGCGTCCGCTTCCACGACGGCAGCCTGTTGACGGCTCACCACGTGGCGGCGAGCTTTGAGCGTCAGATCTCCGAGGGGCACCCGCTTCATCCCGACCCGCCAGCGGTTTGGCCCCGCCTGCTCCGCGGGCTGCCGGGGGTGATCAAAGAAGTGCGCGCGCCGGACGCGAAGACCTTCCAGATCACCCTCCGGCTCCCGTATGCCCCTCTGCTCACCGTGCTCGCCCATCCCGGCTTCGCCGTGATCCAGTCTGGTCCAGGCGAGGGGGCCCACTGGCTGGGGACCGGGCCGTTCCGCCTGGGCGAGGTGAGCCCGGGCCGGATCGTGCTCGAGGCGCACGGGGGCTACTGGGGTGGTTCCCCGCGATTGAATCGGATTGTGTTCCAGGAGGTGGGGGTGGAAGAGGTGGCGAGAGCCGAACTGGACGGGCGACGGCTGGACCTCTGGTTTCCGGCCGCGCCACCCCAGAAACCCGACGGCGCCCTCTCTCTTCCAGGCTGGCAGGTCGGGCTTCTCGCGCTTCAGAATGAAAAAGAGCCCCTCGGAAAGAAGCGGGTTCGTCAGGCCGTGGCCGCCGCCGTGGACCCGGCGGTGCTCGCGTCCGCCCTCGGAAAAGCCGCGGTGCCGCTTCAGTCCCTCCTCCCGCCAGGAGTCTGGGGGCGGCGGGAGGGGCAGCCGATCCTGGGTGGCGATCCGCTCACCGCCCGGCGGCTCTTGGCAGAGGCCGGGCTCCGCCAGGGGATCAAAGGCGTGCTCCTGCTGGACGACGCTCAGCGGCCGGTGGATCAGTTGAAGGTGGCGACGGCGCTCGGCGAATCGCTGGCCCGCGCCGGAATTGCGCTGGAACTCCGGGTGGAGCCGACTCTGGTCGTCAGGCAGGCGAGCCAGCAGGGAGACCACGAGTGGCTTCTGACCGAGGCGCAGGTGGACGGGGGCGATCCCCACCTGTTCCTCTATCCGCTTTCCACCAGCGAAGGCGCCACCAAGGGCCCCAACGCCTTCAACCTCTCTTTTTACCGGAACACCCGCCTCGATGACCTCTTGGTGCGGGCGAGCCAGCTCGCCTTTCGGCCCGAGCGGCGCAAGCTCTATCTGCGGGCTCAAGGCGTCCTGGCTGATGAGCTGCCGTGGATCCCTCTCTACGTGAAGCTTCACTGGGCCGTGATCCGTCCCGAGGTGCGCGGCTTCAGGCTCCACCCGAGCGGGATTCACCGGTTGGACAGAGTCTGGGTCGAGCCCGAAGCCGGAGGGGTTCTCCGATGAGCATCCGGGCCGGCCTCCTGCTCCTCCTGTTTGGACTCTCCTCTCTAATGCTCCCGGAAGGCGTGGGCGCGGCAGCCGAGAGAAAAGGCGGAACCCTCAGAGGGGTATTCGGAAGCGATCCCCCCACGCTGGACCCGGCCCAGGCCACCGACACCACCTCCTCCTCGGTGATCCGCCAGCTCTTTGACGGGCTCGTGGAGCTGGATGCCGAGCTCCGGGTGGTGCCTGCGCTGGCCCACCGCT
>CAYJUC010000201.1:0-7317 GCA_964372605.1 uncultured bacterium | reverse complement strand
GAGCCACCGGAGAGCCAGGAAGGTCCGGATCAACATCCCGCCGGCGAAGATCACCAGCCCCATCCCCTCGGCGTGCAGGTGAAAGAGGCGGAGCGCGAAGTCGGCGCGGGCCAGGGTCCGGTCCACTACCTCCGCGTCCACCTGCCTGATCCCTGTGAGCCCGTGCGCGTCGGCCCGGGCCTCGATCCGTTCCCGGTTGGTGCGCTCGATGGCGTTTTTGAACTTCACCATCGAGGCGCCCCCCACCTCGGCGAGGACGAGGAGGAGCATCGAGGCCAGGACGAGGCTCACCGGCGGGAGGAACGCCCGAGCCTCTCCTCTTGCCGCATCGGAGGCGCCCGGACGGGTAGCGCGGCAGAGGTTCCAGGCCAGGAGAACGGTGAGCGTCCCGATCGCGACCAGCACGGCGCCCCCGAACGGGATCAACAACACCGCCGCGGCCATTGCTCGGGCGCGGTCGATGCCCAGCGGCGGGATCAGACCGCTCCAGAGGAGATATCCGAAAGGAAACCCGAACCCTCCGACGGTCAGGAGCGCGTGGAGAGTTCTCCTCAACCCTGGAGCGGCGACCAGACTGCTGATGACCAGCGCTCCCGCGAAGATCGTGAGCCCCATCCCCTCGGCGTGGAGGTGGAAGAGGCGGAGTCCGCCATCCAGCTTCACCAGCGCCTCGTCGATGATCTCGTCGTCGACATCTTTGATGCCGGCCAGTCCGTGGGTCAGACCCGCGCTCTCGATCTTCGCTCTAGCGACGGCGTTGATCTCGGCCGTCCACCGTCCCATGGAAGCGCCCCCGATCTCCGCCAGGAGAATGAGCAGGGCTGAGGCGAATACGACGATCAGGGGTGGGCGTCGCCAGCCGTTGTCGAGCGGCGGGCCCCCGGGCTTCGCCACGCCCGCCATCGGCGGCGGGCCCCGGCGCTGCTTGACAAGCGCGAACGCGGCGGTTCCTGACGCGATCACCAGCCCGAGGATCGCGGACGATCCGAAGGGGATGAGGAGCCAATCCTCGGCCAGCATGATCCCCTTGTCCTTGCCGTAGAGGAGAGTGAAGAGGCTGTAGGCGAGATACCCGATCGGGAAGAGGAACGAAAGCCCGAGGATCGTGTTCAGGCCGTTCCTCAACCCGCGGCGCCTGACAAGGTGTGACACCGCCGTCGCGGCGAAGAGGAGCACCAGTCCCATCCCTTCGCCGTGGGTGTGGAAGAAGGAGAGCCCGGCCTCGATGGTGAACACGATCTCGCCGGCTGCGTCGAGGTCGTAGGCGCGCGAGCCGGAGAGGTTGTGGGTCTCCGGTGCGGCCAGAATTCGCTCGGTCGCATAGCGTTGGATGGGGAGGCGGAAGGCCGACATGACCGCGCCGCCGGCCGTCGCCAGGGCGATCAGCAGGACGGCGAGGAAGGTGACGAGGAGGGGCGGGCGCACCTACGGGGACTCTTTCTTCGGCGTCCCTTTTTGGTCGAGCACGATGGTCTCAAAGTGTCGCGGGATGATGACCCGGGTCTTCGGCGAGGCCGCTTTTACTTCGCTCACGAACGACTCGGCTTGCGCGAGTTCCGCGTCCTGTGCCACCCGGTACGGCGTGGACTGCGTGTCCCAGTGGGTCAGAATCACCGTGCGCGGAAGCCCCAGCGCCCGCATCAGGCGACCGGTATAGTCATGGATCTCCAGCCGGGGCCGGGCCGCGGGGATCAGCGCCACGTCCGGCCGCAGGCCGGTCACCTCGCGCTCGATATAGTTCATGGAGCAGAACGCCAGGATTTGCCGGCCGCCGATGCGGATGAGATACGCCAGCGTTCCACCTTCGACATAGTCCCGCAGGCGGAGCGGAGCTTTCACGTCCCGTGGGATCGAAGCCGCGTTGAAGTAACGCTTCCCGTTCATGGCCGAGTGCAGGCTCGGGATGACCCTGACGGAGAGCCCGCCGAACTCGTAGTCTTCCCCGCCGCGAACCGTGAGGAGCTGCTCTTCGGCGACGCCGCTGGCGCGCGCCACGTTCGCGGTGCTCTCCGTGCCGATGACGAGGGCGCCGGTCTTGCGCGCGATGTACGGCATATCCATGCAGTGGTTGAAGTGGGAGTGGGAGACCAGGATGAGGTCGGCGCGCTTCACATGCGCGTCAATCGTGGCGATGTCGGAAACGGGCGAATCATCGGGTCCGAAGACCGGCCGGGCATCGCCCGGGACCTCCGGGCTGGCCGGCACGCCAAAAGGCCGGCCGCGAAATCGCACGCGCGAGAAATACGGGTCCAGGAGAACGACCCGTTCACCATCGCTGATCTCCCAGCCGGCTGCGCCGAAGTACGTCAGCCGGACACCCGAGGGCCGATCACTCGAGCGCGCCGGCCTCCTGCTGGAGACTTTTTGAGGTCTCACGGATCCTTCTCCGCTACGGGAGCTTTGGCCGCACCTCGTTGGCGAAGCGTTCGATCGTTTCGTCGATCAGCCGGACATCGTTGGTGAGCACGTCGAAGACCATGTGCCGAACCTCCACGTCGTGGTAGCGCTTGATGTCGTCCGCGACCTGGGAAGGGGAGCCGGTGAGGAGACGGCGGCCCGCGGGCTCGGCAGCCTTCGTGAGGTTGAGCGGGCCCCGGAAGGCGACCCCGACGCTCTTCGGATCACGCCCGGCCCTGGACGCGGCTTCGCGCACTACTTTGATCGAATCCCGAAGCTCGTCGGGCTCCAGGTTGACGGGCGGCCTGAGCCCCAGCGGATGCCACGCGTCCCCCAGCGTCCCAGCCCGCTCCAGGGCGCGCCGGGTCTGCCCGCCCACCCAGATGGGCGGGTGGGGTTTCTGGAGCGGCTTGGGGGCGAACTTGATGTCGCGGAAGCGGTGGTAGCGCCCTTCGAAGCTCGGGTCTTCCTTCGTCCAGAGCTCCTTGAAGATGCGAATACACTCGTCGCTGTACGCGCCCCGCTGTCGAAACGGTGGGAGCCCCAGGGCCTGAAACTCTTCCTCGAGCCACCCGACCCCGACGCCGGCGATGACCCGCCCCCCGGAGAGGACGTCCAGCGTGGAGAGCATCTTCGCGGCGAGGATCGGGTTTCGGTGGGGGAGAATCATCACGCTGACCCCGAGCCTCACGCGCTCGGTGCAGGCGGCCAGGTAGGCGAGCACGGTCAGCGGCTCCAGGTAGTCTTCGTGGGGCTGAATGGGGAAGGCGCCGGTGGCGCTGTACGGGTAGCGGGAGCTGGTCTTCGTCGGCAGGACGACATGGTCCGTGACCCAGATGGAGTCAAAGTTGAGCCGGTCCGCGCGCTGAGCCAGCCGGACCATGGCTTCCTTTTTTCCGGTCTCGGAACGGTTATGGATGACCACTCCGAATTGCATGACGCTTCTCCTTGGGTTGAATCCGTTATCTGCCGGCCTTCGCCCACAATTCTAGCAGAACTTCTCCCCAGGAGCGCGTCGGATCATCGAAGGCGGCCTCGATGGCCCCCTCCGAGCCACCCCCGGGGAAGGGTTGCGCAGGCGGAGCCGGCGCTCGAACGGTGCTTCCGCCCGAAGGCCGGCGCTCAGGGACTATCGGGCGCGATATCGTTGACACGCCAGACGGACTTGGCTAAGATGGCCATATGAAAAAGGCCAGAATTGCCGAGCTCAAGAATAACCTGTCCCGCTACCTGGAGCATGTCAAGGGGGGCGGTTCGGTGCTCGTGCTCGATCGGGACCAGCCTGTGGCGCAAATTGTTCCCTTGCGGCCTGCAGTCCGTGGTTCTGGGGCCAACGCGGAACGGCTGGTGCGCCTCGAACGCCGCGGGCTCATCCGCCGCGGTACCGGTGGTCTGCCCGAATGGCTCGGACGGCGCAAACCTCCGCGGCTGCGCGGCAGCCTGCTCAAGGATCTGCTGGACGAGCGCGAGGGTGGGTGGTGAGGTTCTGGGACACCTCCGCGCTCATTCCCCTTCTCGTGGCCGAGCGCGGGACCAGCCGCGCTGAGCGGTGGTTGCGCGGGGACCCTAACGTCGTGGTCTGGACCCTGACGCGCGTAGAATTGCTCTCGGCGCTCGCCCGGCGACGACGAGAAGAGCCAGGAGCGTCACGACGTCTTCTCGCGGCGCGGCGGGAGCTTCTCAGCGCGTGGGAGCGCTGGTCCGAGGTGACCGCGGTGGAGATCGTTCGCCGTCACGCAGAGCGAGTCGTGGAGACGCATCCCGTCAGAGCGGCGGATGCCTTGCAGATCGGCGCCGCCCTCGTCGCGGCCGAGGACAAACCTGCCGCGATCGAATTCGTCACATTCGACCGGCACCTGGCTGAGACGGCGGAACGCGAGGGCTTCCGCGTGCTTGGTCCCTGATTCTGGCCAGCGCATTAGCCTAGCATCCGCGATTCTGCCTCCGCTTTCTCCATCCAGAACCGCATCTCCATCTCGCGGAACATGGCCGTCGCAGTGGCGAGATGCTGCTGGGCTTCCGACCGCCTGGCCGTTGCCCGATAGAGCCTGCCCAGGCCAAGGCGGCAGTGGGCCAGGAGCGGGCGCATGCCAAGCTCGTCGGCCAGGGCTATGGCCTGCCGGTAGTGGCCTTCGGCTGTCTCGACCTCAGGGTGCTCGCGGTGGGAGCCGATCTCGCCGAGGAGGCGGAGGGCCCGCGCCTCGTGGCTACGTTCACCGCGCTCTCGCGTAAGCTTCAGAACTTGCCCAGCACGAGCGAGAGCATCGTCGAACCGCTTTGCCAGGAGACACACCTCGCCAAGCTGTACGACGGTGAGTGAGTGAAAAGATGCCAACCGAATGGACTCTATCTGGTTCGTCGCTTCGTGTAGCAACGAGAGGCCCTCGGCGACACGCCCTGCAAGCGCGTACACGTAGCCCAAGAGGCCCGAGATGGGCGGTGACTGGACGACGATGCTCCAATGCTTAGACAGTTCGAGCGCGTACTCCAACAGAGAAATGGCCTCGCCGACTTCCCCCGTGACACTGTAGAGATACGCGAGACGCCAACGCGCGATCGCCACGCTGTACGGGTGATCAAGCACGTCAGCGATTCGGACTGCCTCTTGTCCAAAAGCGATGCCTTCATCAAATTTCCCCCGATCGGCGAGGGCCCACGTCAGCCAAGCGCGGGACATTACACCAGCAAACCCAGCGAGACCAAAGCGCTGGCGACTCAGATCGCCGTGGAGGGACTCCGTAAGCTTCCGGAAATACTCCTCGGCGAGCCGATAGTCGCCAGTGGCTTGGAAAGCCGTGCCCAGGTAGTAATTTGCCGCAACTTTGAGCGGAAAATCCTCAAGCGTCTCCGCGATGTCACGGGCGTTCTGGCCGAACGTCTGCGCTTCCTTCATGCGGCCGGTGTGCCAAAGATGCGAACTCATGTAGACAGATACCCACCCGCGTCGCCGCGAATCGTTGAGTACGATGGCAAAGCGTTCCGCGTCACGAAGATCCTGCAGGATTGTCTCGAGTTCCCCGAGGGGGAAGAGCGAATTTCGAAGGTCGAAGCGGATATCGATGGCCTGGCCCAGCGTGTCGGGGCTCTCCGGCAACTGTGCGAGGGCGATCAGCGCTTGCCGAAAGCACGCGACCGCTTCCCGGTTCGCCGAACGTGCAGCAGCCTTAGCGCCGGCCTGCCGGAGATAGCCCAGCGCCTTCGCCCACACCTCGCCCCGCAGGGCATGGTGGGCGAGCCGTTCGACCTGTTCGGCCAGGCGGTCCGGGTACAGGCGTTCGATGGCCTCCAGGATGCGGCCATGCAGGGCGCGCCGGCGCTCCTGGAGGAGGCTGCCGTAGGCGACCTGGTAGGTGAGGCCATGCTTGAAGGTGTATTCGAGATCCGGGAAGAGGCTGGCCTCGTAGAGGAACTCGGCGCCTTGGAGGTGCGTGAGTCCCCGGCGGAGCGCCTCCTCGGGAACCTCGGCGATGGCCTGCAGGAGGGCGAAGGGGACATCCTCGCCGATCACCGCCGCGGTCTGGAGGAGGCGCTTCTCTTCGGCGGGGAGCCGGTCGATCCGGGCCGCCAGGACCGCCTGGACCGTGGCCGGGACCTGGATGCTCGGGAGGGCCGTCGCCAGGCGATAGGCTCCGCGCTCCCCGACCAGGACCTTGGTCTCGACCAGTGTCCGGACGCTCTCCTCCAGGAAGAACGGGTTCCCCTGCGTCCGGGCAATGAGGAGCTGCTTGAGCGGCCCGAGGCCGGCGTCGGTCCCGAGGAGCGCCTGGAGCAGTTCCTCAGCGCTCTCGGGGGGAAGGGGGTCGAGCCGGAGCTGGGTGTAGTAGGTCTTGCTCCCCCAGCCGTGCTGGTACTCCGGGCGGTAGTTCACGAGGAGGAGGAGGCGGGCCGTCGGCAGGCTCTCCAGGAGGGTGTCGAGCAGGGCTTGGGTCTCGCTGTCGATCCAGTGGAGGTCCTCGAAGACCAGGAGCAACGGCTGGACCTGACTCTCCCGCAGGAGGAGGCGCTTACAGGCATCCAGGGTCCGCTGGCGGCGCTGGGGGGGATCCAGCGCCTCCCAGTGGGCATCCTCGACTGGCACGTCGAGGAGGGCGAGGAAAGCCGGCAGGGTTGGCTCCAGCGCCCTATCCAGGGTGAGGAGTTTGCCGGTGACCTTCTCGCGGATCTTCCGGGGATCGTCGCGGATCTCGATCTGGCAGTAGGCCTTGAGGAGGTCGATCACGGGCAGGTAGGAGGTGGCCTTGCCATAGGACACCGAGCCGCTCTCCAGGATGAGCCACCCCTCGGTCCGATATGAATGCGTGAACTCCCAGACGAGGCGGGACTTGCCCACGCCGGCCTCGCCGACGAGCGCCACGACCTGGCCGTGGCCAGCCCGGGCCTTCTCAAGGGCCTGGCGAAGGGCCTCGAGCTCCGTCTGCCGCCCCACGAACCGGGTGAGTCCGTGAGCGGCCGCGGCTTCCATGCGAGACCGCACCACTCCGGCCCCGACGATTTCGTACACCGCAATCGGAGCCTCTAGCCCTTTGACCGACACGGGACCGAGCGGCTTCACCTGCACGTACCCTTCAGCCAGTTGGAGAGTCTCGGCCGTGGCGAGCACCGACCCCGGCTTGGCCATCTGCTCCATCCGGGCCGCCAGGTGCGTCGTCTGGCCGACGGCCGTGTAGTCCGTATGGAGGTCGCTGCCGATCGAGCGGACGACCACTTCGCCCGAGTTGAGCCCGACGCGGATCTGGATGGGGATGCCGTGCGAGCGCTGGACCCCGTCGCCGTAGCGGCTGACGCTCTCCTGCATCCGGAGCGCCGCGTAGCAGGCCCGCACCGCGTGGTCCTCATGGGCCAGCGGCGCGCCGAAGAGGGCCATAATCCCGTCCCCCATGACCTGGTTCACGGTCCCCTCGTAGCGGTGGACGGCCTCCA
>CAYJUC010000200.1:0-7387 GCA_964372605.1 uncultured bacterium | reverse complement strand
TGGCTAAGAGCGTCGTCACCCCCGAGCGGTTCGCCAAAGGCATGACCTTCGACGAGTACGTGAAGTACGCCGGCAGCCCAGAGAACCTTGCCCGCGAGACCTGGGGCGGCTATTTCCCCGACGGCGGGTCGTTCGGCGCCCCGCGCAAGGACAACAGCGCGGTGCTTCGCGAGCGCTACGCCAGGGCGCGCCTCAGCGACCACCAGACGGCGGCTCTCAAGTGGCTCGTCGCGCAGCCCAACGGGCCCGCGAAGATCCTCGTGATCTCCGAGGACTGGTCTTCGGATTGCCGTCGCGACGTGCCCGTCCTCGCGCGGCTGGCCGAGGCGGGCGGGAATGAGCTGCGCATCTTCAACCGCGACGGCAAGAAGATCCTCGGCACGCGGCGCCCCGATCCCGCCGCCGCCCCCGACGCCAACCACGACCTCATGCTCGAGTTCATGAACGAGAAGAACGGAGGAGAGTGGGCGTCGATCCCGGTGGCGGTGTTCTATACGAAGGACTTCCGGGAGCTCTACCGCTACATCGAGTACCCGGCCATCTATCACAAGGACTTGATCCGCGGACACCAGCAGGCGCCGCGACCCGGCGAGACCGAGGAGCAGACGAAGGAGCGCGGCACGCGGGAGTTCGTTGCCATGCAGGGCTCGCCCTTCTTCGACCTGTGGGCGTGCGCGGGGATCGACGAGATCCTCAGCGCGCTGTACGAGAAGCTGGTGATCGGCGACAAGTAAGGGACGCCGGCGCCCTCGTGTCTCTTTGGGCCCGAAGGATGTCCTCGCGAAGGTTTTGCTCGAGGCGGTCGAGGCGATCGGTGAGAGAAGATACACCTTCCGCAACAAGCTGGAGTTGGCTTCTCATCTGCTCGGCTACCACGTCAAAGTGGCGGCGAGTTTCGTCCAGATAGGTTCTGATCTCGGGATCCATTCCCCGCGCTCAACGCAGTTGGAGAGGTCGAAGCGTGACACACCTACCATGCGGTAACAGCAAGGGCAAGTGTCCGGAGGGGAGAGCGTCGTTGCCTTGACTGCGGGTTGGGACGCGCCTATGATGGCGCCATGACCGAGGAACTGTCCAAGCGGATCGACGACGTTCACAAGCGCTTCGACGACCTCCGCGCTGACATGGGGACACGATTTACCGCTGTGGACAAGCGGTTCGACGACATGAATCGGCGGCTGGACGACCTGAACCAGAACCTCTCCCGGCGGCTCGACGACCTGAACCAGAACCTCTCCCGGCGGCTGGACGACACGAACCAGAACCTCTCCCGGCGGCTCGACGACATGAACCAGACGCTTCGGACGTTCATGTGGGTCGTGTCCGGCTGGTTCACCTTTCTCACCGCCGTCCTGGCTGTCTTCGGCTTCCTCCGTCGCTGACGCGCCCGAAATTTACAGCCCGCGGCCTGAGCCCTGGGCTCGTCAGCAGGCCACCTCGATCTTCTTGGTCTGGGCAGTGGATGAAGCGGGCAGCTACTGGAGGAGGAGCGCCAGGAAAACGGCGATGGACAGGGATCCCCTTCGACTCTTCTCAACCGCGATCACGATTTCGCGTCCTCGTCTTCGGGCCACGCCGCCTTGTTGGGCATTTCCCCTTTGATCCGTCGTTTCGCGAGCCGCTCCCCCACGATGAAGGCGTCTCCCTGCGCCGCCAGCCGGGCCTCGTCGTCGAATTCGTCGCACCACTCCCCGAGGGAGTACCCGTGCCACGGGCTTTCGGGCTTCAAGGGGGGGAGGCCGAGCTCTTCCCAGATCTTCTTCGCCCGCTCCATAAACTCCCGCTTCGGGAGCGAGATGGGGGGAAAGGCCTGCTTGCGGACCGCGTTGATCAGCATCGCGGAATCGCTGGCGGAGAGATCATGCTCGGTAGCCCCTGCGCGGGTGGATCGAGGGCCGTGGCCCGGGCTTCTCCCCTTGATGATCTGGACATCGTGTTGGGGGTTCATCCGGTAGGACATGGCCCAGAAGACCGCGTCCGGGTTTTCCGGGTCGATGTCTTCATCCACGGCCACCACGATCTTTCCGATGGCCGGCTGGAAGGAAATGGCGCCGTGGAGGGCCTGCCAGACCTCCCGCTCGTCGGGCTCGCGCATCTGGACCACGACCAGCTTTCTCAGGTTCGTGAGGGGCTCGTGCATCCCGACCCTGACCACACTCGGGATCCCCAGATTGTTCCGGAGATGGTTCAGGAGAAGCGGCTCGTAGGCCACCTTCTTGATGAGGCTCGATTCGCTGGGGGTCACCTGGCTGATGATGGAGGGGAGGATCGCATTCCGCCGGTAGGTGATGGCCGTGACCTCCATGAAGGGGTTGAACTCCTGGAGATTCACGTAGCCGTGCGACTCCCCGAACGGCCCCTCGGGCTCGAGCCACTCGGTGTCGATGAGCCCCTCGATCACGATCTCGGCCTCGGCCGGGACCGTGAGGTCCACGGTCTTGCACCGGACGACCCGGATCGGAGCGCCGGCCAGCGCGCCTGCCACGGCCAGCTCCTCGACATCGTCGGGGAGCTTCTGCACGGCGGTGTAGATGACGACCGGCGGCCCGCCGATCATCAGGGCCGCTGGCATGGGGCGTCCCAGCTCCCGGTACTTGAGCCAGTGGAGGAAGATCCCCGGCCGAAGGTCGACGGACGGGTTCATCCCCAGCCGGCGGCGCGCCTTCACCTGCGCCCGGTAACAGCCGACATTCTGGGCGCCGGTCTCCGGGTCTTTGGTGATCCAGGCGGCGCACGAGACGTACGGGGCGTTGTCGAACCCGGGAGTCGAGACGGGAATCGGGAGGAGGTCAACGCCGCCCCCGGGCGCGTCGAGGGCATCCCCCATGCGGACAACCTCGTGGACCGGCCCCGCGTCCACCTGGATCGGAGGGATCGTGTGAGCCATGGCGTCCCGCCACTTCTTGCCGATCTCCTCGACGGGGCAGCCGATCCCCAGGCTGTAAATGCGGCGGTTGGCCGCCAGTGCCCCCACCACGACCGGAATCTCGTAGCGTCGACCCTTGCTGTCGGTGACGCGCTCGAAGAGGAAGGCTTTCCGCTCCGGCTCCGGGATCCCGCCCCGGAATTGCCAGCGGACGAGGGGGTGAAGCTCCGTGTCCTTGTTGATCGGGCGCGCCACCCGGATGAGAAGCCCTTCCCGTTCGAGAAGCGCCAGGTGGTCGTGGAGGTCCGCATAACCGCGAGCGACTGGCTGTCCCATCAGGACTCCAGGGGAAGATCGACCGGTTTATGAAGTTCGGCAGAGAGATCGGCAGCGAGGGTCACTTCCATCACCTGTCGCGCTTGCTCTGGTGTCACCAGCACGGGCCGGTCGAGCGCGACGGCCTCGATGAAGTGGACGGTCTCCGCTTGCATCGGGCCCTGGTAGACGTGGGCCACCTGCTCCCCCGGCATGGTCGACAGCGGCAGGACCATTCCCTCCTGCATCGTATTCAGGATGATGTCCCGGTGGCTATCGTCGATCAGGAGCGCGCCTTCGGTGGCTACGAACTCGATCGTCGCCGTGGAGAAGTGCGGGTAGCCCGGCGGGAGGGCCCATCCGGCGCCGATGGTGAAGACCGTCCCGTTCTCCATGGTCACCATGATCCAGGAGCAGTCCGGGACCCCGTGCGCCTGCTCCATGATCCGGTAGACCGACTGCGCGTAGACGCGCGTCGGCTTCAGGCCGTCGAGGCACCAGAGGATGAAGTCGATGTCGTGCGTCGCCTCCATCACGGCCGGCGAGAGGCGGATCCGGCCGCCGATCTTGTTGCCGATCGAGCGGGAGACGTTCCGGCTCACGAGCGCGGTGACCGGAATCCCGAGCGTCCCATCCTGGACGCACTTCTTCACATAGGCGTACTTTGGGTTGAAGCGCTGGGTGTAGCCGATGGTGAACTTAAGCCCGGCCTCGCGGGCGAGGGCCATCATCTCGTCCGCCTCTTTCAATGCCAACCCCATCGGCTTCTCGAGCAGGGTGTGCTTCCTGGCCATGAGGCAGTCCCGGGCGATCGGGTAGTGGGTCGTCTCCGGCGTGGTGGAGATGAAGATGGCGTCGATCTCCTCGCGGCGCAGGAGCTCCCGGTAATCGGTCGTCGCCGTCCTGGCGCCGGTCTCCTGGGCCACCCTGGCGAGCCGCGCCTCGTCGATCTCGGCCAAGTGCAGCCCCTCCACCAGGGGATGGCTGGCGGCGACCTTCGCCCGGATCTCGCCGATCCATCCGGTGCCGATCACCCCGACGTGGATTCCTCGCTTCGGCATCCCCGCCTCCTCACAACTCTTTGCCGTTCAGGACCGTCGCGCTCGTGATCGGGACAGGCTTGAGGAGTCCCTGCATCACGAAGCAGCCGTTTTCGGCGTTCCGCACCAGGCGGGCCACTTTCTCGGGCGGCTCCGGCGAGTCCAGCAGGAGCCGCGTTTCGACCCCCACCATCTCCGCCCGGATGGTGTCATTCAGAACCGAACCCTCGACCTTGTACCGCGCGGTGACCTGCGTTCGGACCCTGTCCACCTTCATCTTCAGCATGTGCCCGTACCGGGACACCTGGGTCATGAGTCAGAACGCGATGGCCGCGCTGAAGTAAGCGAGGGGCGGGGGCGCGGAGCCCTGGCCGCCCAGGTGCGGGCCCTCGTCGGACGCAAAGGTGTAGTAGTCCTCCCCACCCCGGCACGCCGTCGCGATCTTGAGGAACGGTGTTATCCCCTCGACGTCCACCGTGATGATGACTTCGCGCTTCGTGATGGTCGGGTCCAGACCTGGAATCGGCTTGTCTGAAGCCATGCGATACCTCCCTGATGACGACTCAGCGTTTCTCTGTCGCGCTCGGTGGCACTCTCAGGGTGGGGAATGTAACACCAAACCAAGGTTCGGGTCAACCGGCGGGGCGGGGGGTCCATTGCGTTTCCCCGAGACAGCGTGTAATCTACGCCGCAAACAGAACGGGATGGAGGAGGTTTATCATGCGAAGGCTCGGAGTATCGGCGCTGGCCCTGGCCGCTCTTTTCACGGCTGTCGTGCCCGCGGTCTCTGCCCAGGCGCAAGATTTCCCGACCCGGCCGATCAATCTGGTGATCCCGTTCGGCCCCGGCGGGTCGCATGACTTGACGGCCCGCGCTGTCGTCAGCGTCATCCCCGCCTACCTCCCCCAGCCTGTCGTCATCCAGCTTCGGCCCGGTGGCGGTGGGGCGATCGGATCGGACCAGGTAGCCAAGGCGAAGCCGGACGGCTACACCCTTCTCTTCGGCGCGCCAGGTCCCAATGCCACCCTGCCCGCCGTGGAGGGGCGGTCTCACGGCCCGGACAGTCTGGTGGCGGTGGCCAAGATCAACGAGAGCCCGGTCGTGCTGGTCACCCAGACGGACCGGCCGTACAAGAGTCTCAGAGAGCTCGCGGAGTGGGCCAAGGCGAATCCCGGGAAGCTGAACCACGCCAACACCGGGCCGTGGGGAGCCTCGGATGTGCCCATGAAACAGCTGATGAAGGAGTACGGCATCGCAGTCCAGATCGTCCCGTACGACGGCGGTGGTCCGGCCCTGCTGGCGGTGCTCGGGGGCCACGCGGACACGACCTTTACCCTCACGGCCCAGTCGATTCCGCACATCAAGGCCGGGAAGCTCAAGCCGCTGGCGGTGATGGCCAGGAAGCGACACCCGGAACTGCCCGACGTGGCGACCTCGATCGAGCAAGGGTTTAACGTCACCTACACCCTCTGGCGCGCGGTTCTGGCGCCCAAGGGGACGCCGGGACCCGTGATCGAGAAACTCGCGACTGCCTTCAAACAAGTGACGGAAGACAAGTCGTTCCAGGCACTCGTCAAGCAGTTGGGCGACGAGCCGGGGTACGCGGGTCCCGGGGAGTTTTCCAAGGAGTGGCGCGCGGAGTTCGAGGCGCACCGGGAGCTGGGGAAACTCTACAAGAAGTGACCTGCGCACCCCCGTGGTCCAGCTGATCACCGGCCTTCTGCTCCTGGCGCTCGGGATGGGCGTGTGCGCCAGGGCCATCGGCCTTGAGGTCGGGAGGCCGACGAACCCCGGGCCGGGGTTCTTTCCATTCCTGGGCGGGCTCACGCTGAGCACCCTGGCCGCGCTTCTGGCAATCCAGGGGTGGCGTGTTCGCGGCGAGTCGGACGCCCCCACCGGCCCCCTCAGGCGCCCGGTGACTCTGGTCGGAGGACTGATCGCTTACACGGCACTGCTCGGCACGCTCGGATTCCCGCTCGCGACGACGGCCCTCGGCGCCCTCGTCCTCGTCGTCCTCGACACCAG
Source organism: uncultured bacterium (assembly GCA_964372605.1). GTDB lineage: Bacteria > Methylomirabilota > Methylomirabilia > Rokubacteriales > CSP1-6 > CAYJUC01. The sequence goes on along the minus strand of CAYJUC010000200.1, from coordinate 1,141 downwards.
GAACTGGCTCACGATCGCCGGGGCGAGTGTCCTGCTGGCTGCGCTGAGCTACCTCGTGTTCAAGGTCTGGCTCGGGGTGGATCTGCCCGCGGGGATCCTCGCCGCGTTCCCATGAGGTCCGATGGATCTCCTGCACAACCTCGCGACAGGGTTCGCCGTCGCCCTCACGCCGGCCAACCTCTTCTATGCCGCCATCGGGGCAGTCCTGGGAACGGCCATCGGCGTCCTCCCCGGCCTCGGGCCGCCAGCGACCATCGCGCTCCTGCTCCCCGCGACCTACGCGATCCCCGCTACTTCCGCCGTCATCATGCTGGCCGGGATCTTCTACGGCGCGATGTACGGCGGCTCGACTACATCGATCCTCTTGAACATCCCGGGCGAGGCAGCCTCGGTCGTCACCTGCCTGGACGGGTACCAGATGGCGCGGCAGGGACGCGCCGGGCCTGCGCTCGGGATATCCGCCCTCGGCTCGTTCATCGCGGGGACGCTCGCGATCATTGGGCTCTCGCTGCTGGCCCCGCCGCTCGCCGCCTTCGCCCTCAAGTTCGGCCCGCCCGAATACTTCGCCCTGATCCTCCTGGGCCTCATGATGGCCGTCTATCTGTCGGAAGGGTCGGTTCTCAAGGGACTCATCACGGCCACCGTGGGACTCCTGCTGGGCATGGTCGGCCTCGACCCGGTTCAGGGGGCGGAGCGCTTCACGCTGGGCCACCCGAAGATGACGGACGGCTTCGACTTCGTGGTCGTGGCGATGGGGCTCTTCGGGATCGCGGAGGTCTTCCGCAACCTCGAGGTGCCCCTGGTGCAGGAGGTTATCAGGACCTCGCTCCGGGGCCTTCTCCCCAGCCGGGAGGACTGGCGTCGGTGCTGGGCCTCAGTGGCGCGCGGGTCACTCCTCGGCTTCTTCATCGGGGTCCTGCCGGGCGGCGGAGCCATCATCAGCTCGTTCATCGCCTACGCGGTAGAGAAGCGACTGTCCAAGAACCCCGAGCGGTTCGGGCAAGGGGCGATCGAGGGCGTGGCGGCCCCGGAGGCGGCGAACAACGCGGCGGCCGGCAGCTCGTTCATTCCGCTCCTCACCCTCGGGATCCCGGGCAACGCCTCCATCGCCATGATCTTCGTCGCGCTGATGATCCACGGC
>CAYJUC010000199.1:0-7391 GCA_964372605.1 uncultured bacterium | reverse complement strand
GGAGCGCGGCGCGTTCGTCCAGCAGGCGGTACTTGAAGCCGACGAGGGTGTCCCCTATTCCGGTTTGGGACTTCTCGTCCTCCGGCGCTACGAGGAGCACCGGCAGTTCCACCCGCGCCTCGAACCGCGGGAAGACGCCGAGGGTGAACACGCCCAGCGTTGACCCGGTGTTGTCATGGGGGTTCTTGGCGTAGTTCAGGCTCAACTCCATCTCGGCTTTACCCGGCTCCACGGTTCCCGTGTCCTCGGTGTCCAGCGGCCGGCCCGCCCAGGCCGAACCGGACGCCAGGAGGATCGCCAGCGCCAGCGCACCGATCCCGACACGTTTTAAAATCATACGCTGCGGTCCCGCCGGCAGTGGTTCGCGAACCACGCCGCGATTTCGGGGTTCGAGCCGAAGTGGAGGTGGACGTAGCTCATCAACGCGTTGTCCACAAGGTATCCTTCGGCCCGCTCGGCGTTGATCTCCCGCCCCGCCTCCGGCTTCCCACCCTTGCCCCCCCGCCGTCTCCGCAGCCGATAGACTCGAGGCACGGAGGCGGGAACCTCGTCGATCCGGGAGTAGTGGAACTCGTGTCCCCTGACCTGAGCCCCGGCGGGAGCCAGCGGGCTGTCGGCGGCAAACTCCACCTCGACGTAGCCCAGCGTCAGCTTCTTCGGCTTCATGCGGACGGTGGTCGGGAGAAGGCCGACCATTGGATGCTCGTTTCCGTCCAGGTCCTCCAGTGCGCGGGAGCAGTACATGAGGCCGCCGCACTCGGCGTAAAGCGGGCGCCCCGATTCAGCGAAGGCGCGGATCGCCTCGCGCATGGTGACGTTGGCCGAAAGCTCCCTGGCGTAGAGCTCCGGATAGCCGCCGCCCAGATAGAGGCCGTCCACGGCAGGGAGGATGGAATCCATGAGCGGGCTCCAGAAGACGAGCTCGGCACCGGCAGCTTTCAAGAGATCGAAGTTGGCCGGGTAGTAGAACTGAAACGCCTCGTCCATGGCGACCCCGATTTTGACGGCGGGCGCACCCTCACCCTCGCCCTCTCCCTCAAGGGAGAGGGAAAGCACTCTCTTCCCTCGCCCCCGTTGGGGGAGAGGGTCAGGGTGAGGGGGGCGAGGCTCCACCTGACTCTTGGCCAGGGAGAGGAGGCGGTCGAGGTCAACAGATTTCTCGACGGCGCTGACCAGCGCGTCGAGAAACTCCCGTGTTAGCCGGCGCTCCCGCGCGGTCACGAGCCCCAGGTGGCGTTCTGGAAGCGCCAGCGCCTCTTCTCGTGGGAGCCATCCCAGCGGGAGCGCGCGGCAGTGTTGCTGAAGCGCGTCGTCGAGCCAGCGGGCGTGAGTCTCCCCGCTCACCCGGTTCCAGATCACGCCCGCGATCGGGAGATCCGGATCGAAGCGCTCGAACCCGAGCACGACCGCCGCCCCGCTCCTGGCCATGGCCCGGGCATCCGCCACCAGCACGACCGGAGCGCCGAGCCACTTGGCCACCTGCGCGGTCGAGCCCTCCTCGCCCTTGCCATCGGAGCCGTCGAAGCATCCCATCACGCCTTCGATCAGGGCGAGGTCCGCGTCCGCCGCCTGTCGGGCCACGGTCTCGAGCACGCTCTCGCGCGAGCAGATCCAGCCGTCAAGGTTGTAGGACGGGCCGCCCGTCACCTGAGCGTGAAAGCCGGGGTCGATGAAATCGGGCCCGACCTTGAAGGCCCGGACGCGGAGGCCGAGACGGCGGAACGCTTCAAGGAGCCCCACGGTCACCGTGGTCTTCCCCACGCCGCTCGATACTCCGGCGATGACCAGCGCCCGGATCATTCCTCCCGCTCCGACACGCCGGCGGACTTGAAGGTCGCCATCTCGGTGTAGATCCTGACCGCGGCCCGGATCAGGGTGAAGGCGAGCGCCGCGCCGGTCCCTTCCCCCAGCCGCATCCGGAGGTCCAGGTACGGCTCGAGCCCGAGATGATGCAGGATGGCGCGATGTCCGGGCTCTGCAGAGCAGTGGGAGGCGAGCAGGTAATGGCGGGTCGCCGGCTTGATGGTCACGGCGATCAGCGCGGCGGCCCCGGCGATGAAGCCATCAACCACCACCGGAATTCGCTGAGCGGCTCCGGCCAGGATCACTCCGACCAGCCCGCCGATCTCGAATCCTCCAGCCTTTGCCAGGATATCCAGGCCGTCTTTCGGATCCGGGCGGTTCAGCTCGAGCCCCCGCCGGATCGCCGCGACCTTGCGTTCCCACCCGGCGTCGTCGACGCCAGTTCCCCTGCCTGTCACTGACTCCACCGGCGCCCCGGTGATGACCGCGGTGATCGCGCTGGCAGAGGTCGTGTTGCCGATCCCCATCTCGCCCGTACCAATCAAATCGAGGTCGCGTTCCGCCTCGACGAGGTCGATGCCCGCCTCGATGGCCTCCAGCGCCTGCGCCCGAGTCATCGCCGGTCCCCTGGCGAAATTCTGGGTCCCGGGAGCGACTTTCTTCGCCCGAAGCTCCGGGTGCGCCGGAATCGACTGCGCCACGCCCAGGTCGGCCACCACCACCCGCGCCCCGGCGTGACGCGCGAGGACGTTGACCGCCGCGCCGCCGCGAAGAAAGTTCTCGACCATCTGAGTCGTCACCACCTGGGGGTAGGCGCTGACGCCTTCGGCCACGACCCCGTGGTCCCCCGCCAGGGTGAAGATCACCGCGCTCTCGACTGCGAGTCGCTCCTCCCCCCTGATCTCGACCAGTCGCCGCGCCAGCTCTTCCAGCCGGCCCAGGCTCCCCTGCGGCTTGGTGAGGGAATCCAGATGGGCCTGGGCCAGAAGGCCGGGTCCTGGATCCGGAACGACGATCCGATCAAAGAGTGTCTGGAAACGGCTCATAGGCGCGCATGGCCTTGAGAGTAAGCGAGTACCCGGCGACCATGAGGAGCACCTCGTCCGCCGCCGCGGCCACCCGCTGGTTCACGAGCCCGAGGAGATCGCGAAACCTGATCCCCTGGGCGGTCTCCGGGTGCACCCCGAGCCCCACTTCGTTGGAGACCAGGATCACGGAAAAGTGCCGCTCGTCCATGAGCTTCGCCAGCGCGTCGGCTTCGGCGAGGATCGGCTCGTCGGCCATCCCGCGCTGGAGGAGGTTGGAGACCCAGAGGGTGAGACAGTCCACCACCACGAGATCGGCGCGGCCGGCCAGCCGGCGAAGCGCCGGAACCAGCTCTACCGGCTCTTCTACTGTGAGCCAGGAAGGCGGGCGCTCCCGGCGGTGGCGCTCGATGCGGGCTGCCATGTCGCGGTCGAGCGGTTCGGCGGTGGCGACGAAGGCGACCCGACGGCGCTCTTGTCGGGCCAAGTGGAGGGCGTAGGCGCTCTTTCCGCTCCGCGCGCCGCCCAGGATCAGAGTGGACGTGTGGCTGGTGCTGGAAAACATCGAACCCCCAACCCGGTTAGGCTGGGGGTCTGGATGATTGCTGTATCACCCGGACCCTCCCTCGAAGACCGGTTGTCTCCAGCGCGTCCGGGCAGGTCTCCTGGCTCTCGGATCACCCTACTCCCCACGCCTTCCCAGCCCGGCTTCTGCCCGACCAGTGGCCGTCGTGGGTTTCGTCCCCGATTACAGTGACGGGGTCGCGGCGGGTTTGCACCGCCTTCCCTGGGGTCCCTCGACCGGCGAGGAACCACCCGGACACGAACGAGGCCTGAAAGTTAGCAGGGCCAGCGGACGCTTGTCAAGGCGCTTCTTCTTTCACTCGCCGTCAAATCGGCGGCACGTGGGATGCGTGACCGGGGCGGCGGAGATCGGGCCGGCGGGCACGAGCTTTTTCTTCCGCGAATCCACCACGGCGTTGAACCCTTCGAGAGTCCTTGCCCCGAGGAGGGAGAGGTCGCCCGGCTGGGCGAAAACAACTTCATCTACGGTTTTGAATTCGCCGCACTGAATGATGGCCGTCCCCACGTGGCGGGTGACGTACTGGCCGTTGGCCATCACGAAGAGCTGATCTCGCTTGAAGACCTCAACGCCGATTGATCGCAGCTCGGCTTCGGGGAGCCACGTCACCTCCGCGCCCGTGTCCACCATGACGCGGCGAAACGTCTTCCACTTGGGCTGCCTTCCTGGTTTTGCGATCCGCAGGTCGACGGCGAAGATCCCCATGCGGTCGCTATTATACGCAGACCCGGCCTCCCCCGACAACCAAGCCAGGATGAGACTCGTCAACGGAGTAGATCGTTGGCTGGGATCAGATTGATAAGAAGACGTCGGCTAAAGGGATCGAGAGGCCCGGCAGGATGTCTTCGCCTTCGAGGGAATTCTGCTCCCGCAGGAGACGTGCTGAACCATCGGCTCGATAGACAGTGACCGTCTTTGCCTGGGGGGCAACCACCCAGACCAGGCGGGCGCCCGCGTCCAGGTAGTCCCGAACCTTCTGCTGGACATCAACGGGGTTATCTGAGGGGGAAAGCACCTCAACTGCCAGGTCCGGGGGGCCCGAAAGAAAGCCTTGAGGAAGCCGCCCGCCAGGAAGTCTCTGCGAGGAGACAAAGGCCACGTCGGGGCCACGCACCCGCTCGGGATCGTAGGGGAGGTTGAGCACGAAGCCCACATCGCCCACAAGGACCTTCCCAGTTCCGAGCCTTTCCACATGCTCGGCGAGCTTGCGGGCAATCCTCAAAGTGATTTCCCCGTGAACTCCGCCAACCGGAGCCATCTCAACGATCTCGCCGTCAACCAGCTCTCGCCGAACGTCCCCTTCTCCGAGTCGCCAGAGATCCTGGGCCGTGAGACGCGCCCTGGTAGCCATACCCGTCACCCCCTTCAAGGCCATCCCCAGCATACCATAGCGGTCGGGGTCAGTTGGCCTTGGCGAGCCCTTTCTCCTTGGCCTTCAGATCGCAGCTCTGGAAATAGTAGCCGCACGGGCACTCGAAGCAGAACTGCTCGGTCTTCGTGGTCAAGATCACGCCGTCCGAGTGGCCGCAGGTAAGGGAATGCCCGGAGACGCCCGGCAGGAAGCCGAAGAGGTAGAACTGAGCCGCTTTCCCCTCCCCCTCCACCGCCAGCATGGTGTACTTGGAGAGATCCTCGCTGGTCTTCACCTCCACGATCGCCTGGCCGAGCTTGGCATTGGCGCCGCCGAGGAGGGCGATGGGAGCGATGACCTTTCGCTCGCGCGTCTGGTCATCGAAAAGCAGCAGCATATACTTCTTCCCGGGCGGGAGCCCGAAGAACTTGCCGCTGATGGTCCCGCCTTCCACCCTGAGAAATCCCGTGCCGCCGCGGGGGTCCGAGTAGTTCCCGGACTGGTGCCACCCGCCCGTCAGATAGACAAGCCCCGTCCTGGTTTGGGCCCAGGCCGGCGTCACCGAAAGCCCAACGGCCAGGAGTCCGATGGCCAACAGACCGATGCGTCGCATAGCTCTTCCCTCCTTTATCTATTGTGGCTATCTATTGTGGCGGTGCGAGTTTAGCAGGTCGGGGAGCGGAATTGTCACGGCGATGTCAAAGTTTGGGTGAAGTTCACCCGCGGCCCAGGCGCTCCAGGAGGCGGCGCTCTTTCTTGGTGGGGCGGCCAAAACCGCGGGGGCGATAGACCGGGGGCGGCGAAGGGACCGGCTCGAGCGGCGGAGGGGGAGTCAGATCCTCGTAGAGGAGCTGGGCGCGGACTGCGGGGCCGCGGCGGTCGGCCAGCACCAGCACTTTGACGAGCTTCTTCCCTCCGCGAAGAGTGATCCTGAGCAGATCTCCGGGGCGCACTGGCTTGGCTGGCTTCGCGGAGTGGTCGTTCAGCTCCACCTTCCCGCCATCGCAGGCCTGGGCTGCCAGGCTCCGGCTCTTGAAAAACCGCGCGGCCCAGAGCCATTTGTCCACGCGGACCGACTCATCCGCGCCCATCGCGCCCAGATTCTATGGCAGTGTCGTTCAGCAGGTGTAACGTCCAGCGTGAGCCGGTCCACTCGAGGATCGAGAGGGAGGCGTAATCCTGACCCATCGCCACGAGCCGCTCCAGGGAGAGCCCTAGCGCGCGACAGAGGAGCACGCGGTTGGTCCCGCCGTGGGCGACCACCGCCACGCGCTCGCCCACGTGCGCTCTCAGGATGGATTCGACCACCGGCCACGACCGGGCGAGCAGATCGGGAACGCTCTCTCCCTCGGGGAACGGGAACTCTCCCACTCTGGACATCCACTCTTTGAAGGCCTCCGGTTCGGCGGCTTTGATTTCCTCAGCGGTCAGCCCTTCCCACCGCCCCATGGCCATCTCTCTGAGCGACGGGGTCACCCGGGGGGTCAGCCCGTGACGCGCGGCCACGATCTCGGCGCTCCGACGCGCCCGGATGAGATCGCTCGTGTAGACGGCCGCCAGGGGAGTTGCGGAGAGACGGAGAGCCAGTCCCTGGAGCTGGGTCTCGCCGGCCTCCGCGAGCGGAACATCCAGGTGACCGATGAACCGACGGAGTTCGGCCCCAACCACTCTGCCGTGACGAACCAGATAGATCCAGGTAGAAGGCATCAGATCCTCGGAGGGGGGCTAGCGAAGCCAGAGACGAGTGCCCGCGGCCATCGTCAGGAGAGTGGCCAGCTCGGCCAGCTCCACGCCCGCCCCCAACCCGTCTCCGGTGAGACCACCGACCTTGGCCGAAACGAGTCGCGCGCCGCCCCACGCAACCACGAGCCCGACCGCGGCGACGGCCAACCCCCACGGCCAGAGGAGGAGCGCTGCTGTCGCTCCAGTCAGCGCTCCACCCGAGACGAGTGACCACATCGTCACCGACTTCATGAAGAGGGCGCCGTGGCCGTGATCCGGCGTGGCCGGGGTCGAGAGCTTGGCCAGGAGCGCCGGAGCGAATCGCCCCACCACGGGCGCGAGGACCAGCGCGCGCCAGCGCGCGGAAGCCGGAAGCTCGGCTAACGCCACCCACTCGATCAGAAGCAGCAGGATCAGTCCCAGAGCGCCGAAGACTCCGATCCGGCTGTCCCGCATGATGGCGAGCGATTCCTTTGGCCCGGAGCCGGCGAGGCCATCCAGGCAGTCGGCGAGGCCGTCCAGGTGGAGGCCGCCGGTAAGGAGCTTCCAGAGCGCCAGCACCAGGAGCGCGGAGAGGAGGGAGGGGAAGATGAACGCCAGGAGCCGATCCACCACGGCCAGGAGCGCGCCGATGCCGAGCCCCACCAGCGGAAACCATCCCGCCGACCGCCCCAACGCGCCGGGCGCGCGCGCGCTGCGGCCGGGGACCGGTACGATCGTCAGGAATCGAACCGCGGTCACCAATCCCAGAATCGTCACGCTCCGCTTGACACCCCTCGCGAAGATTGGTAGCCTGCGAGCCGCCTTGCGCCCCACTACAGTATCACGAGCGGGAGCGACAGGATGACGTCACAATCCTCGGCCCTGCGGGGACTCACGCTGCCATCGGCCTTTGCCCGCTGGGTGC
>CAYJUC010000198.1:0-7391 GCA_964372605.1 uncultured bacterium | reverse complement strand
AGCGTTCCGCCTCACGCATTTCTCCGCTCTCGCTTCCGCTCACGGGCGCGCTCTCTGAGGAGCGCTTTCCCGGTATATTTGCCCCGCAACGAGCCCCGGAAGGCGCGGGTCGGGTCAGAAGGAATTGGCAGGAGAGTAATCACGTCTCCCTCGATAACCCACTCCAATCGAGAGTCTCCCTTCAAATTGAATCGGCGTCGAACTTCCGCCGGCACCGCCGTTTGTCCCCGAGAAGATACAGTCGTACGCATCGGCAAGCCTCCATGAGGGTTACAAATCATTATTTGATTTTACAAATCGGAGGAACTTCCGTCAAGGCGAAAGGGCGAGGAAGGCAGCTTCAGCGCGCAGACGACTTCGGGATGTGCTGCGTATAGATCCTGCGGCTGCGTCAGTTCAGGCGGCCCCTCAGGTTGTGAAGCGCCTTGCGGGCTCCCGCATCGCCCGGCGCCACGCGAACGGCTCCCTCGAACTCCCTGAGCGCCTCCCACCAGCGTCCCCGCTTCAAGTAGATCCGCCCCAGGTTCATGTAGGGGAACTGCCGCGGCTCGTATCGCTTGGCCAGCTTGGCCCTCTCGAGCCACGGGATCGCTTCGTCGAGCTTGTCCTGCTGCATCAGGTAGACCCCGATGTCGTTGTACGGGTTGCCGAAGTCGGGATCGATCTCGATCGCTTTGAGGCACTCCGAAGTCGCCTCCTCCAGGCGGCCCTGGAAGCTATAGCTCCACCCCAGAAACGTGTGCGCCTCGGCGGTGGGGAAGAGCTCGATGGAGCGCTGATAACACTCGACCGCGCGCTCCAGGTCCCCCTCCATCTGATGCCGGTACGCTTCCTGCCAGATCTCCGTGGCGCGCTTCAGGGGTTCGGGGGCTTCCATTTCGAGCCGGCTAACTCTGTGGAACGATGATGAAGTCGAGCAGACGGTGGGCCTCGCGGAGGGCCGTCTCCACGCGCTCGGGACTGTCAGCCCTGGCGAAGATGAACCCCAGGTACTGCCATCCCTCGGGGAGAGGCACAAGATCCTGGCCCGGATGCGCGGTGATGGCGATCTCCTCGATCCCCTCGACTGCCTCTGCCCCCGACTGTCCCCTGACCTCGGAGAGAATCCCTGACCGCGGGATCGGGATCATCATGACCCCCGCCGGCCGACGCTCGCGCTCCAGCGAGGGAATCGCCATCCCCAGGGCATGGCGGAGGATCAGCTCTTCCAGCGACATGCCGGTGCCGAAGCGGAGCGTGCGGGAGCAGAGCCCGCCGATGGAGCGCGCGGCCACCTCGATGATCCACGGTCCGTCTTTATTGACCCGCAGCTCGGCGTGGACCGGCCCTTCCCGGAGGTCCAGCGCATGGGCCGCTCGCGCCGCGCAGTCGGCGACGGCCGACTGGAAGGCAGGCGGATGACGGGACGGCGTGACGTAGATCGTCTCCTCGAAGAACGGCCCGTCCAGCGGATCGGGCTTGTCGAAGATGGCCAGCAGCTGGAGCTTTCCGTTGACGAGGAGCCCTTCCAGGGCCACTTCAGCTCCGGGGATGAACTCCTCGACGAGGATCTGCCGCGCCCCGTCCCCCATGGCGGCGACCTCCGGGGTCCGGAGGATGGCCTCGATGCGGCGGAAGGCGGCGACGAACTGGGCTGGGTTATCGGCGCGGATCACCCCGCGGCTGGCCGAGAGGATGGTGGGCTTGAGGACCGAAGGGTACGGAACCGCGCGGGCGAAAACTTCGGGATCGTCGTCGAGGGAGGCGAGCCGGTGACGCGGGCTCGGCACGCCGGCCCGGCTCAGGAGCTCCCGCATCACCCATTTGTTGCGCGCGGCCCGGGCGGACTCGACGGAATTGGCTCGGAGCCCCAGCGCCTCGGCAATGGCCGCTCCGACTACCGTGGTCAGGTCGTCCACCGGCACGACGGCGTCGATCGGATAACGCCGGGCGAACTCGGCGGCTTCCCAGGCGGCCAGGTCGGGCTTCAGGAAGTCGAGCGTCAGGAGGCTCTGGGGGAACGCGTCCTGAAGGGTGTTGGGGCGCTCTGAGGCCACCACGACTTCCACCCCGAGCCCGCGGGCGGCTTCGAGGAACGCCTCAGTGCGGTAGGTGGTGGTGGGGATGAGCAGGAGCAGCCGCGGCATCTGACCCTCCAGCCTGGGCATCCCCCCAGGGCTGTGACGCGGAACGCGGAAAAACGACCCCGCCCAGCCGAGGTATGGCGTGAGCGGGGTGGGGTGAATCCCGGCCGGGGAGACGCCTCCTACCCCTTGCCCGGCGTGTAGTAGGGGTTGTTCCCGGAGGCGTGGTCGGTGGTGTCAAGCACCTCGACCACCTCGGGGATCTCTTCCCTGATCATCCGCTCGATTCCGGCCTTCAGGGTGACGTCCGCCATTCCGCATCCCTGGCAGCCGCCGCCCATCTGGATGTACACAGTGTTGTCCTTGACGTCGATGAGCTGGACGAACCCGCCGTGGCCGGCGACAGCCGGATTGATCGACTCGTCGAGCAGCTGCTGAACTTTTTCCTTCATCTCGAGCTCCGCCATCTTCACTCCTCCTTTTTGCTGAGATCGTTGGCGAACCTAACTGACCCGCATTCTACCACTTCTACACCCCTTCGTGCATGTGGGATCTGAGCGGGCCGAACTGGCCCTCGGTTGGCTCCGCTCAGCAGAACCACGGCTCGGTCAGCCGGGGCGCGCGGGACCCTTCGGGGAAGGGGATCGCCGGGGGTGGCTCTCTTCCGGCGGCGGCATAGGCCAGCGCCCGCACCGTCTCGAACGTCGCGCGCGGGTCCGCGCCGGACTCCGCCGCGCGCTCTACGGCGCGGCTGACGGCCTGCTGGAGGTCGTCCATGCGCGGGTCCGGGTGGGTCCAGCGATGCATGAACAGGGCCTGATCCAGCGGCCCGAGGTGCGGCTCGATCTGAGGCCGGTCGAGCAGCGCCGAGCCCGGGGGAATCAGGAGCCGGATCGTGTACTGCACCGGGTCCACGTTATCGATGAGCTGTTCGGCCTGGACGAACTCGATCACATCGAGGTAGTCCTCCAGGGCCGTCCACGGGGTGAAGGCGACCCAGGTCGGTCGGAGCGCGATCCCCGCGTCGCGGACGATCCGGAGCGCCTCAAAGATACCGGCCCGGGTGTGACCCTTCTCCAGGTTGGCCAGCACCGTGTCGCTGAGCGACTCCACCGCGGAGACCATGAAGACGCAGCCGAGGGCCGCGAGCTCGGGGAAAATCGCCCGGCGCTCCAGAATGTGCTCCACCTTGGCGGTAAAATCGAAGGTCAGCCGCGGGAACTCCCGGTGCACGGCGCGGACGATCTCGAGCGAGTGGCCCGGGCCGTTCAGGAAGTCGGGGTCGCCGAACGTGATGTGAGTGGCGCCGGATCGGACCAGCCGTCGGATGTCCTCCAGCACAATTTCCTTCGGGACCACGAAGAAGCGTCCCCCGTAGACCGGCGGAATTGGGCAGTGGAGGCACATGTGGAGGCAGCCGCGGCTCGCCTCCACATAGCCGACCAGCTCCCGGGCGTCATCGCGCTCCAGACGGGCGTACTTCTCGAGGGGAGCAAGGCCGGCCCGGCTCGGGAGCGCGAAGGGGAGGCGCCGCAGAACCGGAGCGGCCCGCCGACCCTGCCGCGCGACCCCCTCGACGCCGCCGGCGCCGCCCGCCTCGAGATCCTGAACCAGGGCGACGAGGGCCGCCTCGAACTCACCGCCGATCACCGAGTCCGCGACGTTCTCGAGTAGGTAGTCAGCGTTGAGCGAGGCGTAGAGACCGTAGAGGCAGATGTGAGCCGCCGGGTTCAGCCGGCGGACCTCGGTCGCGCACCCGATGCCCAGTCGCAGGGCCGTATGCATGGGGACCGAGATCGCCACGAAGCGGGCACGCGCCACCTTTTGCGCATCGAAGGGCTCGACCGAGATATCCAGCGCCTCCGGCCTGAACCCCGCGCGTTCCAGGAACCCGAGCGGCGAGGCGATACCCAGGGGTTGGTGGCCCAGCTCGTAGCAGGAGATCAACAGGATGGCTCCGGGTCGCCGTAGAGCTCCGGCGGTCGTTTCGCGCGCCGGGGCTTCGATATCTAGAGGCATGGGAGCGCTATTCCGTCGCCAGCGCCTGTCGACGGCTCTGGTGGTACTCGGACAATTGAGCGTTCGCCGCGACGATCGTCTGAACTTCATCAGCGACTTTAGCCAGGTCCTTCCCCGGAACCACCACGTACAGCTCATCCTCCCCCACGCCGGTGTAGACGCGGTTGCCGATGCAACCCGTGCTCGCGACGACACCAAGGGCGAGGGCGGCCGGGAGCGCCATGCACGTCGGGCGGCCGAGCAATGGGGCCTGTAAGGCGACACCGGCGCGCTGGGCGGCCTCCTGCAGCAGCATGACCCGACCGGGCCTGCCGGCGAAGAGCACCACGTCGGGATCCACCGGGGTCTCTCCGAGCGGCGCATAGATCACCACGCCCGGCGTCTTCGGCAGGCGGGGGATCCCGGGAACCTCCTCCATTCTGACGTAGCCGATCCCGGTCATGAACGCGAGTGTCTGATCGAGCTCCTGGGCGCGCTCCTGAGGGAGCGGAATGTTGTGAGTGTAGCTCCCGACCGGGCAATTGTAGTGGTCTGCAGACACCGTATAGAAAACTCGTCCCTGGGCGGCGAGCCGCCAGAAGCTGCAACCGGAAGGCTCGCTCCCGATGAACTTTGAAACGTTCTCCGGCGGCCGATCGCGGAAGGCGATGGCCACGGGATGGCGCGGGAGAGCCAGAGCGTCTTGCAGCCGGCGTTCGATTTTCTTCCAGTCACTCATGGCCACCATCCCACCTCAGGAGAGGTCCACCCACACGGACTTGACTTCGGTGTAGGGGTCGAGGCCCGGCGCCCCCAGCTCCCGCCCGAACCCCGACTCCTTGAATCCTCCGAACGGCAGCGCCGCGTCGAAGAGGTTGTAGGCGTTGACCCAGACCGTTCCGGCCCGGAGGGCACGCACCGCCTTGAGCGCCCTGGCCACGTCCCGGGTCCAGACAGCCGCGGCCAGGCCATAGAAGCTCGCGTTCCCCTCCGCCACCCCGGTCTCGAAGTCCTTGAACGTGATCACCGAGAGGACCGGGCCGAAGATCTCCTCCCGCGCGATCTTCATCGAGTTCGACACCCCGTCGAAGATCGTGGGCTCGATGAAGTAGCCTTTGCCGTTTCCAATTTTGGCGCGCCCGCCTCCGGTCACCAGCTTGGCGCCTTCTTTCTTCCCGGCCTCGATGTAGGAGAGGACCGTTTCCATCTGCTGGGCCGAGACCACCGGACCCATGCGGGTCGTCTTGTCCATGGGGTCGCCGACCTTGAGGTTCTTCGCCCGCTCGGTGAGCTTCGACATGAAGTCGTCGTGGATCTTCTCCTCGATGAAGAGGCGGGACCCGGCGGCGCAGACCTCTCCTTTGTTGTAGAAGATGCCTGTCATGGCGCCCCTGAGCGCGGCTTCCATGTCCGCGTCGGCAAAGACGATATTCGGCGACTTGCCTCCCAGCTCCAGCGACACGCGCTTCAGACTCCCCGCGGCCTCCCGCATGATCTGCTTCCCGACCTCGGTCGATCCCGTGAAGGCGATCTTGTCCACGCCGGGATGCCGCACCAGCGCCATCCCCACCTTCGCCCCGGGACCGGTGACCACGTTGAAGACGCCCTCGGGAAGACCCGCCTCGGCGGCCAGCTCGGCGAACTTGAGCGCGGTGAGCGGGGTCAGCGTGGCCGGCTTCAGGACGACACTGTTCCCCGCAGCCAGCGCGGGAGCGATCTTCCACGAAGCGAGAAGGAAGGGGAAGTTCCAGGGGACGATGGCCCCCACGACCCCGACGGGCTGTCGCAGGGTGAAGGTGAAGGCGTTCTCCCGGAGGGCCAGGGTCTCGCCGTGGATCTTGGTGGCCCACCCCGCGTAGTAGCGAAAGACCTCAGCGGCGAACGGGATCTCGACCTTCCCGGAGTCGAAGAGCGTCTTGCCGGTGTTGATGGTCTCGAGCCTGGCCATCTCGTCGAGGTTGGCCACGAGCAGGTCGGCGAGCTTCCAGACGATCCTGCCCCGCTCCGCGGCGGGGAGTCGCGGCCAGGGGCCCGCGTCGAAGGCGTGGCGCGCCGCCTGGACCGCCAGGTCGACGTCGCGCTCGTCCCCTCTGGCGACCCGCGCGCTCTCCTCCTCGGTGGCCGGGTTGATGGTCGGATAGGTCTCGCCCGAGGCCGCGCCGCGCCAGGCGCCACCGATGAACAGTTGTCCGGCTGGCATGATGTATTCCTCCTGCGGATGGCGGAGAGTAGAAGACGCTACGGAGTATTGCGCGAGCCCGCGCGGGAGTCAAGGCCGCCGCGCGTTATCTCAAAGCTCCGGACGGCAGACCGCCCGGAAGTTGCACCAGCGGCAGAGACGGAGCTCTTCCGTCTTTTCGAAATCCTCCAGCGCCGCCACGTTGGCCTTGGGGTCGCGGAGCCAGGCTTGCATCGAGCGGATCGACAGGCGCAGGTGGTCCTTGATCTCGTCGAGCTTCCCCCCGTCCCACTGAATCGACTGAACCGTCCGCTCCCGCAGGTTCACCTCCAGGAGATCCACCCGATCGGGCGGGACGCGCAGGACCTCCCGGGCGTACAGCGCGTAGCAGCCGAGCTGAAGCGCGATCGCGCCGGGGTCCGGGGCCCCCGTCTTCCAGTCCACCAGAGCCAACCGGCCCTCGTGGGTCCAGTAGGCGAAGTCAGGGGCCGCATAGATCGCCGTCCCCTCGAAGTCAAAGGCGCGGATCTCCTCGATCAGCACCCACTGCTCCCGCGGGGCGCGCCGGATCTCCTGAAGCAGCTCCAGGCGGTAGAAATTCCTGAGGCAGCGGACCACGTGGTCGCGGAGGACCTGCCAGTCCTCAGGCTTGACCGGAATCCCGTACTCGTGCTCGAACAGGGCGCTGGTCTTCGGGCTCTGCCAGTACCGCTTGTCGCGGGAGCCTTTCCAGTCCCGGCGCATCCGCTTCACCGTTTCGTCCACGAGCCACCCCTCGGGAAGCTCGCGCCCCTCGGCCAGCGCGCGGAGCGCCCACTCGACGGCCTCGTGAACGATCTTGCCCGCCCACTGCTGGCGGGAGGAGAGCTGCTTCAAGACGTAGAGGGCGCGAACGCCTTCGGCGGCATCGGGCTCCCAGCCTCCCCAGGCGCCGTAGTAGTGGTAGAAGTACTTCCGGCGGCACTCCTGGAACGTCCGGTCCCGGCTCCGGGACCATGAAAACTCATTGACAAGATCCGGCATGGCATAGAGCATAGCATGTGTCTTGAACCCCACGCTCACCCCGCAGGGGCGCGGCGCTTCTGCTTCGAGCGCGGGCTTGGCCCGCGCAAGCTCAGGGGGTGGCTCGGAGGGGGATGTGCCCCCTTCGA
>CAYJUC010000197.1:3624-7422 GCA_964372605.1 uncultured bacterium | reverse complement strand
GAGGGAACCGAAAGGGCTCCCTCTCCCTACGCTCTGCGCTCCGCCCTCCCCACCGGCGCCTCGAAATAGACCGATCGTTCCGGAAGCTCATCGGGCGCGAGGCCGAACCACTTCACCGCATTCTCGCCGAGGACGCGGCGCTTCTGTTCTTCGGTGAGGCCTGGGATACCCGCCAGCATCCGGACAGATTCCGGGAACTCGCTGTCCCAGTGGGCGTAATCCGAAGCGTACATGACGAGGCTTTCCCCCATAGTCTCCAGGACGTAGGGCAGGATCTCCTCCTCGGGCTCGCAGGTGAGGGCCACCTGCCCGCTCTTGATGATCTCCGAGGGCTTCCGCTGGCAGAGATGCCACTGCGGCCGCAGCTTCTCGAAGTGCTCGTCGAGCCGCTGGCTCCAGAAGGGGAGCCAGCCACAGCTCCCCTCAACGTAGGCAACCCGGAGCCGTGGGTACCGGTCGAACACCCCTTCCCCGATCATATGCATGAGGGGGATCATCGCCTCGAAGGGGAAGGCGGTCATGTGAACGTAGCTGTACTTCTCCATCCGCTCGGACCCGGCCCCCATAGTGCCCCAGACACCGTATTGCCCGTCGTGGCCCGTCTGGGGATGGACGGCCAGGGGCATCCCGGTGGCCTGGGCGAGCTCGTAGATGGGGTCGAAGCGGCGGTCCCCCAGGTTGATGCCATAGACGTTGACGGGGAGCATCGCTGTCACCACCCCGTCTCTCCTGTGTTGAACGAGCCACTCCAGCTCCTTCACCGCCGCGGGCGGGTCCTGGCAGGGGATGAGCCCGGCAGCTTTCAGTCGCTTCGGATCCGCGGGGAGATACTCCTCCAGCAGCCAGCGATTGACCGCGTGGCAGAGAACCGCGGCCAGCTCCTTGTCCTGCATGCCGTTCACGTCGAGGGCGACGCGGGTGCCGAAGACCACGGCGACGTCAACGCCCTCCTCGTCCATGTCCGGCAAGCGCAAGCGGGGGTCCCGCTCACCCGGACGTCCACCCACGATATGGGGGGCGAAGGGGCCGCTCACGCCGGGCCCGAGCCCCTCGGTGCGGGTGGAGAGCCGCCCCTCCACGTACATCCGGGTGTTACCGCTGCGGTCGGTGAAGCCAAAGGGCGCCCGGTGGCGCCACTCCTTGGGCATCCAAGAGGTCAGGTCCTCCCAGGGCTCATTGCAGTGGCCGTCGGCGTCGATGACAAGGTCAATCGTGTCAATCATCTGTTTCCTCCCCTTTCAGCGCGTCCGAAGCGCCGGTAGTCCCGCCGCTCATCACTCACACCCGCCCCCGCACCTCCTGGGCGAACCGCTCCATGGTGTGAAGCGCCTGGGCCCGGGTCTCCGGCGCGAAATCGAAGACCAGATGCGCCACCCCCAGGTCCTGATAGCGCTTGATGTCGTCGACGATCTCGGCGGGTGATCCCTGCGCCGGGGCGCGCTCCGCTCCCGCCGGGCGCTCCTGAAAGGCCAGGTGCAGTTTGACCGACACGGTGATCTCGCTCATCGATCGGCCGGCCTCCTCCATGTGCTTCTTCAGCTCTCCCAGCCCATTCCGAAGCTCGGCCGGTGACAGCCTGAACGGATGCCAGCCGTTGCCAACTTCTGCCACTCGCCTGAACGCGCCAGGACTGTGGCCGCCGACCCAGATCGGCGTGTGCGGCCGGCTCACCGGCTTCGGGCCGAAGTGGACCTGGTCAAACCGGTTAAAGCGCCCGTGAAAGCTCGCCCGCTCCTGGGTCCAGAGCGCCTTCATGATCAGGAGTCCCTCGGTGGTCCGGGCCCCTCGCTCCTGGAAAGGGTAGTTCAGCACCTCGAACTCTTCCCGAAACCACCCGACGCCGGCGCCGAAGACGAACCGGCCATTCAGGAGCTGGTCCAGCTGGGCGACCTTCGCCGCGACCTCGATGGGATGGTGCATCGGCAGGATGCAGACGCTCGTCCCCAGCGTGATGGAGCTCGTCTTTCCCGCCAGGTAGGTCAGCACCGTGAACTGGTTCCAGTACCGCTCGAGCCAGCCGGGAGGAAACTCACCGTCTGCTCTGCCCGGATAGCGGGAGACCCGGCGGGGCGGGATCACCAGGTGATCGCTGGCCCAGAGCGAGTCGAGCCCGAGCGACTCGGCCTTCTGGACCATGGCGTCGAATGTTTCGCGGGTGGCGTCCCGCCCCCGCACGACCAGCGAGAATCCGTATTTCATGCCGGTTACCCGCTCTCTACTCTGGTAATCACGTGGGCCGCCATCACACGCCTCCCCGCGTGTTCATGGGTTCACCGCAACGCCTTCATCTTCCACGCCCCCTTGCTGGCGCCGGGCCCGACACCTTACTTCCGGGTAGCCTTCGCGGCCATCCGGTCGTAGAGAAACCCCGGCACAGTGTGGACGAGATACCGCATGAGGAAGGACAGTTGCCACGGGAAATGGACGAGGCGCTGCTTCCGCTCGATCCCTCGGAGGATCCGGCGCACCGCGTCCTCCGTTTCCATGACAAACGCCATGTCCCTCGGGTCATTCTGGGCCGTCATCTCGCTCTTGATGAAGCCCGGGCAGATGGTCACGACGCTCACGCCGGTCCCGCGGAGCTCGAGCCGTGTCGATTCGAGCAACGTCAACACCGCGGCTTTGCTCGCGCAATAGGCGCCCGTATTGGGGAGCCCCCTGAAGGCGGCGAGGCTCGCCATTCCGGCGATGGTCCCCTGCCCGGCGGCGATCATGTCCGGGATCACTGCCTCCAGCCAATTCACCACGCCTCCGATATTCGTCTCGAACATCCGGTGGTAGTGCTCGGCCTTGAATTCGCGGGCGTTCATCGCACCGCCTACGCCCGCGTTGAGAATCGCCCAGTCCAAGCCGCCCCATCGCTCCCGGATCGCCGCATAGTGACGCTTGACATCCGCCAGATTGGTCACGCTCCCCAGCAGCGCAAGACATTCTCCCCCCGCCGCCTTAACCGCATCGGCCGTCTCTATCAGCTTGGCCTCGCGCCGGCCGGTGATGGCGACCCGCGCTCCGCGCCGGCCGAGCTCCACCGCCAGCCCCTGGCCGATGCCTGACGTCGCGCCCGTAATCAAAACCCTAACTCCCTGTGCCATCCGAGGCCTCCCTCCGCCGGATTGCCGGCGCCGCAGTCCACGGGAGCGTCCCAAGCCAGCGTTTTCAACTCCGGCAGGCCCCTCATGCGTGCCTCGCGCTCCTGCGCCTCCTCCAGGAGCGAGGTATGAGCACGGAGAACTACGCTTTTATTTCATCTTCGCTCAGGAGGCGAAAACCGACCTTCAGTTTGACCTGAAACTGGGAAACCTTCCCATCCTTCACCAGCCCGCGTATCTCAGTCACCTCGAACCAATCCAGCCCCTTCAGGGTTTGGGAGGCGCGGGTGATCGCAGTACGAACCGCATCCTGGACAGAGTTGTCTGAGACGCCCACGAGCTCGATCAGCTTCTACGTTTTTCCCGGCATGGTGTTCTCCTTTCCCCGGCATCACCGGTTCAGCCGGCAAGCGTGTCAACCTCATCTCCATCTCTCGGAACATCGTCATACGGGCAGCAGCTCGGCGCCGGGCTCCGGCGTCACGTCGAAGGCGTTGAGGGCGCAGGCGAGCAAGGCGTAGTAACCGATGGCGCCGGTCAGCTCCACCAGGAGCTCGAGCCCGAAGCGCTCCTGCATCGCCCGGAACGTCGGCTCGTCCACCCGATGGACGCGCAGGAGCTGTTGGACGTAGGCGACCAGCAGCGCCTCCTCCGGGGTGAGCCCCTTCGGCGCCCGCCGATCGCGGATGGCGGCGATGGCTTCCTCCCG
>CAYJUC010000197.1:0-3524 GCA_964372605.1 uncultured bacterium | reverse complement strand
TCTCTGGTTTCGATAGTGGGAATGCGAGTCATGACATGCTCCTTTCGAGTTCAAAGCTTGAATACTCGCCGCGCGTTTTCTTCGGCGATCCGCGCCAGATCGTCAGCCGAGCAGCCGGCAGCTCGGAGGAGCGCCAGCGGATCTTCATCGTCAACCGGGAAGGGATAATCAGTGCCGAGGAGCAGCCGGTCGCTCCCCACCAGGTTCCGGAGGTAGGCCAGAGGCGCCGGATGATGCAGGATCGTGTCGTAGTAGAAGCGCCGAAGATATCCCGAGGGCGGCCCCGCCGGAACCGCCGGCGCCTTCAGGTTCCGGTAGATGCGATCAAACCGGCCGACCTGGTAGGGGAAAAATCCTCCGCCGTGGGCCAGGATCAGCATGAGGGTGGGAAAGCGGTCCAGAACGCCGCCGAAGATGATGGACCCCGCCGTCGCCGTCGTATCGTACGTGTATTGGACGATCTGGTTCAGGCCGTAGTTCCGGGTGCGCGGCAGCGGAGTCGGCTGGGTCGGATGGATGAACAGCGGCACGTCCAGCTCTACCGCCGCCGCCCAGAATTCGTCCAGCGGCGACTCGCCGAGATTGACCCCTTCCACGTTCGCCGCGATGACGCCGCCCAGAGCCCCGCACTGCCTGACGCCGTGCTCCAGCTCTCGCGCTGCTTGCCGCGCATCCTGGAGCGGCACCGAAGCCAGGGCCGACAGGCGTTGAGAGTGTTTCCGGGCGACTTCGCACAGGCTCTCGTTGAGTAGTCGGTGCCAGCGGGTCGCTTCGTCGGAAGGCATCCCGTAGCCGAACAGGTCCGCCCACACCGAAAGGATCTGGCGGTCCACGCCCTGCCGGTCCATCTCGCCCCAGCGCGTCTCCAGATCAAGCAGGCGGGGAAAGAAGGGGCGAATCGTCAGGCCGTAGCCGAAGTGTAAACACCGGCCTCCGGCGGCCGCGGCCTCCAGGCTAACGCCGTAGGACGCCGCGTTCTGCTCGAGGATCGTCAGGACCTTCGTCGGCACATAGTGGGCGTGCATGTCCACGCGCATACCGGCTCCTTACAGGCTCACGATAGCCCTATAGACACACGCGTCATACCGGTAGAACTGACACCCGAAGCTCTCTGGCAAGGAGGTCGAAGTCCCCCCTGTTGGCTGTCACGATCGTCGCTCCATGACGACGGGCGGTCAGCGCGATCAGAGCGTCGTTCTGGAAATCCCGCCGCTTGCTTCGTTCCCACCGTTGTGCATCGCCGATCTTACGGATCAGCCTTCCCGCTTCCCACCACTCTGCCGCCGTTGGCTCCCACCGAGTTTTAGCAAGACGATAGAGCGCGTCAACAAGCCTTTCAGCCTCACGAGTTCTGGCGCCCCTGCGGAGCTCGGACAGGACCACCGCCGAATGGCGGACGATAAAAGTCCTTCGCACGAGGGTCAAGACCCCCTCGTAGAGACCGCGCTCCCAGTGCCCGATATACACATCCGTGTCGAGGATGGCCCAGGGCATATTACGGTGTCTTTACGCTTCCCGGCTTGAGAATCCGGCGACTGCTCTTCATGAATCGCCAGAACTCCTCCATCTCGGCGACCCGTTCCACGGACACGCGCACGACTTCCGCTTCGGTTGCGACTCCCAACGCTTTCTTCGCTCGACGCAGCGCATGCTCGTCGACAAAGAAGGACTTCCTTTTCAGCGCCGCCGCTCTCGTCATGGCCCCCTCCGGCAATCGGTTTCTATAAACATGCACACATGATAGCGACAAGAGGCATACAGATCAACCGGAAGCGCTGGTTCACCGCGACGGTCCCAGCGTGACCACGCCGGCGGCGGCCAGCCGCTCGATCTCCGCGCGCGGCAGCCCAAGCTCCTCGAGCAGTTCGGCGGTGTGCTCGCCGAGGCGCGGCGCCGGCCGCCGGATGGCCGCGGGCGCCGATGACGCCGTGAACGGAAAGCCGAGCATTTTCACCTTCCCGTAGCCGGGCTGCTCCGTTTCCGTGACGAGGCCGAGATGACTGACCTGCGGGTCCTCGAAGACCTGATCGAACTCGTAGATCGGCCCGGCGGCGACGGCAGCCGCCGCGAAACGCTGGACCCACTCCGCCGTCGAGTGTCCCACGAGCGCGGCCTCGACTCGCGCGGTCAGCTCGGCGCGGTTCCTCACCCTGTCGGCGTTCGTCTTGAATTTCGGATCCGCGGCGAGCGTTTCATCGCCGAGAACGCGGCAGAAGCGTTCCCACTGGTCCGGATTCATCACCACCACCGCCACGTGCCCGTCGCTCGTGCGGTAAGCGTCGGACGGGGCCAGGTTCGGGTTGCGATTCCCCTCGCGCCCCGGCCGCACGCCGGAATCGAAGTAGAAGGCGACCGGATCCGGCAGGAGCGCCAGCGTGGAGGCGAGCAGGTTCACGTCCAGGCGCTGACCCGTTCCGGTGCGGAAGCGGTGGACAAGAGCCGCGTTCACCGCGCCGAAGGCGAGGAAGGCTGAAGCCAGGTCGGCCACCGATCCGCCCACGCGCGTCGGAGGGTGGCCGGGCATCCCCGTGATCGCCGTGAGGCCGCTCATCCCCTGCGCGATGGTGTTGTACCCCGGCCGCTGCGCGTAGGGCCCGGTCCGGCCGAAGCCGGTGACGGAGAGGTAGACGACGGGAGGATTCGCGGCGCGCACGGCCTCGTACCCGAGGCCGAATCTGTCCGCGACCCCCGGGAGAAAATTCTCGATAACCACGTCAGCGCGGCGGGCCAGCTCGAAGGCGATCTTCACGCCTTCAGGGCGCTGAAGATCCACGGCGAGGCCGCGCTTGTTCCGGTTCACCGCGGCGAAGACGGCGCTCATGCCGTCCCGGCCGCGCCAATCCCGGAGGTCGTCGCCGCGGCCGGGGCGCTCGAGCTTCACCACGTCGGCGCCGAGGTCCCCGAGCAGCATGGCGCAGTAGGGCCCCGCGATCACGCGGGAGAGATCGAGGACGCGGATCCCGTCGAGCAGCAAGCTCGGTCTACGCGCCGTCGACGACGATCACGTCGCTGACGGCCAACTTCTGGCGCAGCGCCTTCGCCGGCCGGTACTCCTCCGATCCGTGCCACCGCTTGGCCTCGGCGAGGCTCGGAAATTCCAGGATGACCAGCCGCTTGGGCTGCCACTCCCCTTCCAGCCTCTCGAACGGGCCGCCGCGGGCCAGGAACTTGCCGCCGTACTTCTGGACGGTAGCCGGAACCAGCTTCCGGTACTCCTCGTAGCCCACCGGATCCTTGACGTCCACGTTGGCGATGATGTAAGCGGCCATGGCATCCTCCTCTGGTCTCGAGATTATTCGGCCGGCTCCGTCGCGCCGAACGGAAGGGGGCGAATGGTGGGGAAACGGGGCGGGGGTGAAGACTACGTGGTGCCGAACATGCCGGCGACCTTCATCGCGAGCCCCATGTCTCCCTTGAGCTTCAGCTTGCCGGACATGAAGGCCATCTGACCGGAGAGCTTCCCCCCCAAGAGGTCCAGCCAATCCTGGGCGGACATGGTCAGGGTGAGGTTCGGCGAGGTCGCC
>CAYJUC010000196.1:3282-7425 GCA_964372605.1 uncultured bacterium | reverse complement strand
TATCATCTCCCGCCCGGCCTTCGGCCCCCCACCCTTCAGCTGGGCCAACTCCAGGATGGTGTTGACAGACTCCTCCCGGGCCCGGTCGATGAACGCGCAGCTGTTGACGATCAGGCAGTCGGCGCCGCGGGCCTCGGGGACGATCTTGTGGCCGGCCCGCGCCAGCATCCCGAGCATCAGCTCCGAGTCCACCTGATTCTTCGGACAGCCAAGCGTGGTGAGATGGATCTTCATGTGCCCACCCAGTTTTCCGTAGGCATGGCAGGGAAGAGTGTACCACAAGCACTCCGCTCAGAGTCCCGCCGCGTAAACACAAGGCGGCAATCGCGACGCTCAAAAAAGGGGGGGTGAAGTTCTTCAAAGAACACGCCCGTGAACAAGGGGTCTTGCGCGGGCCGCAAGCGTATTTCAGCGACCCCGATAAGAACGTGCTCGAGATCACCGTATAGCGGAAACCGGCCCGGGCGCCCGTCTCCAAGCGGGCGAGGCGATAGCCCGGGAGCC
Source organism: uncultured bacterium (assembly GCA_964372605.1). Classification (GTDB taxonomy): domain Bacteria; phylum Methylomirabilota; class Methylomirabilia; order Rokubacteriales; family CSP1-6; genus CAYJUC01. The sequence goes on along the minus strand of CAYJUC010000196.1, from coordinate 6,921 downwards.
CGCCTCTGGGCCGGGCGTGGCGCAGCCCGGGCGCCCGGCCCTAGATAGACCGGTAGTTCACGAATTGCAGCGCGATGTCGAGATCTTTCTCCTTGAGCATGGCGATAATCGACTGGAGGTCGTCCCGGTTCTTGCCCACAACGCGCACCTGATCCTCCTGGATCTGCGCCTGCACCTTGAGCTTCGTCTCCTTCACGAGCTTGACGATCTCCCTGGCCTTCTCGATCGGGATACCTTGCTGGAGGGCGATGGTCTGGCGGAGTCTCCCGCCGGCCGCGGGCTCCACCTTCCCGTAGGAGAGCGCCTTGAGCGGCACCCCGCGGCGGTGGAGTCTGGACTGGAGGATGTCGGTCACCGCCCTGAGCTTCATGTCGTCGGGGACGGTGAGCGTGATCTCGGTCTTCTCCAGGACCACCTCGCAGTGGGATCCCTTGAGGTCGTAGCGCTGCTGGATCTCCTTGATCGTCTGGTTGACGGCGTTCGAGACCTCCTGCATGTCCAGCTTGCACGCGATGTCGAAGGAATTTTCGGCGGCCATGGTCCGTTACCTCGGGAGCTCCAGGGGCACCACGGCGGCCCCCTTCGGAGGAGTAAATGTAAAGAGGGGTTCGCCGAGGCCGGAGTTGATCGTGACCTTCGTGAACGCCATGGTGACGGTGTTGTCGAACTGGTCGTGCAGGACGGCCTTCTGGACCAGGTATTCCTTGGGGTCCACCGAGAGGATCAGCCGGGTGAGCACTGGCGTCGGTTTCTTCGGCCGGAGGTCGAGGACCGGGCGGCCGTCGTCATCTTTCGGAGGGGTGAAGAAACGGACGGAGAACTCCTCCCTGAGCTTGCCGAGCCCGGCCAGGAAGCTCCCCGCCGGGCCAGCGAGCGCGCGGGGCGCCTCGCCGACGTTGACCTGATTCAGCTCGGGGGTGTAGATCCAGAGGGATTTTCCGTCGGACACAATCTGCTGAGGGGACGGACTCTTGTACTCCCAGCGCATCTTCCCGCCCTTCTTCAGATAGACCGTGCCCTCCGCCTTGATGGTCTGCCCCAGGCTTTTGTTGAAAGCGTTCTGGGTGAAGTCGGCCCTGAGGTCGGCAATTCGCGTGTAGGTCCGTTCGAGCCCCGCAACGACATCTTCAAGGGTCGGGCTCCCGGGCTGCGCAATTTCAACAGCCGGGCGCCCGGGCTCCGCCACGCCCGGCCCTATAGCAATCGGCCCGGCGGCTATCAATCCCGCAACGAGCAGCGCGACCAGGCTCGAGCGCACTACTTTCCCCGCTTGGCCAGATATTCCGGCCCCACCAGAACCTCGCGGGGCTTGGCGCCGTCGCCGTGGCCGATGATCCGGTCCTGCTCCATCATGTCGATGAAGCGCGCGGCCTTGGGGTACCCGAGCTGCAACCGCCGCTGGAGGAACGAGATCGAGGCCTGGCGTTGGCTGATGACGAGCTGCACCGCGTCCCAGTACCGCTCGTCCCGCTCGGCGACGTCGCCGTTCCCTCCCCCGCCCTCTTCCCTGGGCAGCACGAGCTCCTCATAGATGGCGGTCCCCTGCGCTCGCAGGAAGTCGCAGATCGCCTTGACCTCTTCTTCGGACACCCAGGAGCCGTGGACGCGCACCTGGCGGGAGCCGCCCGGCGGCACGAAGATCATGTCGCCGCGGCCGAGAAGCTGCTCCGCGCCGTTCCCGTCCAGGACCGTCCTGGAATCCACCCTGGAGGCCACCTGGAAGGCGACGCGCGAGGGGAAGTTGGCCTTGATGAGCCCGGTGACCACATCCACCGAGGGGCGCTGGGTGGCGATGATCAGGTGGATCCCGACGGCGCGCGCGATCTGCGCCAGCCGCACCAGGGAATTTTGCACTTCGCCGGCCGAGACCATCATGAGGTCGGCCAGCTCGTCCACCACCACGATCAAATACGACAACCGTTCCGCCGACTCCACTTCCTTGTTGTAACTCTCGATGTTTCGCGCGTGCCTGGCGGCCAGGAGCTTGTAGCGGTCGTCCATCTTCCCCACGATCCACCGGAGGCGGGCCGCCGCCTCCTTGGCGTCGGTGACGACCGGAGCCAGCAGGTGGGGAATCCCCTCGTAGATTCCCAGCTCGAGGCGCTTGGGATCGATCATCAAGAAGCGCGCCTCGGCGGGCGTCGCCCTGTAGAGAACGGAGCAGATCATCGCGTTCAGGCCGATGGACTTCCCGCTGCCCGTGGCGCCGGCGATCAGGAGGTGGGGCATGGCGGTGAGCTCGGCGACGAAGGGATTGCCGGTCACATCCTTGCCCAAGGCCAGGGGGAGCTTCCCCTTGGACTGGACGAACTCCGGAGAGACCAGGATCTCGCGGAGGTAAACGGTGGCGAATTCGGGGTTGGGAACCTCCACCGCGACGGTCCCCCGCCCGGGGATGGGTCCCACGATTCGGACCGACGCGACCTTCATGGCCAGGGCCAGGTCATCGGCCAGGTTCACCACCTGGCTCACCTTGATTCCGGGCGCCGGCTCGAACTCATAGGAGGTGATCACGGGCCCGGGATTGACCTGGACGATGTGCCCCTCCACCCCGAAATCCTGGAGCTTCCTTTTCAGGATGTCCGCGTTGGCCTGCAGCTCTTCCCGCGTTCGCTTCGACTCGGACGCGGGCGGGACGGACAGGAGACCCACGGGCGGGAGCTGGAAGGGGGGCAGGTCGCCTTTGCCGAAGTTGAAGGTTTCCTGCTTGGCGGGCCCGCGATCCACCAGCGCGGCCTTCCGCGGGGCCGTCTCCACGACCACGAGCGGGGGCGGCGCGGGCTCAGGTTTCGTCTTGAGCGTCGGGAGCGCCAGCATCAGGGCGGGGTTTTCCTGAACCTGCCGCGCGGTAGCCTTCGGCCATCGCCAGTCGAAAAGCTTGGCGGCGCTGGCGCTGACACTGCGGGAAAAGGCCGCGTATGACGCCTGTGTGAGAAAGAGAAGTCCGATAGGAATGGTGGTCAGGAGGACAAAGATCGTGCCGATCTCTCCCACCGAGGCGCGGAGGAGCTCGACCACGCCCCATCCCATCGCGCCCCCCTTCTGGATCCCGGATTCCGGAACAGAAGCGCGAGCCAGGAGACCGGTGGCGCTGACCAGGAGCAGCGCCAGGCCCACGACCACCGGATACCCGGTGCAGATCCTGGGACGGAAAAAGGCGGCGGCGCCGCAGAAGGCCAGGACGACCGGGAAGAGGTACCCTGCGTAACCGAAGGCCCAGAAGAACGACCAGCCGAGCCAGCTCCCCACCGGCCCCACAGGGCTCGCCTGATCGGCGCGGTGGAGCTGGGGGTCGAAGGTCGCCAGGGCGACGACGCAGAAGCCAGCCAGAGCCAGGGCGAGGATGCCTTTGACCTCACGCTGCCAGCGGCCTGGATGCGCCTTGCCTTTCTTTGCGAGTACCTTTGCCATCAAATCTGGCCTCGGAGGGGGGCTACGGCCCCCCTTCCGAACCTCCCCCCATAGACTCGATTGCGCGGGCCAAGCCCGCGCTCGAACCGGCTGAGACATGCCCCGCGCCGACTTCGCGTAGTCATTAGATCTCTAGAACTATTGGGAGGACGATGGGCTTGCGCTGGAAGCGCTGGTTGATGAAGCGGCGCACGCTCCCCTTGACCAGCGAGCCGAACAGTTCTCTAT
>CAYJUC010000196.1:0-3182 GCA_964372605.1 uncultured bacterium | reverse complement strand
TGGTTGATGAAGCGGCGCACGCTCCCCTTGACCAGCGAGCCGAACAGTTCTCTATCAAAGGGGACCGAGGGATCGCGCTGGGCCAGGGCCTCACGGATCGCGCCTTTGACCTCGTCCAGCAGTTCTTCGGACTCCCTGACATAGACGAAACCCCGGCTGGCGATCTCCGGCCCGGCCAGAAGCTCTCCGGTGGCCTTGTCCACGGTCAGGGCCACCACCACCATTCCGTCCTCGGCCAGGAGCTGGCGATCCCTCAGCACCACCGCCCCCACATCGCCGACCCCTCTGCCATCGACCAGGATCCGCCCTGCGGGAAACCGGCCCAGCAGTCGCGCGCTGCTTTTTGTCAGCTCAATGCCCAGGCCGTCCTCGATGATGAAGACGCGCTCTCTGGGAATCCCCACGGACTCGGCCAGGCGCGCGTGGGCGCGGAGGTGGCGGTACTCCCCGTGGACGGGGATGAAGTAGCGGGGCCGGGTCAGGTTGAGCATCAGCTTCAGATCCTCCTGCGAGGCGTGGCCGGAGACATGGATGAAGGCCACGTCCTCCCAGAGCACCTCGGCCCCCAGGCGAAAGAGGGCGTTGACCACCCGGCCGATGACCCGCTCGTTGCCGGGGATGATCCGGGCGGAGAGAATCACCAGGTCGCCTTCCTCGATCTGGAAATGCTTGTGCTCTCTGGACGCCATGAGCGCGATGGCCGAGTTGGGCTCCCCCTGGCTTCCGGTGGAGAGGACGACCTGGCGATACGCCGGAAGTTCGGCCAGCTCCTCCAGCGGCGTGAGCACACCGGCGGGAATTGTGAGATACCCCAGCTCGCTGGCGATCGTCACGTTCCCCACCATGCTCTTCCCGAGGAGCGCCACCTTCCGCCCGTAGCGGGCCGCCAGGTTCAGCACGTGCTGGATTCTGTGAATGTGGGAGGCGAAGGTGGCCACGATGATCCGCCCCCTGGCCTTCTCGAAGAGCCCGGAGAGGGCCTGCCCAACGTCAGACTCGGAGCGGGTGTGCCCGGGACGCTCCGCGTTGGTGGAGTCGGAGCAGAGGGCCAGCACTCCCCGCTCCCCCAGCTCGGCGAACCCGTGATAGTCGGGATGCTCGCCGTCGATCGGGCTCGAGTCCAGCTTGAAGTCTCCGGTGTGGACGATGGTGCCGACCGGGCTCCCGATGGCGAGCCCGATGCCGTCCACGATAGAGTGGGTGACGCGGAGCGCCTCCACGGTGAAACCGCCCAGCTCGAACCGCTCGCGCGGGCGGAGCGGCCGGAGGTCGGCCTTCTCCGAGAGGCCGTGCTCGCGCAGGCGATCGGCCACGAACGCCAGCGTGAGCGGAGTGCCGTAGACAGGGACCGAGAAGTCGCGGAGCAGGTACGGAAGCGCGCCGATGTGATCCTCGTGGCCGTGGGTCAGCACCACTCCGCGAAACGCCTCGCGCTTGCCGAGAAGATAGGCGAAATCGGGGATGACGTAGTCGATCCCCAGCATCTCGTCATCGGGAAACATGAGGCCGCAGTCCACGGCGATCAGATCCTCGCCGAACTCGACCAGCATCATGTTGAGGCCGATCTCGCCGAGCCCACCCAAAGGGATCAGGCGCACTGAAGGTTCCGGAGATGGGGCGAAGGGATCGACGGGATGGGGCGCGGCAGCGTTCACGAGAGGTAAACTCCTGTTTGCACTTGCCCTTTATCTTATCACTCCCCTTCCTCGCCTCGAAGGAATTCGAGGGCCGAAGCCACTCGGGCGAACTCTTCGAGCGAGAGCGTTTCTGCGCGGCGGGCCGGATCAATCCCCGCCGTCTCGAGGCGGCGCCTGACCGCCTCCACCGGCAGCCCGAGCCCCCCGGCCAGCCCGTTGGCGACCATCTTCCGCCGCTGGGCGAACGCCGCCTTCACCACCCCGCGAAACTTCCCTTCGTCCGCCACCGGCACGCGCGGAGCGGGAAGGACCCGGAGGTGGAGGACGGCCGACTCCACCTTGGGCGGCGGCCTGAAGGCCCCGGCCGGGATCGTCATGACCGGCCGGACCTCGCAGTAGAGCTGCGTGAGAACCGAGAGCGCCCCGTATTCCTTCCCGCCGGGTTCCGCAGCAACCCGCTCGGCCACCTCCTTCTGGAGGGTGAGGACCATTTCCGAGAGCGCGGTCCGCGCTGCCACGAGCCGTTCGAGGATCGGCTTGGAAACGCTATAGGGAAGATTCCCCACTACCACCACCCGGCCATCGGCTGAGGGGCGGAGAAAGGGAAGGGTCGAAAAATCGAAGCGCCGGGCGTCGGCGTGGCGGATCTCGGCGTTGGAGAACGGGGTGAGCCGGGGTCGCAGGCGCGCGATCAACCCCTCATCCACCTCGAGGGCGAGCAGCCGGCCGGCCTCAGCCGCCAAGAGGAACGTCAGCGCACCCTCTCCAGGCCCGATCTCGACACAGAGGTCATCCCGGGAGAGACGCGCGGCATCGACGATGGCCTGAACGATACTGATATCCCGGAGAAAGTGCTGTCCGAGGGCCCGGCGTTTGTCAGCGACGGGCGCCCGGGCTGGCGCCCGCCCGTCGCGGCGCGCCATCATGGCTGGGAGGCCTGGAAGGCTTTGAGATCAGCGAGGAGCGCCTGGTGGACTTCCCGGACCCGCCGCTCCGTCTCCTCACGGGTGCCGGAGTTATCCACCACGTAGTGGGCCTGCTTGACCTTCTCAGCCAGCGGGAGCTGGCTCTGAATCTTCCGCTCCGCCTCGGTTTCAGAGAGGCTGTCCCGCACCATCAGCCGCCGGCGCTGGACCGCCGGTTCGGCAAACACGACCACGAGCCGGTCCATGTTCTTGGCCCTGCCGGTCTCCACGAGCAGCGCGGCGTCGAAGATCGCGATCCCGTCGAACCCCTCCTCCGCCAGCCCGGCGAGAATCCCCGCCTGCCGGGCCCTGATCTCGGGATGGGTGAACTCCTCCAGCCGCCTGCGCTTCTCGTCGTCGCCGAACACGACCGCCCCCAACTTCTTTCTGTCGATGAGCCCGTCCTTCTGAAGGACCCCCTTGCCGAACTCGGCCACGATCTTCGCGTACGCCGGCGCCCCCGGCTCCACCACCTCCCGGGCCAGGATGTCCGCGTCGATGATCAGGCAGCCGAGATCCCGGAACATCCGGGAGACCGTGCTCTTCCCGGTCCCGATCCCCCCCGTCAGCCCCACCAGCA
>CAYJUC010000195.1:0-7431 GCA_964372605.1 uncultured bacterium | reverse complement strand
TGAAGGTGCGCACGACCCCCTCCCGCACCTCGGAGATGTGGTTCTCCCCGGTGTTCGAGATCTCGTCCAGGCCGTCGGCCCCGTGAACCACGAAGGCCCGCAGGGTCCCCAGCTCGGCCAGCACGCGCGCCAGCGGCTCGGCCAGCGCCAGGCTATACACACCGATGACCTGGGCGTTGGCGCCCGCGGGGTTGGTCAGCGGCCCCAGCATGTTGAACACGGTCCGCACCCCCATCTCCCGGCGGGCAGCCATGACGTATTTCATCGCCGTGTGCAGGAGGGGCGCGTAGAGGAAGCCGATCCCGACCTCGTCCACGCACCGGGCGACCTTGGCCGGGCTGAGCTCCAGGTTGATCCCGAGGGTTTCCACCACGTCCGCGGAGCCGCAGAGGGAGGAGACGGAGCGGTTGCCGTGCTTGGCCACTTTGAGCCCCGCCCCCGCCACGACGATGGCGGTGGCGGTGGAGACATTGAAGGTCCCCGCGGCGTCGCCCCCGGTGCCGGCGGTGTCGATGAGCATCTCCCGATCGGTGCCGGTCAGCGCCGCCACTTCCTCCCCGTGCGTCCGCACCCGGACCGCTTTCTGGCGCATCACCTGGGCGAAGCCGATCAGCTCCTCGACCGTCTCCCCCTTCATCCGGAGCGCCGTCAGAAAGGCCGCGATCTGGGCGTTGGTGGCGGTGCCGGACATGATGGCATCCATGGCGGCCGCCGCCTCGAGACGGCTCAGGTCCCGCTTGTCCATCAGCGTCCGAAGCGCCTCCACGATGATGGGGCTCGTCATGACCGCGTCTCCCTCACTCTCTCCCGAGCAGCTCCCGGGCGATCACCACGCGCTGGATCTGGCTGGTGCCCTCGTAGATCTGGGTGATCTTGGCGTCGCGCATGAACCGCTCCACCGGATAGTCCCGCGTGTAGCCGTAGCCCCCGAGGATCTGGACCGCGTCGGTCGCGACCCGCATGGCCGTGTCCGCGGCAAAGCACTTCGCCATGGAGGCCTCGAGCACGACGCGGGAGGCCCCCCGGTCCACGAGCTGGGCGACGTGGTGGACCAAGAGCCGGGACGCGTGGACGGCCATGGCCATGTCGGCCAGCATGAACTGGATCCCCTGAAACGAGGCGATGGGCTGGCCGAACTGCTTCCGCTCCTTCGCGTACGCCAGCGCCGCGTCCAGCGCCGCCTGGGCAATCCCCAGGGCGATGGCGCCGGTCGGCGGGCGCGTCTGGTCCAGGGTCCGCATGGCGATCTTGAACCCCTCCCCTTCCTCGCCGAGCCGGTTTTCCGCCGGCACTTCGCAGTCGGTCAGTTGGATCGCCACGGTGGGAGACGCCCGGATCCCCATCTTCTTCTCTTTCTTTCCGATGGCGAAGCCGGGGAAGGACGGCTCCACGAGAAACGCCGTCACTCCCTTCGCTTGCCTGGACCGATCCACGGTGGCGAAGAGGGTGATGACGCCGGCGTGGTCTCCGTTGGAGCACCAGAGCTTGGTCCCGTTCAGGATGTAGCGGTCTCCCTTGCGGACGGCCGTGGTCTGGAGCGACGCCGCGTCGGACCCGGCGCCGGGCTCCGAGAGCGAATACGCGGCCTGGATCTCACCCGAGGCCAGCCGCGGCAGGTATCGCTTCTTCTGCTCCTCGGTCCCGGCCAGGAGGATCGGATAGCCGCCCAGCGGGGTCGCCAGGTAGTTCGTTGCGGTGGCAGCGCACGCCCAGGCGATCTCCTCGACGACCAGGCAGAGGGCGAGCGCGCCCATCCTCGTCCCCCCGTACTCCTCCGGGAGCCAGATCCCCTCGAGCCCCTGTTCGGCCAGAACCCGGATGGCGTCCTCGGGGTAGGTCTCGGTCTCGTCGTGGTGGGCGGCCACCGGCGCGATCTTCTCCCGAGCGATCTGGCGGGCCAGATCCCGCGCCTCCCGCTGCTCGTCCGTCAGGTAGTAGAGATCCCGCATCGTCACACCAGCTTGATTTTGAGGGCGTTGGGATCCAGGAGCACGGTTTCGTGCTCCGGATCCAGTTTGATTTTCCAGATCTGAAGGAAATCCACGCCCACAATCAACGGTTCGGTCAGACCATCCACTACGTACAGAACCCACTGGAGCGGGTGCCCGTCGAGCCAGATGGCCGCGTAAATCGCCTCCTGCACTTGAGTTACCGTGGTCGCCATCTCCACTTGGAAAGGAACCACGACGCGGAACAGGTTTCCGGCCGACTCGGCGACCTCTCGACTCACGAAGCAATGGGAGCTACCGGTGTCGAAGAGCGCCTTGACCTCGCGCTCGGCGCGGGAGCCCGTCAACCTCACAGTCTTGTAAATCAGACCCATCGGCTATAGCTCCAGGTTGGCGCACTCGGCGGCGAAGGCGCGGCAGGCGCCGGCGTCGAACCCCCGGAGGATGGTGATCTTCTGCGCCTCCAGAGAGCCCTCCGCGTGGATCGCCAGGAGCTCGTGGTACCCCCCGAAGTCCGAGGCCATCAGGTCCCGGATCAGGTTCATGAGCTTGAGCCGGTTCAGCGAGCCGAACCCCTTTTTCCCGCCGAGATAGTGCTCCAGGTAGTCTTTAGTCTCCGGGTTGGTCAGATCTTCCTCTCCGGGGCCGGTGACCAAGAGGCCGCCGGCGACGTCCTGGACCTTCTGGACCATGGCGTGGTAGTTCTCGGCAAAGTACTGCTTGGCGATGTTCGTGATCGTGGTGTCCGGGACGGCCACGCCCGGTCCCTTGACGCTGCACTCGTGGGCCGCAGCCACGGTGAGGGCGCGAACAGTCTCGCGGTAGGCGATGAGGCGCGAGAGCTTCTCCCGCACGTGGCCCGCCCGCTCGATGCCGTTGGCCTCGGCCACGAGCTGGGCCGCCCCGATCATGAGGTCGAGCAACGGGAGCTTGTAGCTGATCGCGGTGAACCGGTGAAATTCCACGAAGCCGAGGGCCAGCGCCCCGGCGTAGGGCGTTTCGCCGCAGAGGAAGACGCGCTCCCACGGGACGAAGACGTCGTCGAAGACGGTCAGGGTGTCCACCATCTTGTGGCGGGAGGAGACCGGAAAGTGGAACGGCGAGCTGCCACCGCCGGAGAGCGGGCTCGCGATGAACTTCAACCCTTTGGCGTTGGCCGGGACCGCGAAGGCCAGGGCGTAGTCCCGGTCCGCCTCGGTGAGATTGCGGGTGGGGAGCACGATGATCTCGTTGGCGTACACGGAGTTGGTGGTGTGCGCCTTGGCCCCACGCACCACGATCCCGTCTTTCTGCCGATCCACGACCCGCACGTAGTAATCCGGATGCTCCTGCTCAGTGGGCCCCAGGCTCCGGTCCCCCTTGACGTCGGTCTGGGCCACGGCCATCGCGAGATCGTTCTCCGCCACGTGACGGTGGTAGGCGCGCAATCGCTCGTGGTAAGGCGCCTTGAGCTTGGCCTCCATCGCGTGGGCGATGATCGTGTGGGCAAAGATGAAGTCGGTGCCGATCTCCCTGATGAGCTGGACGATGGCGCGTCCCGCCCGGGTCCCCTCCGCGATCATCTCCCGGCGTCTCAAGAGGTCCTCGGCGCTCACGGGGAGCTTGTAGAAGCGGTTCAGCGTCTTGCCGTTCTCCGCGTAGCGGAGCTGCTCCTTGTGGCGCGGGTCATCGGCGAGCGCGTAGTCGATGGCGCAGTGGCTGGCCCCTACTCCGAGCCAGGGGTGGCTGGTCACGTCGGCCACCCGCTCGCCCCGGTAATAGACCGTGCGCCCGTCCCGCAGGCTCTCCAGGTACTGCTCCGCTGTCCTGAGCGCCATGCCTTCCTCCCTACGTTTAGACCGCCGTCCGGGCGCGGGCTTTGCCCGCGCAACCCTCCCCGGGGGGAGGTTCGGAAGGGGGGCGTGCCCCCTCCGAGAACTAGGTGTAGTCGTAAAAGCCGCGGCCGCTTTTCCGCCCCAGCTGCCCGGCCAGCACCATGCGCTTCAAGAGGGGTGGCGGGGCGAAGCGCGCCTCCCGGAACTCTTCGAACATCACCTCGGCAACATACATGGCCGTGTCGAGCCCCAGGAGGTCCAGGAGCGTGAACGGTCCCATGGGGTAGCCGCAGCCGAGCTTCATGGCCTGGTCGATGTCCTCCATGGAGGCCCCCCCGGACTCGAGCAAGCGGATCGCTTCCAGGAGGTACGGGACCAGGAGCCGGTTCACGATGAACCCCGTGGAGTCCTTGACGGCCACGGGGGTCTTGCCGACGGCCCGGATCCACTCCCAGGCCGTGGTGAATGTCATTTCTTCGGTCAGGATGGTTCGCACCACTTCCACCAGCTTCATCAGCGGCACCGGGTTGAAGAAGTGGAGACCCACCACCCGGCCGGGCCGCTTGGTGGCGGCGGCCATGGCGGTAACGTTACAGGAGGAGGTGTTGGACGCCAGGATGGCCTGCGGCTGGCAGATCCGGTCCAGCTTTCCAAAGGTCTCGTTTTTGACTTGCTGGTTCTCGGTGATGGCCTCCACCACGAGGTCGCACGCCTCGAGATCCTCGAAACGGGCGGCGCCGGTGATCCGGTCGAGAACTGCGTCCCGGTCCGGGGCCGACAGCCGCCCCTTGGCGACGAGGCCCTCGAGATTCTTCTTGATGTTTCCGATCCCGCGCTGGAGGAGCTCCTGATTCACCTCCACCACGACGGTCCGGAGCCCGGCCTGCGCCGAGACCTGCGCGATCCCCGACCCCATCACTCCGCACCCGATGACGCCAACCGTTTTGATGGCCATGGAAGCCTCCTCCATCGGGGCTTGGGAGAACGCCGGAGGATTAGCGGCGGCCCGGCAGGGCGAGAGGGGTGTGGAAGGTTCCGTCCGGGCAAGGGTTCTTGATGACCACGCTCAGCTTGGAGTCGCCGTAGCGGGCGCTGCCGTCGGCCAGGATCTCCCACTCGGGTGCCGGGCGTTGGGCAGGCCGGCTTCGGAGTGACTCCCTGAACGCCGCTTCCGGAGTCTCGGCGGGAACGTTGAGGAGGCGGAGGAAAAGCGCGCGTCCTTCCTCAGCCCCGGCCGCGGGCACGCCGGCCAGCAGGCTCAGCGCGAGGAAGGCGAGCGCCGGTCGCGAGAGTTTTTCAATCATAGATGATCAGAGAGTGGATCGGGTGGTTCTTGAGCTTTTCACGGCCGCGCAGGAAGGCCAGCTCGATCAGAAACGTGATGCCCACCACCTGGCCGCCGAGCTGCTCGATCAACCGGAGGGTGGCCGCCATGGTGCCGCCGGTGGCGAGGAGGTCATCCACAGCCAGCACCCGCTGGCCGGGCCTGATGGCGTCCTCGTGAACGGCCAGGGCATCCCGGCCATACTCTAGCTCGTACTCCACTTCGATGGTCTTGCCGGGGAGCTTCCCCAGCTTCCGCACCGGGACAAAGCCGGCCTTGAGCTGATGGGCCAACGCCCCCCCGAAGATGAAGCCGCGGGATTCGACCCCGACCACCACCTCGACCCTGGACTCCTGGTATTTCCCGGCGAGGTGATCGATGACGTCTTTGAAGGCGACCCCGTCCTTGAGCAGGGTGGTGATGTCCTTGAAGAGGACCCCTTCGGTGGGGAAATCCTTGATATCCCGGATCTTCGCCCTCAGCTCTGCAAGCTCCATCATCCCAACTCCTATCACGGCCCTCATGATACTGCGAGCCGGATCGGGGAGGCAAGCAGAAAGCTCCGGGGTAGGCGAGGATTCGAGGTGTTCGAGCGCGGGCTCCGCCCGCGCAAGCTTTGGGGGAGGTTCGGAAGGGGGGCGGAGCCCCCCTCCGACAAAATCAGAGGGCCCGGATCAGCTCGGGGAGCTGACCCAGGTGAAGCGCCACGGCGTCCGGGCGCGAGAAGTACGTGACCGGGCCTCCGGGAGAGAAATGGATGGCCCGCATCCCCACCGCCTTCGCCCCCGCCACGTCGTCCACGGGGTTGTCGCCCACGTGCACGGACTGGGCGGGGTCACTCCCGGCCCGCCGCAGCGTCTCCTGGAAGATCTGCGGATGCGGTTTCCGGTAGCCGATCTCGTCAGAATAGGTCAAGACCGTGAAGTAGCTGAGGAGACCATAGTGGTCCAGCACCTTCCTCAAAACCAGGCCCGGAGAACGACCGGTGTTGGAGATGACGCAGAGCCTGATCCCCTGGCTGGCAAGGTCCTTCACCGCCTCCAGCGCGCCCGGGGAAGGGACGGGGGGAAAATGGAGGACGGGAGTGATGTACGCTTCCACCACCCGCTCGAACTGATCGTCCGAGAGCCGGGAAGCCAGATCGGGGGCGAGCGCATCCAGAAAGAACCGCACCTGCTCCCTGGCGGAGACATCCCGGTGCTCCCGCCACACCTCCCCCAGCGCCTGGCCCGCAGCCGCGTGCGCGGCCTCCAGCTGTGGCGCGGCCACGGAGTGCCCACTCTTAGTGAGCAGCGCGCCGATCCCCTCGAGGCGGAGCTGTTTGCCGCGTCCCAGGTTTTCGGGCGTTTCTGCCAGGAGCGTCTGCCAGAAGTCGAAGGTGACTGTGCTGATCAAGAGCGGAAGGTTTCCCGGCAGTCCGGCGTCATCGCGGAGTCAGGGTCACGAGAATCTCGGGGGGCGTTTCTCGAGAAACGCGGTCATGGCTTCCCGCGGCTCGCCGGTGGCGAAGCAGGCGGCGAAGGCGTTGATCCCGTACTGGATGGCCGTGGGGAGATCCGTCTGCCGCCAGCGGTTGATCAGCTCTTTCTGCGTCCTGACGGCGGTGGGAGAGCAGGCCAGGATCTTGTCCGCCAGCTCCCCGGTCACCGCTTCGAGTCGATCGGGCTCGGCCACCCGGTTCACCAGCCCCCAGCGCTCCGCCTCGGCCGCCGTGATCATCTCCCCGGTCAGGAGAGACTCCGCCGCACGCCCGGGGCCGATCAGCGCGGGCATGAGGGCGGCTTCGATCACCGAAGGGACGCCCACCTTGATCTCGGGGAGCCCCAGCTTGACTTCGGCGGAGGCGACTCGCATGTCGCACGCCATGGCCAGCTCGAATCCTCCGCCCAGGCAGTAGCCGTGGAGCTGCGCGATCACCGGGAAGGGCGCCTCGTGGATTGCCCGGATCGCCTCGTGCAGGCTGGTGATGAACGCCTTGGCCGACACCACGTCCAGGTCCTTCATGATCCTGAGATCCACGCCGGCGGTGAAGGCGCGGCCGCTTCCGGCGATGATGGCCAGGCGGACGGCGCGGTTCCGATGAAGGCCGAGGACGCTGTCGCGGAACGCGTGGATCAGCTCCGGGACGATCAGGTTCAGCGGCGGCCGGTTGAGCGTCACCCGGACCACCCCGTCTTTCTGCTCAACCAGGAGGACGGACTCGGCCATCAGTCCACTCGGAGGGGGGCACGCCCCCCTTCCGAACCTCCCCCCTGCAGTTCGAGCGTGGCGGGTTCAGCCATGCCGAGAAGGCAGGCCACCCGCCGCGCGAGGCCCGAGTTGATTGCGCGGGCGAAGCCCGCGC
>CAYJUC010000194.1:3004-7454 GCA_964372605.1 uncultured bacterium | reverse complement strand
GGCTGGCGGTTTTCTCTGGTATTTGTGAGCCCCAATCAGCCTGACCAGGTCACCGAAGCGCCGCTGGCATCACTCTCCCAGTTGCAAGACCGCGCCCGGAGCGCCGAAGCTCTCCTTCAGGCCGGCCAATCCGAAGCAGCCTTCTTGCTGCTATGGAGTACCCTTGAAGGCATCTTGCGCCTGATAGGACAGCGCGCTCAGCTACCGCTTGAGAACCTGCCACCGTCGACTTTGTTCCGAGAGCTCTACTCTGCCGGTGAGATCAGCCGGGAGCAGTTCGAATTGCTGATGCGCTTTCTCCCAATGCGAAACCGATTGGTTCACGGCTTCGGAGCAGGCGAGGATCAACTTAACGTGGAGCAGCTGCGCCCGGTAGTACAGACCCTCCTCGCGGAGGCGAGTGGGCCCTCGTCGTAACGGCCGTCTTCGTGCCCCTCACCCTTCCCTCTCCCCCTCCAGGGGAGTCCAGGGGAGAGGGTAATGAGATAGGAGAAAGCGCTCATGGCAAGGACGCTCAGGATCGACGGGGGGACCATCGTCGGGTGGTCGGGGACGAGCCACGAGCTGATCCCGGACGGCTCACTGCTGATCGATGGCGACACCATCGCCTACGTGGGCACCGAGCGGAGAGCGGCCGACCGCGTCATCAACGCGTCGGGGAAGCTGGTCTGCCCGGGGTTCATCAACCTCCACGTCCATTCCCAGCTCAACGTGGGCGATTACCTCCTCGGCGACAGGACGAAGCAGGACTACCTCCTGGCCAACTACTTCGTCTTCGGGGCGCCCCCGAAGGGGCTTCCCGCGCCCTCGCGCGAAGCGGTGCAGATCGCGCGGCGGTACTCCATGCTCGCGGCGCTGCGGAATGGGGCCACGACGATCCTGGACCCGGGGAGCGAGCCCGGAGACTGGGACGACTACGTGGCCATCGTCGGAGAGATCGGCGGGCGGGTGTTTTTCAGCCCGCGCTTCCGTAGCCGGGATATCTTCACCGACGGGGAGGGTCGGCATTACTACGAAGACCGCCCGGACCGGGGCAGGGGTGGGCTCCGCGAGGCGGTAGAGTTCATCAAAAAATATCACGGCGCCCACAAAGGCCGGCTACTGGGGATTCTCTGCCCGGGGCAGGCGGAGACCTGCGAGCCGTCGCTCCTCAAGGAAGCGGTCGCCGCCGCCCGCGACCTGGACATGGGCATTCACATCCACGCCGGCGGGAATGTGCGGGAGTTCCTCGACATCCTCTACACCTATCGCAAGCCAGTGATCGAGTACCTCGCGGAGACGGGCATCCTGGGGCCCCGGACCATCCTTGGGCACGCGGTGTTCGTTGCCGGGCACTCGCACATCCACTATCCGTTCGCGGACGAGATCAAACTCCTCGCCGACACCGGGACCTCGGTGGGGCACTGCCCGCACAAGTACGCCAAGATGGGCGCGGCGCTGGAGTCGTTTGATCGCTTCGTCAAGCGCGGCATCAACGTCGGGCTGGGGACCGATACCTACCCGCTCGATATCGTGTCTGAGATGCGCTACGCGGCGCTGTTCGCCCGCGTCGTGGACGGGAACCACCAGGCCGCCCCGCCCGCGGACGTCTTCAACGCCGCCACGGTCTGGGGCGCCAGGGCGCTGGGACGGGACGACCTGGGGCGCCTCGCTCCCGGCGCCAAGGGCGACCTCGTCATCGCGAACGTGCGCGATCTCCGCTACGGCGTTGTCCGGGATCCGGTGACCGCGCTGGTCGAGTTCGGGAGCGGCGCGGATGTGGAAACGGTGATCGTCGACGGCGAGGTCGTGATCGAGGGCGGGCGCCCGACCCGCGTGAACGGCGACGAGATCTACGCGCGTGCGGAGCAGGCCGCCCGCCGGGCCTGGGATGGCTGGGCTCAACGGGACTGGGCGCGCCGGACCGTGGAGCAGATCGTTCCTCCCGCGTTTCCGACGCGAAAGGCCTGAGAACGGTTCTACCTGGCCGGCGTCGCCTCCGCGTGTCGGGCGAACTTGGGCATCACGTCGTGTGCGAGCAACTCCATCGAGCGGCGCCAGAGCTTGGGTTGGTCCCAGTCGTGGCCGGCCATCAGCAGGGTCCCGAAGTGGCCGATCTCGTCGCGCAGGGCGACGAGCTGGTCCAGCACGCGGCGGGGGCCGCCGGCGATGATCAGGGCGCGCTTGACCGTGTCCGCGGTCACCGCCTCGTCGGGCATGTCGAGGTCGGGCTTGAGCATGAAGAGCGCCTTC
Source organism: uncultured bacterium (assembly GCA_964372605.1). Taxonomy (GTDB): domain Bacteria; phylum Methylomirabilota; class Methylomirabilia; order Rokubacteriales; family CSP1-6; genus CAYJUC01. The sequence goes on along the minus strand of CAYJUC010000194.1, from coordinate 5,222 downwards.
CGGGCGGTGGAGAAGCTGTAGCGGAAGAAGCGGTAGTAGAACGAGAGCCCGTTGTCCGGGTCGGCCAGGTAGTCCTCGGCCTCGGCGTCGGTCTCCGTGACGAGCACGCTGCGCGAGACGCGCCAGACGTCCGGGTCGGGGCGCCGTCCCGCCTTCTCGCACCCCTCGGCGTAGCGCGCCCAGTGCCCGCGGAGGTAGCGCCGGTGGAAGAAATTGCCGGAGACGGGGATCCATCCCCGCTCGCCGGCGGTGCGCGCGCTCGACGAGTCGGGCGTGACGAGCGAGAGCGCGATGGGCGGGTGCGGCTGCTGGAACGGCCGCGGGATGTAGCCCACCTTGAATTCGGGCCAGACGTTGTTCTCGAGCGAGAACTTCCAGAACCGGCCGTCGATCCGGTAGGGCGGGTCCTGGGCCCAGAGCTTGAGCACGATGTCGATGGACTCGAGCATCATCTGCGGGCGCAGCTCGGCCTGGCCCACGTCGAACAGCTCGAAGTCGCTCACCAGGCCGCCGGGGCCGATACCCATGATGAAGCGGCCGCGGCAGAGATGGTCGAACATGGCTACGTGCGCCGCCACGGTGGCCGGGTGGAGCTGGGGCATGTTGATCACGCCCGTGCCGAAGCGGATCTGGCGGGTGCGGTTGATGACGGAGGCGAGGAAGATCAGGGGCGAGGTGATGCGCTCGCTCCACGAGGTGAAGTGCTCGCCCACGAACGCCTCGGAGAAGCCGAGGCGGTCGGCCAGGACGACGGCCTCCTGGTCCTCTTCGAGAATGGCGCCGTAATCCCGGGCGGGGTGGTGGAAAGGCATCGTGAACATGCCGAGCTTGACCGTCACGGGGGCCTCCTCCCAGCGGCGGGCGCCCGGTGCTCCGCACACGCCCGCCTGTTGAGCAGGCACGGGCGCCCGGGCTGCGCCTCGCCCGTGCCGTTGAGCACGGGGGGCGCCCGGGCTGACGCCACGCCCGCCTGTTAGCCGCGAGGATATCACAGCGCGCCGCCTATCTTCGCCGCCGCCGGTCCCCCTCACCCTGCCCCTCTCCCCCGCCGGGGGCGAGGGAACCGAAAGGGCTAGGCCCGGTGGGGCGCGATCGCCGGGCCGAAGAACCGGATGGCGTTTTCGTGGAAAATCTTCCGCTTCACCGCGTCGCTCAGGTCCGCGCGCCGGGCAACCTGGTGCGCCGCGCCTTCCCGGAGCTCCGAGTGGGGCATGTCGCTCGAAAGCATGAAGATATCCGGCCCCAGCTTCTCGATGGTCGGCGCGAGCAACCCCTCGTCGGGCTCGAAGGTGAAGAAGACGCGGCGCTCGGCGATGTACTCCGAGGGGAGCCGGTCGGGCCGCCACCAGTTCTGGCGCTGGTGGACATTGTAGTAGAGGTCCATGCGCTCGATGAAGTAGGGCACCCATGTGCTCCCCGCCTCGAAGAACCCCACCCGCAGGCGAGGGTAGCGATCAAGCACGCCGGACCCGAGGACGCAGCCGAACGCGAGCATGCTGGGGATTGCGATGGAGAACACCACGTTCATGTAGACCGTATCGAAGAGGTTGGTCAATTCGGGGATGTACCAGCCCACGTGGATGCAGACGGGTAGATCGAGGTCGTCAACCGCCGCGTAGAACGGCTCGAACGCCGCGTGGTCCAGCAGCCTGCCGCCCATCATCGGATAGACGCCCAGCCCGATGGCCCCGTTCTCCTTCGCCCACCGGGCTTCCTTGACAGCCTCCTCCGGCTCCTGGAGCGGCATGATAGAGACGGGCTTGAGGCGGTCCGGCGCCTGCCTGCAGGTATCGATGGCCCAGCGGTTCCACGCGCGGTGGAGCGCCGTTTCCAGGCGCGGGTCATCGGCCATGGGACGATTGAAGCAGGAGGGGAAGATCACCTGTACGTCCAGGCCGAGGGCATCCATGTCGGAGAGCCGCGCCGGGACGTCCAGGAGCGACTGGCTCCCCAGCGAGAAGGCTTTGGCCTTGGCCGCCTCCATCGTGATCGGCGTGAGCGTCAGGTTGGCGCCCTTGCCGATGGGACGGTGGGTTGGCCGTCCATCGACGAGCCAGAAGGCGTTGACGTTGCCGAGCGAGGGAGCGTTGTCGAGGGTCACGGCGATCGGACGGCGGTCCCAGAACACCTTCTCGACGCGCTGCCAGACCTCCTCGGCCTCCTCCACGTGGGCATCCGCGTCGACGACGAAATACTCACGGACCATGGTGTTCCTCCC
>CAYJUC010000194.1:0-2904 GCA_964372605.1 uncultured bacterium | reverse complement strand
GGATCGACCCAGGCGCGCGCGTCGAAATCGCGCTCGATGAAGCCCCAGCGCAGCAAGAAATCCTTCTGGGACTCGATCGCGGAGATTGACTCCTCCGGCAGTTCGGGCGCCATCCGGCAATGGAAATCCGTCTCATACGCAGCCTCGACCCACTCCTCGGCAGCCCCCACTTCTCTGGCCATGGCGCGGACCGTCTCGGCCGGGTGCGTTTCCGCCCACCGGGCCCCCGCGATAGTCCGCGCCACGTACCGCGCCACGAGGTCGGGCCGCTTTTCGATCAGGACCCCGCTCACTGTCAAGGCGGTCGGCGTTGCGTTGTTGGTGCGGACGCTCCGGTCGGGATGCCGCCACAGATCGACGACGGCCCGAGCGCCCAGAAACGCGGCGAGGGCCGCCCCGAGCGCGCCACAGGTGTAGATCGCATCCACCTGGCGCCGGACCAGCGCCAGGACCTCGGCTCTCTGGAGCATCTGCCGGCGCGCCGCGGTCCAGAGGGTGTCACTGTGCGACACCGTGTCGTCGCCCAGATAAGTCTCCTCGACCGGCAGTTCCACGAGATCGATGTCCCGCTCGTCCATGCCCTCCAGGGAGAGCGCGTTGAGGATTCCTCTCAGGCTCTTCGCGCGCCAGAAATCAATCTGATCGTGGACCCGCCTGGGCAGCGCCAGCCGTCGCCCGCGCAGGTCTCGCGCCGTCCGGATACCTGATTCGGGGAGGGCCAGGATGGCCTGATACTCGTCCACCCACGCAAGCCCGATCAGCCGGGTGTCGCCGCCCCGCGACCGCACCCAGATGGGAGGGATGTTGCCGCCCTCGCGGAAGGAGTCGGCCTGAGTGTGGTCGAAGTGCGACTCCCGGACAGCCCGCTCCCCCGATTCGCGCAGGGAGGCGACGTGGATGCCGTCCCGGCCGAACTCTTCATCCATCCACCCGTTCTGTATCGCCAGGCTGGACGCCGTCGCGACAGGGCACCGCGTGTACCAGAGCGTGGTAATCATCAGAAGAAAACGGAGACGGATCGTGGAAGAAGGGTGTGGTCAAGGACGACCTTCCTCCGGGCTTGAGGGGTCAGCTCGACGAGCATGCGACCCTCGATCAGCCGAGGCCGACGATGCGCCCTTCGGCGTCCACGTCGATCCGTTCGGCGTTGGGGATCCTGGGAAGTCCGGGCATCGTCATGATCTCCCCGGTGATGGGAACCAGAAACCCGGCGCCCGCCGATATCCGCACTTCGGTTACCGTCACCTTGAAGTCTTTAGGGCGGCCGAGGAGCTCGGGGTCATCCGAGAGGGAGCGCTGAGTCTTGGCCATGCAGACGGGGAGCCCGCCATACCCCAGCGCCTCGGCCTGGTCGATCTGCCGTTGGGCCCGCTTGGTGTAGACAACACCCAGCGCTCCGTACATCTTCCGGGCGATCACCTCGATCTTCTCGCGTACTGGGAGTCCCCAGTCGTAGAGGGGCGCGAAGCCCGACGGCTCCCCGGCCAGAAGCTCCAGGAGCTCCCGGGCCAGCTCGATCCCGCCCTCCCCCCCGCGCGCGTGGACGTCGCACACGGCCGAGCGCACCCCCAGATCCTCGCAGCGCTCGCGGATGAGGGTGAGTTCCCGCTCCGTGTCGGAGGCGAACCGGTTGATGGCCACGACGAGGGGCACCTTGAACATGCGAGTAGCCTCGACGTGCTTTTCTAAGTTTGGCATCCCCCGGGCCAGCGCGTCCAGGTCCTCCGTCTCGAGCGCCGCGGGCGCGGCCGCCCCGTGGTACTTGAGCGCTCGCGCGGTGGCTACAAGGACCACAGCGTCGGGGCGCAGCTGCCCGTACGGACACTTGATGTCAAAGAACTTCTCCGCCCCCAGGTCGAAGCCGAAGCCAGCCTCGGTGACGCACAACTCCCCGAGCTTGAGCGCCAGTTTGGTCGCCACCAGGGAGTTGCAGCCGTGGGCGATGTTGGCAAAGGGGCCGCCGTGGACGAGAGCCGGGGTCCCTTCCAGGCTCTGGACCAGATTGGGATGGATCGCGTCCCGCAGCAACGCAGTCATGGCGCCGGAAACCCGGAGCGCCTCTGCGAGGACGGGTCGGTTGTCGAAGGTAAACGCCACGAGGGCGCGGCCCACGCGCCGCTTGAGGTCGGCGAGGTCCAGCGACAGACAGAGAATCGCCATCACCTCCGAGGCAGCGGTGATCAGAAACCCTTCCTCTCGCGGGTAGCCCTGGCTCTTCCCCCCGAGCCCCAGGACGATTTCACGGAGGGCCCGGTCGTTGATGTCGATGACGCGTCGCCAGACGATCTGCCTGGGATCGATCCCGAGGCTGTTGCCGTGAAAGAGGTGGTTGTCGATGGCCGCGGCCAGGAGATTATGGGCGGTGGTCACCGCGTGGAGGTCGCCCGTGAAGTGGAGATTGATGTCGTCAGCCGGGACCACCTGAGCGCGTCCTCCTCCGGTGCCGCCCCCTTTGATGCCGAGGCACGGGCCGATGGAAGGCTCGCGGATTGCGATGACGGCGCGCTTTCCCACCCGGTGGAGCGCCTGGCCCAGCCCGATGGTGACCGTGGTCTTCCCCTCCCCGGGTGGCGACGGGGTGATGGATGAGACCACCACGAGCTTGCCATCCGGCGACCCGCGCCGCGCCTCCAGCGCGGAGAGGTGGACCTTGGCCTTGTGGCGGCCGTAGGGGATGAGCTCCTCCTCTCGCAACCCAACGCCCTGCGCCACTTCACTGATTGGTCTTGGCCCCCCAGGCTCCCCGTGTGTCGGCATTGTTACCTCCGGCGGGTCAGCTTCTGCCGAGCGACAAGAGCCTGTTCATGGATTTGCTCGGCGCGTCTGGCAGGCCCCCTCACCCTCCCCTCTCCCCCTCCGGGGGCGAGGGAACCGAAAGAGCCCCCTCTCCCTTCGGAGGGAGAG
>CAYJUC010000193.1:0-7488 GCA_964372605.1 uncultured bacterium | reverse complement strand
CGCGTCACCGGGGAACCAGTGGGGGTATTCGCGCATCGCCGAGCCGCATCCGGCGGCGTTGGTCACGATCAGGTCCACGTCGTTTGGGAAGGCGGCAACGAGCCGTTTTGCCAACCCCCGCGCTTCGTCGAGCCGCCCCCCGTGGAGGTGGAGGGCGCCACAGCATCCCTGGTCGGACGGGATTCGGACTTCATAGCCGGCAAGGGAGAGGAGCCGGGAGGTCAGCGCGTTTACCTGGGGAAAGAGATGCCGCTGGACGCAGCCGAGGAGTACGCCGGCAGTTCCTTTCCGGTTCCCCACACCGGCGATCCTTGCCAGGAGCGGCATGCCGGCATCCGGAACAGGGGGAAGCAGCGCGTCCATGGCCCCGAGTCGGGGGAACGCCCTGAAGATTCCACTCGACCGGGCCAGGCGCTGGAGCCCGGATCGCTGATAGAAACGGAGCCACCCGAGCGCGAAGCCGAGACGGCCGGGATGGGGGAAGAGCGCCAGGATCAACGCTGAGAGAATCCGGTCTTTCATGGGACGGACGCCCACCCGCCGGATCTGGCCCCGCGTGGCCTCGAGGAGCCTGCCGAAGGGGACTCCCGACGGGCAGGCGGTCTCGCAGGCCCGACATCCGAGGCAGAGGTCCAGGTGGCGCGTGAACGTCCGGGTGATCTCGATGCGCCCTTCGGCGGCGGCGCGCATGAGGTACACCCGGCCCCGGGGCGAGTCCATCTCCTGACCGAGCAGCCGATAGGTCGGGCACTGTGGAAGGCAGATGCCGCAGTGGACGCACGCCCGGATTCCATCCGGATCGGGCGGGTCCTGCTGATCAAAGGCACCGAGTCGCTCGAGCGAGAGTGGCATCAGAGGCGACCGACGAACCGACCCGGATTCAACGCCGAATGCGGATCAAAACCGTTCTTGAGTCGTTTCATGATGGCGAAGGCCGCCGGGTCCACCGGGCCCCAGACCTCAAGCCGCTCCTTGATCGGGCGAGCGGCCTCCTCGACCACGCAGCTTCCTCCCTCAAGGGTGAGCCAGTCTCTTAGCGGCGCGATGACCGAGCGCTCCCACTCTTCGATCGCGAGCCTACCGCTGAGACGGACGTGCAATACTCCGTTTCCCGCCTCGGCCACCGTCCTAACCCGGAGCCCCAGCCGCCGTCCCGCGGCTTCGATCTCGACGGCCCGCCGGAGGAGATGGGAGACCAGGGTCGTCACTTTCAGGACGACCGTGTGTTCATCTTTTTCCCCGTGGATGGCTTTTCCCGGCCCCGCCCAGAAGTCGGGCTCCCCGACCTCGCGCCCTTCCCCACCCAGCGACCGCGCCAAGCCGAGCGCCGCCTCTCCCTGGGAGAGAACCGCTTCTGGCACGCTTCCCACCGACAGCGCAACCCCGACCGTCCCCTCTCCTCCGTGGTCCATGGCCCGGAGCGCCTCGCCGTTCAGAAACTGGAGCCGGTTGGGCTGGAGGGAAGAATCAAGGAGGCGCTGGATGAACTCTCCGGCTCGATCGGCGGAGTGAAACCGGCAGAGCCAGCTCCGCTCCGCGTCCGGCAACGGATGAAGCCGAAACGTCAGCTCCACCAGTACTCCCAGGCTCCCGAGGGCACCGACCATGAGCTTGGGCATGTCGTAGCCGGTGACGGATTTGACGACCTTGGCGCCTCCCCAGGCGACGGCGCCGTCGGCCTGGATGAATCGGACGCCGAGGAGCAGATCTCGCGTTGTCCCGTAACGGATCCTCAACGGTCCGCTGCTGTCGGTAGCCGTCACGCCCCCGAGCGTTCGCGCTGGCCCGTCCAGCGGATCCAGCGGGAGAAACTGGCGATGCCGGCTCAAATGACTGGACAAGGTGAGCAGGGAGGTTCCGGCTTCGACCGTCACTGTCAGGTCATCAGGCGTATGCTCCACCACCCGGGAGAGTCGGGAGAGATTCAGGACGAGATCCACCCGTGTGGGGACGTTGCCGAGGCCGATTCGGGTGCCGTTTCCCCAGGGTGTGAGCGCCAGCCGCTCCTCGGACGCGACTTTGACGAGGTCCCTCACCTCCTGCGAGCCGCCCGGGAAGGCTACCCATCGCGGCGGCACGCCGTCAACCGCGTGACGAGCGAGGGTTTCGGGATCGTCTTTCACAAAGTCGCGACCCACCGCGGCGGTGAGCGCATCGCTCAAGGCAGAAGCCGAGACGGCCACCAGCTAGGAGCCTCCCCCTCCGAGTTTCTAGACCCAGGCGCCGGCGGGCAACGGCGTCTGTCCGGATGGGCGCATGGCTTCCCCGCACGCGGGATGGGAGGGAATCAGCTTCCCCGGGTTCATGATCCCGTGCGGATCGAACACCTGGCGCAGCCGCGCCATGGCGGCCAGGTCAGCATCCGCGTACTGCAACCGGAGACTCTTGACCTTGTCGAGTCCCACCCCGTGCTCGCCGGTGACGCTCCCTCCCAGGGCGATGCAGGCGTGGAGCAGCTCTTCGTTGGCCCGGATCGCCCGCTCCAGCTCGCCGGGCTGGCGCTCGTCGTAGCAGATCAGGGGATGCAGGTTCCCGTCTCCCGCGTGAAACACGTTGGCAATGAGGAGGCGGTGCCGGGCAGAGATCGCCCCGAGCTCCCGCATGATCTGGGGGAGCCTGGATCGCGGCACCACGGCGTCCTGGAGGAGCCAGTTCGGCGTCAGCCTGCCGATGGCTCCGGCTGCCTCCTTTCGCCCTTTCCAGAGGAGCGCCCGCTCCGCCTCGTCTCTCGCCACCCGGAGGTCGATGGCCGAGCGCTCCCGACAGATCTCTACCACCCGAAGGGACTGGGCCTCGATCTCGGCCTGGGGGCCGTCCAGCTCGATCAGGAGCACCGCCCCGGCGTCCCTGGGGTAGCCAGCCCCGACCGCATCTTCGACGGCCCGCACCACGTGTTGGTCGAGCATCTCCAGCGCCGCGGGGATGATCCCACGGGCAATGATCTGGGAAACGGCCTCGGACGCCGGTTCCATGGTCTGAAAAGCGACCAGGATGGTCTTCACCGCCTCGGGGAGGTGGAGGAGACGGACGATGACCTGGGTCACGATTCCCAGGGTGCCTTCAGACCCCACGAACACCCCCGTTAAGTCGTACCCGGGCCGCTGGACCTTTCCCCCCAGCCAGACCAGCTCGCCCACCCCGGTGACAACCTGAAGTCCCAGCACGTGATTGACCGTGATCCCGTATTTGAGGCAGTGGGGACCACCCGCGTTGGTGGCCACGTTCCCGCCGATGGAGGAGACCATCTGGCTCGACGGGTCGGGGGCGAAAAAGTACCCGTCGGCCTTCACTGCGTTGGTGAGCCAGAGGTTGATGAGGCCGGGCTCGACCACGGCGCACCGGTTGGGCAGATCCACCTCGAGGATCCTGGTCATGCGGGTAGTGGCGACCATCACCCCGCCCTGGGGAGCGGTCGCCCCGCCGATCACCCCTGTGCCGGAGCCGCGGGGAACCACCGGAACCCGCTCGCCGAGGCAGAGCTGGACCACAGCCGCGACCTCGGCGGCGGACCCGGGGAAAACCACCGCGTCGGGGGCCCCCTTATAAAACGTGTGCATGTCGCACTCGTAGGTCAGGCGCCCCTCCGGTGTCGTCACGACCCCGTCGGGTCCGACAGTTCGGGTCAGCGCTTGGAGGAATTTCGGTTTTAACGGCATGGACCCTCAAAACAAACTTGCCGGTCCCCTGTGGGGAAACCGGCAAGTGGCAGCGCGAGCCAGCACGTACACCTCGCGAGGAACGCCTCGGAGGCTCCTCCGGATGAGGTTATGCGACTTTCCAGGTCTCGCCTGAGAGCAGGAGCTTTTCGATCTCTCCCCGCCCGCGATCGCCGATCGCCTTCTGCTCCTGCTCTATGAGGATATCCTCGTACACGGGGCTCTCGGTGCGCAGCAGAACGCCGGTCGCGATCGGAAATTCCGGGCTCGAGAGCTGGGCCAGCACGAGGGCAGCCCCCGGATCGGCCTCATCGTGCACCCAGAGCGCGCTCTCCGGCGTGTCTTTCACCTTCACCACCCGCGGCTTGACTCCGTCGAGAACGATCCCGCGCCGGTCGTCAGCCGGCCCGAAGACGAGGGGCTTGCCGTGCTCCAGCTTGAGCTCGTGCTGGATCTTCGACTCGCGATCGTAGAGGATGTTCCAGGCGAGGTCATTGTAGACATTGCAGTTCTGCAGGATCTCGACGAACCCAGCCCCCTTGTGCTTCGCCGCCCGTTTCACCGTCTCCTCCATGTGGGGGACATTCCGATCGACCGTCCGGGCCACGAACGTGGCGCCGGCCGCCAGCGCGAACAGGCACGGGTTCACCGGGCGGTCGGCAGCCCCCATGGGGGTGGATTTGGTCACCTTGCCGAATTCGGTGGTCGGCGAGTATTGTCCCTTGGTCAGGCCGTACACCTTGTTGTTGAAGAGGAGGATCGTGACGTCCACGTTCCGGCGGAGCACGTGGAGCAGGTGGTTGCCGCCGATCGACAGCCCGTCGCCGTCGCCGGTCACGACGAACACCTTCAGCTCCGGCCGCGCCAGCCTGAGACCGGTGGCGATCACGGGCGCGCGCCCGTGGATGGTGTGGAACCCGTAAGTGTTCATGTAGTACGGGAAGCGGCTCGAGCAGCCGATCCCCGAAATGAACACGATCTCCTCGCGGGGGATCCCGAGGTCCGGCATCACCTTCTGGATCGCGCTCAGGATAGCGTAGTCGCCGCACCCCGGACACCAGCGGACGTCCTGGTCGGATTCAAAGTCCTTCTTGGTGTACCGGGGAGACTCGGTGACCCCAGTGGCGTCGCTCATCGCTTCTCCTCCAGAAGCTGGACGATAGCGTCCCGGATGTCTTCCGTCGAGAGGGGCTCGCCGCGCACCTGGTTGAAGCCGACGGCGTCCACGAGGTACTCCGCGCGAAGCACCCGCACGAGCTGGCCCAGGTTGACCTCGGGCACGAGCACGCGCTTGTACTGGCGCAGGATCTGCCCCAGGTCGGGCGGCAAGGGGTTCAGATGGCGAAGGTGGATGCTCGCCACGGCCCTTCCGTCGGACTGCATCTCCTCCACCGCGGCTGTGATGGCCCCGTAGGTTCCCCCCCACCCGATGACCAGCAGATCGCCGCTGGCGGACCCGTTGATCGTGGTGGGCGGGATCTCCTGCGCGACGCGCCGGACCTTCTCCGCGCGGATTCTCACCATGTGGTCATGGTTGTCCGGGGCGTAGGAGACGTTTCCCGAAACGTCCTGCTTCTCGATGCCGCCGATCCGATGCTCGAGGCCGGGCGTCCCCGGGCGGACCCAGGGGCGGGCCAGCGTGGCGTTGTCGCGCAGGTACGGGAAGAACCCTTCCTTCTCCGTCCGGAAGCTGACCTGAATCTCGGGCAGGGTCTTCGGGTCCGGGATCAACCAGGGCTCCGATCCGTTGGCCAGGTATCCGTCGCTGAGCACGACCACCGGCACCATGTATTTCACCGCGAGCCGCACGGCCTCGTAGGAGACGTAGAAGCAATCACCCGGCGTCATCGGGGCCAGGATGACTACGGGAGCCTCGCTCGGACGCCCGTAGAGCGCCATGAGCAGATCCGCCTGCTCGGTCTTCGTGGGCATCCCGGTACTGGGGCCGGCCCGCTGGATGTCGAAGACGACGATGGGGAGCTCCGCCGTGATGGCCAGGTTGATGCCTTCGGACTTCAACGCCAACCCCGGCCCGCTCGTGGCGCACGCGCCGATGGCGCCCCCGTATGCCGCGCCGATGATGGCCCCCACGGCGGCGATCTCGTCCTCGGCCTGGATCGTCCGGACCCGGAAGCGCTTGTGCATCGACAGCTCGTGGAGAATGTCGCTGGCCGGCGTGATCGGGTACGCGCCGTAGACGACCGGCAGCCCGGAACGTTCCGCCGCAGCCAGCAAGCCCCAGGCGAGCGCGCGGTTGCCGGTCATGCTGCGGTAGACCCCCGGCGCCATCTGGGCCGGCTCGATCCCGTAGCACTCGCTGAAGATCTCCGCCGTCTCGCCGAAGTGGTACCCCGCCTTGAGCGCGCGGGTATTCGCCTCGGCCAGGTCGGGGTTCTTCGAGAACCGCTTCTTGATCCAATCGAGGGTGGGATCGATCGGGCGCGTGTAGATCCAGGAGATGAGTCCCAGGGCGAAGAAATTCTTGCACCGGTCTTTCTCTTTGGCCCCGAGCGGCAGACCTTCCAGCCCCTCCTTGGTGAGCCGCGTGATGTCAACCTTGTGAAGCCGGTAGCGCTCGCCCAGCGCCGGATCGTCCAGGGGATTCGTGGCATACCCGGCCTTGTCCAGGTTTCGCTTCTCGAACGCCGCGGTGTTGAGAATCAAGAGCCCGCCCTGCTTGAGGTCGGAGAGGTGCACCTTGAGGGCCGCCGGATTCATCACCACGAGACAGTCGAGCCGGTCCCCCGGGGTGTAGACCCGCCGGCTTCCAAACTGGATCTGGAAGCTTGAGACCCCGAACAGCGTCCCCGCCGGGGCCCGGATTTCCGCCGGGTAGTTCGGAAGCGTGGCGAGGTCGTTCCCGGCCCACGCCGATTCCGTCGTGAACTGCTCGCCGGTCAATTGCATCCCATCGCCCGAGTCGCCTGCGAACCGAACGACAGCCCTGTCGATCTCTCGCCGGGGCTTTCGGGTCGCCGACTCGGTCGCCATGGTCTCACTCATCAGGATCTCCCCTGTTCAGTTGATGGCTTCACCCCGGGGGCACCACACACCTTCCTCCCCCCGACAGCTCGCGCATTCCCCTCAGGCGCTACAGAACTTTGGAACAACCGTCCTCTACTGAGCTGATGGGCCTCAAGGCACAGTCCAACTCCAATTTACCCAAACGCGCAGTAGATGGCAAGAATAAAGATTCACGCCCCTAGTCAGACCGCCCACGGGCGACACGAGGTGAGCGAACGATGGGGCAGGGCGGTCAGCAGGATGCTGAAAAACTGGCCGCCGGACGCCCGACCTCACCGACAGAACGCGGTAGGTTCGAGCGCGGGCTTGCCCGCGCAACCTCATCGGGCCTCGCGCTCCGGGTGGCCTGCCTCGCGGCATGGCCGAACCCGTTACGCTCGGATCTACTCGGGCCTCGGGCCGCGGGTGGCCTGCCTGGGCAAGGCCGGACCCGCGACCCTCGAACGACAGGGGGGAGGCTCGGAAGGGGGGCGTGCCCCCCTCCGAGTGATTTAGAGTTCGAGAAACTTGGGGAACTTCGTCAGGTTCCGGCAACCCCCCGGTTCCACGACCACGAGGTCTTCGATCCGCACCGCGCCCCAGCGGCTATAGTAGAGGCCAGGCTCCACGGTGACCACCTGACCGGCCCGGAGCGTATGGTCCATTTTGCTGATCCGGGGCGGTTCATGGATGTCGAGCCCCACCCCATGTCCGGTCCCGTGAAAGAATCCCTGGTTCCTTCCATCCACTACCCCGGTCTCGAACCCTCGAGCCTCCATGGCGCGCGCGACCTCCGCGTGGATCGCCTGACCGGAGGCGCCGTCCCGGA
>CAYJUC010000192.1:0-7494 GCA_964372605.1 uncultured bacterium | reverse complement strand
TGCCGGCCGATGAAGTCGCGCATGAGCCCGACGCACTTGTCCGTGTCCGGGCCGGGATGCTGAATGAAGCTGTGGCGGGCGCCGGGGAAGTGCGCGTGCTCGATCTCGCCGCCGGCGTCCTGGTAGGCTCGCACGAACGCCTCCGTGATTGTGGCCGGCACGTTGTCGTCGAACTCGGGCTGCGCCACCCAGACGGGCGGCAGCGCCCTGGCCTCTCCCGCGGCGACGATGCGCGTGACGCTGGCCTCCGCCATCGCCGCCTCGCTCACGAAGTAGGCCCGGTGGGACTGGACCAGCCCCGTCGCATTGAACCCCGAGGGTTGCGGCGGCTCGTGCTCGCGCGTGAGCGCGTAGCGGAAACGCGCCAGCGGGTCCGCGACGGGATAGAGCGCCAGGGCGAAGGCGACCGAATCGTCGCCGGGACTCTCGTCGAGGGCGCCGTCCGGCCCGACGATCGGCGTGCCGACGTGCTCCGGGGCGCCGGGCTTGATCGCGACCAGCAGGGCGAGCTGCCCGCCGCTCGAGCTGCCGAGGAGCCCGATGCGCCGAGGGTCGACCCCCAGGCGGCCCGCGTTCACGCGCACCCAGCGCACGCCCGCCGCCACGTCGGCGCTCGCGGCGGGATACTGGTGGCTCGGGCCCTGGCGGAAGTCCACGGCGGCGACAACCAGCCCGCAGGCGGCCAGCGCCCGGCCATGGGGGGCGCCGATGGTGCGGTCGAGCCTGGTCCAGGCGCCGCCGTGAACATCGACCAGTGCCGCCAGTGGCCCGGCCGGCTCCCCTTGCGGGCGGTAGATGCGGGCCAGAAGCTCCGCGCCCTCAGGCCTGGCGAAGGGGGCGTCGAACTCTTCCACCTCGTACGGCGCGGCCAGATCAAAGCGAACGGTCATGGGCATTGGCATACCGAATCCTCCCCGCCACAAGCGTCAGAGCGTCGGAAGCACAAGCCGCTATCGCTGGGGCGTAGCCGTGAGAGTTGACTCCTCGTAGCCGGCACTGCCAGACTGCTCCTCCGGAAAGATCTTCCACTCCTCCATCCACTTGTGCGTCCTCTCGAAGACTTCTCTTGTATAGGGCTCGAAGACGACCCGCTCGCCGGGGCCAAAGGCCCGAACATCCACCATGGAGTGGTACCGCTCCGGAAGCTCCTTGAGGAAGTAGTGGGTATAGAGCTCTGGCTCCACGTCGATGTCCTGTTGAGCGCGGCGGATGGCCCTGAAGTAACGCTCCACGTCTCCCGGGTCAGGGTGACCGGTGACAAGGAACCCCATCATGAACGAGGCATCGACGACCTTCCGGAACCCGAGCTGCTCAACCACGTAGAGCGGCGCGCCGAACATGTGCCCGGCTTCCGCTGTTCGCTCCACGAGCAGAGCAAGCCGGTCGAGCAGAATCCCGCCGAAACGCAGCGTGATCTGGTCGCGCTGGAGGAACCGCGACAAGGCTTGTAAGGTCGAGAAGTGACTGCCCGAGTGGTAGCCGACCACGATCTCCGCGCGGGCCAGGTCCCCGGGCTTTCGAATGTCGGACTCGGGCGGGACGTAAATCCCCGCCGGGCAGAACGAGTACGCATCTGCCCACATCCTGCCGTGCCCGGCGGACGCCGCCATATTGATCGCCCAGTGGCACGCGGCGCTCAAATTGCAGCCCTTACCTTCCTCGTAGGCCTCAAAGGCGCCCCGCTGCACTTCGCGAGGTGCCGATTCGGTGGAACGAACCGTGGAAGACCAGAGCGCCGGAAGCTTGACCACAAACTCGTAATCGAGCCCTTCATCTCTCAGGTAGCCCTTCTCCTCGGCCACCCACTCTTGAAGACGCCCGTGCGAGTGAACGACGAATTTCGCCATCTCCTCCGCTCCTTGATCGTGTGGATTCAGGGTTCCCGAACTGCCGCCCCCAGAGCATGGCCCAAGAGGATGGCCCGATGCTACAGCGCGGATGAAGAGCCGGTCAAGGAGAAAGCTGGCGCGGGTGGGCAGCCGGCTTCGAGAAGCGAATGGGTCCTGGGGGACCCACGAAGGACGAGGCGCGGCGGAGTGCGGCCCGCGTGGGTCGAGGCACGTGACACTGGGGCGTAGACTGGGGTGAGGGAGCGGGCGGTCCAGTGAGCGGTGCACAAGGCCGGGGTCTGGCATGGCTCCTTTGGGGACGAGCCCTTTCGTCGGGGCAGTAGAGACCGCTGTCAACCAATGCCCCGGCTCATTCGTTAGTTATTAGTGAGTGGCAGATGCAGGATGCCCCCTTGGGAGAGCAGACGGGGTATGAGGAGCTTTACCATGCGCACTATCGGCGCATCCTCCGGCTCTGTCGACTGCTCCTGGCGGATCCACACGAGGCAGAAGAGGTGGGGCAGGAGGTGTTTCTCAAGCTTTATCAGGCCCACAGGGGGCCCGTCACCCCCGCGGCATGGGGACCGTGGCTGACCCGGGTGGCCATCAATGCCTGTCGTGATCGACGCCGCTCGGCGTGGTGGAGGTGGTGGCGAGCATCCGGTGAGCCGTTGGACGACGGCGCCACGCCGGGCCACGGGCTCACGCCGGAGGAAGAGACGCTGAACCGGGAGACGCGCTGGCAAATCTGGCAGGGTTTTCAACAGCTTTCCCCCCGCCAGCGGGAGGTATTCGTGCTCAGACACATCGAGGGGTCGTCTACTGGGGAGGTGGCAAAGACGCTGGGGCTCAGCGCCGGGAGCGTGAAGCGCCATCTATTCCGCGCGATCCATCAGCTCCGCGCCGTGCTGGGAGACCGGAAATGAGCGGCTGTCTGCGGGACGAGACACTGGTGCTGGTACAGGCCGGAGAGGGGATGGAGGCGGACCGGGAACACCTGGCAGCCTGCCAGGCGTGCGGCGCCCGCTACCAAAGGCTGATCCAGGATCTCGAACTGATCGGCCAGGCGCTGAACGGGGCCCCTCCACCGAGGGCCCGGAGACTGCCGGCACCCTGGCGCAGCTGGGTGCCTGCCGCTGCCGGGGTGGCTGTCGCGGGGGCGCTCGTGTGGGGGCTCTGGTTCGGGAAAGCCCCCGGGCCCGTGATCCTGTTAGAGCCCTCCAGCGCCGATACGGCGCCGGTCTTGCAGCTGGTGTCAGCCACACTCTTCTCGGCCATAGAGACTGGCCCGTTCACGGTGACGGACATGGCAGGGCTCCATGATCTTGGGGCAGCGCCGGAGGGAGAACCGTCGTGCGAATGGGCGCAGGCTTTCATCCCCGGGTGCGAGGACTCCTGGACGCAAGATGATCTCGTGGACCTGGCCGCGGGTGACGCATAACAGAGCGAGCCAGAAAGGAGGAGAGATCCATGAAGAATCTGTGGCGCATGGTATGGGTCGGGGGATTGGCGGTGATTGTCGCGGCTGTCCCGGTTTACGGACAGCATCGAGGAGAGACGGGGCGCGGACCAATGGGCGGGCCAGGCCCGGGGATGATGTTGCCCATGGTGCTCCGGGGCGCGAACCTCACCCCCGAACAGGAGAGCCAGCTAAGAGAGATTCTCAAGGCCCATCGCCCAGCGTCCCGGGCCTACTGGGAACAGCTGCGGGCGACTCAGGAGGAGATCGCCGACAAGCTCTTCGCGCCAGGCACCGTTCAGCCGGAGGATCTGGCGCCTCAGCTCCAGCGGATCGCCCAGGTCCGGCAGCAAATGCTCCAGGAAAGTCTGAAGGTTTCGCTGGAGGTGCGGGCACTGCTGACCCCGGAGCAGCTGGCGAAGGCGTCGCAGTTGAAGGATGGGCTCAGGGCGTTGCGCAAAGAGGAACGGAAGCTGTTGGAAGGCGTGCAGTAGGCGCACGGGACCGTCAATCGGGGAAAGGAGGAAACGAGCATGCGCCGGATCATCGCCCTCGTCGTGTCAGTCATCCTGATGGTAGGGGCCACAGCCCCGGTCGCGTATGCCGGTACCAGCACCAACGTCGCCCTCGGGCTGGCGTCCTTCGCGGTCTTCAATCAACTGGTGAGCCCACTGCTCCGTCCCAGGCCGGGTCACGCCGCGTACCGGCAGGTGATCGTTGAGCGGCCAGTGTACGCGCTCCCGCAAACGGAGGTGGTAGTGGTGCAGCCAGCGCCGCGCCCCCCGGTATACCCCGCAGTGGTGCAATACCCGCACGGCCGCTACGAGCTCCGCGGCGACGGCCTTACCATGCCCTACCTGTGGGTATGGATCCCGAGCCCGCCGCCTCCGCCCCCGCCACCTCCACCGCCGACCCCATACCCATGAGTCCGGGACGTCGCTGGCTCTGAATGCTGGCGGGTGCGCAAGATGGGATGAAGCGGCTGTCCTCCCTCCGTCACTTCAGATTCCCCACCCCCCGCTCAGGTGAATGTTGGCGCCGGTGACGTAGCGGGCCTCGTCGGAGAGGAGGAAGCGGGTCACCCTGACGGCGTCCTCGGTCTCCCCGATATATCCGGCGGGGATCCGCTTCGCCATCTGGGCCAGCTCCTCGGCGGGGGCGCTCCCCGAGTTGATGAACCCGGGGGAAATGGCGTTGACCGTGATGCCGTGGGGGGCCAGGATGCGGGCCAGCGACCGGGTGAGGATCAGGAGACCGGCCTTGGCGATGTAGTGGGCCGTGAGCTCGGGCTGGGCGATCATCTGGTCCGCGTTGGCCATGCTGAAGGTCACGATGCGCCCCCAGTGGCGGGCCTTCATGCCGGGGGCGACGGCGCGGCTCAGGTAGAAGACCGGGTGGAGGTTGTTGGCGAACATCTCGTGCCACCCCTCCACGGTCTCCTCAAGCAGATTCACGCGGTGGTAGGGACCCGCGCAGTTGATCAGGGCATCGATCCGGTCCCATTCCGCCTCCACCCGCCGCACGAACCCTTCGGCGGCCTTGGGGTCTGAGACATCGCACTGGACCGCCAGGCCCCGGACGCCTTGCGCCCGGATGGCCGCATCGGTCTCCTCCGCCTCCGGCTGGCTCTTCCGGTAGCAGATAGCCACCGACCAGCCCTGCTCCGCCAGCGCCAGTGCGATGGCCCGCCCGATGCCGCGCGCACCGCCGGTGATCACCGCCACCCGCGCAGTCATCCGCGCCTACGTCCGGCGCCAGGGGCAGACCAGGCGCTCACGCCCCTCGGCTCTTGCAGCGCTCATGGAATTGAAGTAGAGACTATGACCGGCCCGTGGTTCGGGCCATGTTGGGGGGAACCTGATACAGATACTCCCGCAGGTAGCGGATCTCCTCCCCCTTGTCCTGGAGCTCCACCCGCATGAGGTCGCGGATCGAGATCATGGACAGGAGGCGCCCCTCGCTCACCACGGGCAGATGTCGGATATTCGCCTGGTCCATCTTGCCCATTGCGGACTGGTAGTCCTCGTCGGCGTCCGCGACGACGATCTCGGTAGTCATCACATCCCCGACCACCGTCAGCGCAGGGTCGAGCCCGCGATCTACCACCCGCTGCACGACGTCACGCTCCGAGAATACCCCGACCAGCCGCTCGCCTTCGAGAACATTCACGATGCCGACGTTGTTGCTCGACATCAGGCGCACCGCCTCGGCCACCGTCTCGTTGCGCTGAACCACGAAAAGGAAGTAAGGCCGCATGATCTCGCGGACTTTTTTCATGTTGTCCTCCCCCGCGGAACGTGCTTCGTGGCCGTTGGGGAAACGCTACCACGACCCCGGGGCGCGCGCAAACGCGCTTGTCCACCCGGTCACGACCTAACGACGATGTCACATCTCCTCGTCGGCTCCACGGTTCGAGCGCGGGCTTCGCCCGCGCAATCTACTCGGGCCTCGCGCGGCGGGTGGCCTGCCTCACGGCATGGCGGAACCCGCCACGCTCGAACAGCATCGGGGGGAGGCTTCGGAAGGGGGGTGCAGCCCCCCTCCGAGAGACTACACGCGGCGCCAGGGGCAGACCAGGCGCTCGAACCACTGGAGCAGCCACGTGCTCAAGATCCCGAGGATCCCGAAGGCGACGGTGCAGGCGAAGACCTGCTGGACCAGCATGAGCTGGTAGGACTCCCAGAGGAGGAAGCCGAGCCCGGCCCGCGTCGCCTCCAGCTCTGTGACGAAGACCAGAATCAGCGCGACCCCGGCGCCGAGCCTGAGCCCCGTGAAGATATTCGGCAGGGCGCCCGGCACCACCACCTTGGCGAAGATCTGGCTCTGGCTCGCCCCCAGGTCGCGGGCCGCCTTGATGAGCACGGGGTCGATGGCTTTCACGCCTGTCACAGTGTTAATCAGCACCAGGAAGAGGACGCCCGTCAGGATCGTCACGATCTTGGAGGTGTCGCCGAGGCCGAACCAGAGCATGAAGAGCGGCAGGAGCGCCGACTTCGGGATCGGGTAGATCGCCGCCACCAGCGGGTCCACCGCGTCTTCCACGGCGCGAAACCAGCCGACCAGAAGGCCGAGAGCGATTCCGATAAGCGAGCCGTAGGCGAACCCCTGAACCACCCGGTTCAGGCTGACGGCGACGGCCCACGGGAGGCGGCCGTCCAGGGTCATGTTCACTGTGGCCTGGAGGACCGCCGCGGGCGAGGGGACGAAAAGCTGGTTGATGTGGCCAAGCCGAACCACACCATCCCAGAGCAGGAGAAAAGCGATGGGAGAAACGAAGCGCAGCAGCCGATACCGTCTCCACATACCGTGTCTCCTCAAGCACCCTCACCCCGGCCCTCTCCCTCAGGAGGGCGAGGGAGCCCTTTTGGTTCCCTCGCCCCAGGGGGGAGAGGGTCAGGGTGAGGGGGCCTACTCACTCAGGTGAGGCCTTCGGCCTGAAGCGAGCGCTCTACCTCTTCGCGGATCTGTTCAGACAGGTAATCCAGCAGCTCGGCTTCCCTTCGTCCCGTGATGCTCCGGGGCCGCGAGAGCGTGACCGGGACCACCTCTTTGATCCGCCCGGGGCGGGCGGTGAAGAGCACCACCCGGTCACCGAGGAGGACCGCCTCTTCCAGGCCGTGGGTGACGTAGATGAACGTCCGTTTGGTCTCCTGCCAGATGCGAACCAGCTCGACTTGTAGCACCTTCCGGGTCTGGGCGTCCAGGGAGGCGAGCGGCTCGTCGAACAGCAAAACCTGGGGGTCGTTGGCCAGGGCCCGCGCCAGGGCCACCCGCTGGCGCATGCCGCCCGACAGCTCGTGGGGGTAGCGATGCTCGAACCCTTTGAGATGCACCAGGTCGATCAGCGCCTGCGCCCGCGCTTCCCGCTGATCCCTGGGGACTCCACGGACCTCGGGCCCAAAGACGATGTTCTCCAGAACCGTCCGCCAGGGGAAGAGGGCGTATTCCTGGAAGACCATCCCCGTGAGCTTCTGGTGGCTGTTGGAGGCGGTGACCTCGATCGCGCCGCTGGTCGGCTGCTCGAGCCCCGCGACGATCTGGAGCAGGGTGGACTTGCCGCAGCCCGAGGGCCCCACGATGACCAGGAACTCGCCCTGCTCGACGTCCAGGCTGATCCCGTCGAGCGCCACCATCTCTTCGCCGGTTCGCTCGATGCGCCAGACCTTCCGGATCTCTCGGAGCCTGAGAACGGTGGCCATCAGCGAG
>CAYJUC010000191.1:0-7522 GCA_964372605.1 uncultured bacterium | reverse complement strand
CGCCGGTTGTATGGGGGGTCACGCCACTCCTGGTGTTCGGCTCGAGCTACGAGCACCAGAACTTCACCCAGCGGAACCGTCCGGTCACGACCAGGCGCACGAACGTCGAGCGTGAGAGCCACGCCGCCTACAGCCAGCTCCAGCTTGGGTGGCTCGACCACGTCTTCCTCACCGGCGGCGCGCGCTACGACTCGAGCAGCGTCTTCGGCGAGGAGCTGACCCCCCGCGTCTCCCTGGCGGTCGTGATGCCGAGGACCCAAACCCGGCTCAGGGGCGCCTGGGGAACCGGCATCAAGGAACCGAGCTTCAGCGCCCAGTTCGGCGGAGCCACGTTTCCCGGTAATCCAGACATCAAGTCGGAGAAGTCCCGGAGCTGGGAGGCGGGGATGGATCAGCCGCTCTTTGGCCGGCGCTTCGAGATCGGCGCCACCTACTTCAACAACCGCTTCGAGGACCTCATCTCCTTCGTGAGCTTCGCTGAGGGGTTCAAAAACATCCAGAAGGCGAAGACCCAGGGGATCGAGACCGTCTTCACGCTGCGGCCGATCGAGGGGTGGAGCGCCAAAGTCGGCTATACGCTCCTCGATACGGAGGCCATATCCACCGCCGGCGTCGGCGGAACAGCGTTCGTGCGCGGCGAGCCGCTCCTGAGGCGGCCGAAGCACTCGGGGAGCATCTCGTTCGCGTACGACCGCGACCGGCTGGCCACCGCCGCCACACTCTTCGTGAAGGGAGACTCCATCGACCGGGACTTCAGCAAGGGCGGCAGCCCCCGGGTGACGCTGGAGGGCTATAACAAGCTCGACCTCTCGCTCGCCTATGTGCTCTTCAAGGGTGTCGCGGGGCTGAAGAATATCGTCTGGAAAACCCGGGTTCAAAATCTCTTAAACGAAACGTACGAGGAGGTCTTCGGCTTCTCGACGGCCCGGTTGTCGTTCCTCACGGGCATCGAGGCTCGGTATTAGACATGGAGCGGCCGAGACTCGCCATCGGCGCCTCAGTTCTCCTTCACGCCGCCGCGTATGGGGCAATGGTCGCTCTGAAGGCTGTCTCCGCTCCGGCGGCCATCACTCCGCCGCGCGCGCTCTACGTGGTCCTGCCCGAGGCGGCCACCGCCGGGCGCGCCGCCGAGCATCCCGCGTCTGGGCAGCGACGGGTCACAGAGAAAAAGAACACGGCAGCAGTTCGGCGATGGCCCGCGAGTGCGCCTGGCGAGAGCACCCCGGCCATTGAGCCCCGGTCGTCGCGCGAAACCGAGCGCCGGCCCGCGCTCGCTGAGGATCTCCGGCGTCTCACCGCGCCGCCGCCGTCGGTGCCCGAAAGCGCCGATTCTCAGGGATCACCACCAATGGGGCGCGTCGAAACGGCCTCACTGGAACCGCCGCAGCTCGATCCATCAGGCGCGTCCACAGCCAAGGCCGCTCAAAGCCTCGCCGGGGCCTGGCCCGGGCGAGATGGAAACACCCCAGGTGCTCCGTTGATCGGGTCGTCCTCTGCCGCAGGTTCTTCTCAGGACGGAGGCAGGAGTTCTGGCGCCAGATCGGACGGCGACGGCCCTGCGTCCCGCGACCAGGACGGTAGCGTTTTGGCAGCCCTCCCTCGGAGCGCACCATCGACGCTTGCCATTCCTCGCTACAATGACAACGTCAAACCGGTCTATCCCTGGCGGTCTCGGCTGCTGGGGGAGCAAGGGACGGTCCTCCTTTCCGCGCGCGTCAGCGAGGGGGGGCGCGTGAGCGATGTGCGTGTCGTCCAATCCTCCGGCGCTGAGGCTCTTGACGAAGCCGCCCGCGCCGCGGTCAAGCGATGGACCTTCCATCCGGCGCGCCGCGATGGCCGTCCCGTCGAAATGGATGTGCACGTCCCGGTTCAGTTCCGACTGGAGAAATGACGATGACCGAGGCCACGCAGGCGCGACAGGCAACGAGGAGCGCAGGCGATGTCTGACACGAACACGGCGATCATCGAGCGCGAGGCGGATGGGACGGCCACCGAATACTACGAGATCCCGGTAGCCGGTGATCGAGTCGAGCGGCTACTACTCGAGCTGTTCGCCGATCGCTGGGCGGTGATCACCGCGGGGCCGCTTATCCAGGGAGCGGCCTTCGAGATTCGCTTCACCGCCGCTCCGAAGGTCACCATGCTCGATGGGTACCTGACCGTCGATACGGGTCCCTGGCACTTTCACTTGTGCGTGAACGATCACCGAGGCACAAAGAGCGCGGACCTCGCGCGCATCCGGCGCGTCTCACGGGCCGCGTTTTTCCGCGCGCTCGGGGGCTCCTGCTCGCCCGTGAGCTGGGGCCTGCGTCTCTGGAATGGGCGGGGGGAGCAGATGATTACGGTTCTGTTCCCTAACCCTTACTATGACGAGAACTTCCAGCGGCTGAAAGAACCAGAGTGGGAGAAGACGGCGCTCTGGGAAGACCTTCGCCGGCGCTACCTGTCCGCATGAGGGTCGAGAGAGCCCCTTTGCGAGCGCGCCTCCATGGCTGATCTGGGCCTGGTGTTTGCGTGCATCGGCTGCTGCTGCGGCCACCCTGACCGAGGCGGGGCGCTGGCGCCGGCGCGAATCTTGAGGTCGGCCGCGCGGCGGGCCTACAAGCTGTCCGGCCTTGCCGGACGAGTGCGGCTGGCGTTCACCGACTGCCTCGGGCCGTGCAGTGAGGCCAACGTGGTCTTCCTCTATCTCCACGACCGGCCGCTCTGGTTCCGGCGCATCAATTCCCCGGAGCTCTTCGCCGCCCTGCTCGACTTCGCCCGTGGGGTCATCGCCGACCCCGGCTGTCCACTACCCCCGTCCCTCGGCGCCAGGTCGTTTTCCTGGACAGGAGGCGGCATCGGTCCCGAGCCGCCGGTCCCCGACGGTGTGGTGACGGCTGGGTGGGAAGCGCGCCCGTGAGCACACCACGCCGCGCCGTCGTGATCGGTGGGGCGCTTGTGGCGCCTGGCGTCCGGCGTGTTCACCTGCGCCTTCTGGACTCGGATCGGCTCGGACACCGCGCGGGGCAGTACATCCTGCTCCACGCGCGGGCCAATGACGGCAGCGTGGTCAAGCGCGCGTACTCCGTCGCCACGCAGCCCGCCGAGGATCCCGAGTTCGGGCTCTGCGTCCGCCTGATCCCCGGACGGCCTGCTTCCGAATTCGTCCACGCGGTCACGCCCGGCACGGAGGTCTCCTTCACCGGGCCGTGGGGGAAGTTCGTGGTGGAGGATCGGCCCCGCGATCTCACGCTCGTTGCGACGGGCACGGGCATCTCGTGCACCGGCGCGATTGTCGAAGACCACCTCGCGCGGGACGAACCCGGGCGCGTGCGCCTCCTCTGGGGGCTTCGCCGCGAGAGCGACGTGCACGGTCTCCCGCGGCTTCAGGACCTTGCCCGCGCCCACCCGAACTTCTCCTACACGATCGCGCTCTCCCAGCCTGGGCCGGCCTGGACCGGGTGCCGCGGGCGTGTCACCGACCTGCTCCGGAGCGAACTCCAGCCGGACTCGCTCTACTACCTGGCCGGCAACGGGGCGATGATCGCCGATGCCGAAGAGCTTCTCGTGGCGGCCGGCGTGCCGCCCGCGTCCGTCCGCAAGGAGGTCTTCTTCACGCCTGGGCAGATCCGCGTGCCGGTGAGGGAGCGGCAGGCGCGCGTCCAAAACCGCATGCGTCCGGGCGACGCCGTGGTCGGAGTGGCGCTTCACGCCGGCGTCACGGCCGGGGAGGTGACCGCCGCCATCGAAGAAGCGCTCGCGCTGGCGAAGCTAGACGTCACCCGGGTGAGGAATCTTGCCGCCGCCGCCAAAGCCTCCGACGAGACGGGACTCCGGGAGGCAGTGACGGCGCTTGGGCTGCCGGTGGAGTTCTACCTGCCCGGCGAGCTGGAAGCGGGCTCGGCCACGACCGGATCGACCAGCGCGTGCGAGACCCTCGCGCTGGCGAGCGCGGGCGGAACCCGGCTGGTTCTCCCAAAGCAGAAGTCACCGGCAGTGACGGTTGCCATCGCCACTATCGAGAAGCCGGCATGACAGCTCTGAGCTTCAACTTCTACTCCCCCGAGAACGGCAATGCGGCTCGAAGCCTGGCGCCGGTCGCGGGGGCCCACGGGTTCGAGTACTGGCGCTGCCCGGACTGCCGCTACTGTCTCGAGCTGCGCCTCCCGGCCGCCGCGAACCGCTGCGCCCATCCCGACACTCCCGCGGGAGCGATCATCGACGGGGTGGAGTGGGAGGAGGGGGGGGATTTCTGCCTCGACTTCGAGCCGAACACGGAGAACAGGCGGTGAGGCACGACCACGGGGGGAACCTCCGCGCCCTGGCTCGATCCGCCGGGATCCCCGAGGGCCGAATTCTCGACTTCAGCGCCAGCATCAACCCGCTGGGTCTCTCCCCCAGGGTGGAGGCGGCCATCAAGAGCGCGATTCCACGACTGATCCACTACCCGGACCCCGAGGCCGTCCTCCTCCAGTCCGCGCTGGCGAGGTATCACCGTCTTTCGTCCGACTGCGTGCTGGTCGGCAACGGCTCCACTGAGCTGATTTATCTCCTGGCTCGGGCGCTCGCGCCCCGCCGGGCTCTGATCCTCCACCCGGCCTTCAGCGAGTACGAGGCAGCCCTGGAGTTGGCAGGATGCAGGGTCGAGCGCCTGATCCTCGCCGAAGCCGAGGATTTTCTCCCCGGCCTCTCCGCGTTCATCTCGAAGCTGGCAGAACGTGAGCTGGTCATCCTGGCGAACCCCGGAAATCCGACTGGCAGCCTGATCCCGGCCGGCGATCTTCAAGGCTTGGCGACGGCTGCCCATGAGGCCGGGGCGGTGCTGGTCGTGGATGAGGCATTCGTCGACTTCGTGGAGGACGCCTCGCTCAAGCATTCTCTCGACCGGTTTCCCTGGCTTCTCCTCCTCCGCTCGCTGACCAAGTTCTTCGCCCTTCCCGGACTCCGCATCGGCTATGCGCTGGCTTCGCCCGAGCTGCTCGGCCGGCTCCTTCCCTGGAAGGAGCCCTGGAGTGTCAACGGGCTGGCCGAGGCCGCGGGAGTGGCCGCCCTCGAGGATCGGGGGTATCAGGAAACATCGCGCTCGCTGATCCCGAGCTGGCGGGAGGCGCTGGTCACAGGGCTCCAGAAGTTCGGGACGCTCCAGGTCTTCCCCGGCACCGCCAATTATCTTCTGGTGAAGTTGTTGGACACGAGCTGGTCCGCTCCCGCCCTCAGGTCGGCCCTCCTCAGGGGAGGGATTGCCATCCGCGACTGCTCGTCGTTCCCCGGTCTGGGCTGGCGGTTTTTCAGGGTCGCGGTCCGCGGCCCGGAAGAGAACCAGATCTTGCTCGGCGCGCTGGAGCATTTCCTTGGCTCCTAGAACGTCGAAGGGGGCCTCGATGGCCCCCTCCGAGGCCTCCCCCAGATGCAGTTCGAGCGTGGCGGGTTCTCGGCCATGCCGTGAGGCAGGCCACCCGCCGCGCGAGGCCCGAGTTAATTGCGCCGGCAGAGCCGGCGCTCGAAACAGCCGATTATCCCGACGCGCTCCGATGCCGGGGGGCCGAAGGCCGGGCGGGAGATGATGCCTGACAAGAAGATTGTCAGGGAGCGTCGGAAAAAGGGGCTCATCATCGTCCACACCGGGGACGGCAAGGGGAAGACCACGGCCGCCTTGGGGATGGCGTTGAGGGCGGTGGGCCACGACTTCAAGGTCTTCGTCGGCCAGTTCATCAAGGGGAGCCGCCAGTACGGCGAGCTGGTGACCGCCGATCGGCTCAAGGAGTGGCTCACCATCTGTCCCATGGGGGAAGGGTTCACGTGGGAGACGAAGAGCCGGGAGCGCGACACCCAGAAGGCCCAGGAGGCATGGGCGCTCTTCAAGGAGAAGATCCTGGGGGGTGAGTATCAGCTCGTGATCCTGGACGAGATCAACATTGCGATCCATTACGGCTACCTCGACGTGGACCAGGTGGTGGAGACGCTCAGGCAGAAGCCGACCGACCTCCATGTGATCCTCACGGGGCGGAACGCCCACCCGAAGGTCGTGGAGCTGGCGGACCTGGTGACGGAGATGAAGCTCGTCAAGCATCCGTTCAGGGAGCAGGGGATCACCGCGCAGAAGGGGATCGAGTTCTGATGCGGAATTCGGAGCGCGGAATGTGGAATGAAAATGTGGAATGAGATGGAGGCCTGCTTCATCCTCGGGTTGGCGGTGGCGTTGGACCTCCTCTTCGGGGAGCCGCCGAACCGCTGGCATCCAGTGGCGTGGGTGGGCAGCTTTCTGGCCTGGGGGGCGCGGCATGCGCCTCGGTCAGGGCGAATCGGGCTTCTGGCGGCCGGCGCCCTCCTCCTCTTTGTCGCCCTGACTCTGACGCTCGCCCTTGTAGTGATTCTCCCTCGCTCCTTCGCACTTCTGGGTTGGGCCGGATTACTCCTCCAGGCCTGGCTCCTCAAGTGTGCGTTCTCCTTGAGAGGCTTGCTCAGGGCGGCCCGGGAGGTGCGTCAGGTCCTGGCCGGCGGGCAGATCGATCGGGCGAGGGCTCTGGTGGGCTGGCACCTGGTGGGTCGCCCGACTCATTACCTTTCACCGCATCAAATCGCCTCGGCCACGGTGGAGTCGGTGGCCGAGAACCTTACAGACAGCGTCGTGGCGCCCATCTGTTTTTTTCTCGTTGCCGGCCTTCCGGGGGCCTGGGCCTATCGGGTGATCAACACCGCCGACGCGATGCTCGGCTACCGTCAGGGGGAGCTGGAGTACCTGGGCAAGGCCGCGGCCCGCCTCGACGACCTGCTCAACTGGATTCCAGCCCGTCTGGCCGCTCTCGGCATCGTCCTCGGCGCGTGGATTGCTGGAGAGTCGGGGCGGCTGGCGTGGCAGGTGATGTTGCGGGACCGAGGCCTGACGAGAAGTCCCAACGCCGGCTGGACCATGGCTGCTATGGCCGGGGCTCTGGGGATCGGCCTGGAGAAGCCCGGCGCCTATCAGCTCGGAGGGCAGCTCGGCGCAGACGCGCTTCCCGACATCGGCGCTATCGACCGCGCCGTTCGCGTGACGACGGCGGCCAGCGGGCTCTTCGTCGCCGGCTCACTCGCGGCGGCGCTCCTCTGGAGATGATGAAAACGAGCCGGGCGCGCGCGCTGATGATCCAGGGGACGGCTTCCCACGCCGGGAAGAGTCTCCTCGTGGCCGGGCTCTGCCGTCTCCTCCGTCAGGAAGGGCTCCGGGTCGTTCCGTTCAAGTCGCAGAACATGGCGCTCAACGCCTACGTGACCCGGGACGGTGGCGAGATGGGGTGGGCCCAGGCCATGCAGGCTGAAGCGGCCGGGCTCGACCCCTGCGTCCTGATGAACCCGATCCTGCTGAAGCCCCAGTCCCACGAGGGGAGCCAGGTCATCCTCCGGGGGAAGGTGCTGGGGTTTTACTCGGCCAAGGACTACTACGCGATGAATAAGACCCTCTGGTCTGCTGTGGTCGAAAGCTACGAGACCCTCGCCCGAACTGTGGACCTCGTGCTGATCGAGGGAGCGGGAAACCCCGCCGAGCCCAACTTGATGGCCC
>CAYJUC010000190.1:0-7552 GCA_964372605.1 uncultured bacterium | reverse complement strand
GAGTGGGTGCCGGTCACCGACTGGATCCGCGGCTACAACGAAGAGGTGTGGGCCATGGTGAAGGAGGCGGCCAAGAAGCAATAACCGGCTGACCGCCGACTGCCGAGATGCTCACGCTCAACAACGTCGAGGTGGTGTACGACCGCGTCATCCTGGTCCTGAAAGGGGTGTCGCTCCAGGTGCCCGAGCAGGAGATCGTGGCCCTTCTGGGGTCCAACGGCGCGGGGAAGAGCACCACGCTCAAGGCCATCTCCGGTCTCCTCAAGCCCGAGCGGGGAGAGGTGACCAAGGGCTCGGTGGAGTTCAAGGGCGAGCGCATCGACCACCGCGGTCCCGAGGAGATCGTGCGCCGGGGAATCTCGCTGGTCATGGAGGGGCGCCGGGTGTTCGAGCACCTGACCACGGAGGAGAACCTCCTGTCGGGGGCCCACACCCGGCGCGATACCGAGGCCATCAGGAAGGACTTGGAGCTGGTCTACGCGTACTTTCCCAAGCTCGCCGAGCGCCGGCAGCTCACGGCGGGGTACCTCTCGGGCGGCGAGCAGCAGATGCTGGCAATCGGCCGCGCCCTGATGGCCCGCCCCATGCTCGTGCTCCTCGACGAGCCGTCGCTGGGCCTCGCTCCGATGCTCGTGGAGGAGATCTTCGAGATCATAGAGCGGCTGAACCGCGAGGAAAAAGTCACCGTGCTGCTGGTGGAGCAGAACGCGGCGATGGCCCTCACGATCGCGCGTCACGGCTACGTGATGGAGAACGGGCGCATCGTCCTGGACGGGCCCGCCGCCAGCCTCCGTGAGAACGCGGACGTGAAGGAGTTCTATCTCGGGCTCACGGAGGTGGGCGCGCGCAAGAGCTATCGCGACATCAAACACTATCGCCGCCGCAAGCGCTGGCTGAGATGAAATGGGGAATGGGGAGTGCGGAATGCGGAATGGGGAGTGGGGAGTGCGGAATGGGGGATTCCGCATTCTACATTCGCCATTTCGCATTCAAAAAGGAGGGAATCTCATGAATCACGTGCGAGGAGTTCGGCTGGTTCTGCTGGCGCTTGGCGCGCTGGTGATGACCGGGTGCGCGACCATGATGGCGGAGAAGCCCACGCTCTACGACCGGCTCGGCGGGAAAGAGGCGATCCATATGCTCGTGGACGACTTTGTCGCCCGGGTCGCCGCGGACCCCGCCATCAAGGCCCGCTTTGATTTCAAGAACTCGCCGCGGACCAAGGCGTTCATCGCCCGGGGCGTGCCGCTGCCGCTCGCGGAAATGCAGGCCGTGGGAACGCTCAAGGCCTATCTCACCGAGCTGGTTTGCGAGGCCGCCGGCGGACCGTGCAGTTACGTCGGCAAAGACATGAAGGCGGCCCACGTCGGGATGGGGATCACTAACGCCGAGTTCGACACCGTGGTCAAGCATCTGGTGGCGAGCCTGGACAAGTTCAAGGTTCCGGCGGAGGAGAAAAACGAGCTGCTGGCGCTCCTGGGCCCCATGAAGAAGGACATCGTGGAGAAACCGTGAGCGTCCGAGAGTCGGGTATGATGGCCCGGGGGTGAGTCGATGCGCTGCGGCCAGTGCGGCCATTCTAACCAGGCCGACGCGCTCTTCTGCGAGGAGTGCGGGGCCTCTCTGGAGATCGCCTGCCCGCAGTGCGGCCAGACGCTTCGGCCCGAGGCCAAGTTCTGCAGAAAGTGCGGCCACCGGCTGACCGGCGGAGCGCCGGCGCCCCCGTCCGATCCGCTCGTCCAGTCGCCTCGGCAGTACACCCCAAAGCACCTCGCCGAGAAGATCCTCACCTCCCGGAGCGCGCTGGAAGGGGAGCGCAAACAGGTCACCGTCCTCTTCTGCGACATCGTGGGGTCCACCGGACTGGCTGAGCGGTTGGATCCCGAGGCGATGCATCAGCTCATGGACCGGGCCCTCCGGCTCATGGCCGAAGCGGTCCACCGCTACGAGGGGACCGTGAACCAGTTCCTGGGGGATGGCCTGATGGCGCTCTTCGGAGCGCCCGTGGCGCTGGAGGACCATGCCGTTCGAGCCGTCCGGGCCGCGCTGGCAATCCAGGAAACGATCAGCGGCTACAGCCTGCAGCTCAAACGCGAGCGCGGCCCGGAGATCCGGCTCCGCCAGGGGCTCCACACCGGCCTCGTCGTCGTGGGCCGGATCGGCGACGACCTTCGGATGGACTACACCGCCGTTGGCGACACCACCAACCTGGCGGCCCGTATGCAGTCCTCGGCCGAGCCCGGAACGATTCTGATCACGGAGGCCACCCACCGCCTGGCGGAGGGATACATCCGAAGCGAGGCCATGGGGCCGGTGCAGGTCAAAGGGCGGAGCGAGCCGGTCTCGGTCTTCAAGGTGACCGGCCGCCAGCGGGGACGAACCCGCCTGGAGGTCAGCGCCGAGCGCGGCCTGACCTCCCTGGTGGGACGCCAGCAGGAGCTGGACCTCCTTCAGAGGTGCCTCGAGCGAGCCAGGGCCGGGCGCGGTCAGGTGGTGGGGATCGTGGGGGAGCCGGGGGTGGGGAAGTCGCGCCTCGTCTACGAGTTCCGCAAATCCCTGGCCGGGGCGCCGCTGACCTGGCTCGAAGGCCATTGCGTGGCGTACGGCCAGACCACGCCCTATCTGTCCATCCTGGATATTCTCCGGGCGAATTTTCAGATCGAGGAGGAGGACAACCCGCTTCAGATCCAGGAGAAGCTCCGGGAGGGCGTCCGCCGGCTGGACTCCACCCTCGAGGGGATTCTCCCGTTTCTGGGCGAGCTGTTCGCCCTCCCGGGCGAGGACGGCGCGCTCAAGAAACTCGATCCCAAAGACAAGCGGCAGAAGACCTTCGAGGCGATTCGCGCGCTGATGGTGACGGGGAGCCAGCGCCGGCCCCACGTCGTGATCCTCGAAGACCTCCACTGGATCGACAAGACTTCGGAGGATTGCCTCGCCTTTGTCGTCGAGAGCCTGGCCGGCCTGCCGATGCTCTTACTCACCAGCTATCGCCCCGGCTATGCCGCGCGCTGGGCGGACAAGACCTACTCCACCCAGATCGCCCTCGACCTCCTGACCCGGGAGGAGACCGAGTCGATGGTGACGGCGATCCTGGGGAGCCACGACCTCCCGCCCGACCTGCTCAGGATCATCTGGGAGAAAGCGGAAGGGAACTCCCTGTTCATCGAAGAGGTGACGCGGTCGCTCCAGGAACGGGAAGTCCTCGTCCGGAGGAACGGCGGAGTCCACTGGGCGCGCGGCGGACTGGTGGAGCTGCCCGCGACCATCCAGGACATCATCCGGGCCCGGATCGACAGGCTGGAAGAACCGGTCAAGCGCATCGTCCAGACCGCCTCGGTCATCGGCCGGGAGTTCGGCCTCCGCCTGCTCACGCGGATCTCCGAGATGGCCGAAGAGGTCGAGCGCTCCCTGGACACTCTGAAGCACCTGGAGCTGATCCACGAGAAGCGCTTCTTCCCGGAGCTCGAGTATATCTTCAAGCACGCCGTCACCCAGGACGTGGCGTACCAGAGCCTGCTGCTCCAGCGGCGGAAGGATCTACATGGGGCAATCGCCCTCGCCATCGAGGATCTCTACGCGGATAGGCTGGACGATCAGGCCGCGATTCTCGCCTACCACTATGCCCGGAGCGAGAACCAGGTGAAGGCCATCGAGTACGCCCTCGTTGCCGGCGACAGGGCCGCGCGGCTGTACGCCAATGCCGAGGCGCGGACCTATTACGAGCAGGCCCTCACCCTGGCCCGGGCCCTCCCTCCGTCTCCCAGGAGGCAGCGCGCCGAGATCGACGCCACCCTGCGGCTCGCCGGCGTCGCGCTGACCCGCGAGCACTTCGAGCAGGACCTGGCTAACTTGGAAGTCGCGCGGGCCCTGGCCGGCGACCTCGGCGACCAGCGGCGGACCGCGCGGGCCCTCTACTGGATCGCCCGAACCCACTATGTGAGGGGGAAGCTGAAAGACGCTGTCGAGTTTGCGGAACAGAGCCTGACGGTGGCGGAGTCGTTGCAGGACGACGCGCTCATCGTATGGCCGGTCAACCTGATCGGCCGCATCTACACGGCGAGCGGGGAGTACGTGAAGGGAAGCGCGATGATGCAGCGCTCTGTTGAGCTCCTGGAGCGGCAGGGGAACCGGAGCGAGCTCGCCACAGCCAGCGGCTTCCTGGCCGTGGCGCTGGGGTCCACCGGCGAGTTCGAGCAGGCCATCAAGTTCAGCGAGCAAGGACTGCAGATCGCCCGGGAGATCCAGAACCTGCCGGCCGAGGCGGCGGGGTACACCTATCGGGCGACCGTGTACGAGCTGAAGGGCGAGTGGGGCAAGCTGGTCGACGACTGTCGAGCGGGGCTCCTGATCGCCCGGCGCATCCCGGATCCGTTTCGCGTCTATTTTATGACCGGCCTCCTGGGGCATGGGCTCTACAGGCTGGGTGAGGCCCAGCGGGGGATCGAGACGATCCAGGAGGGGATCAGGCTGGCCGGACAGCTTGGCACCACGTATCTCCTGGCCTGGGTCGTCTCGTGGCTCAGCGGCTCCTATCTGGCCCAGCGAGATTTTGAGGCGGCGTTTGACTCCGCCTCCCGCGCGCTTTCCCTGGCGGTGGCGGGGAGCGACGCCTACGGGGAGAGCCTCGCTTCCCGCTGCTACGGCGAAGCGCTCTGCCAGAAAGACCCCTCGAGGGTGGCCGAGGCGGAGGAGCATATCCAGCGGGCCATGCGACTCCAGGAGGAAAAAGGCATGAAGCCGCAGCTCGCCCGGAGCTATGTCGGCTACGCCCGCCTGCTCAAGGTGAAGGGCGAGGCGGGGAAGGCCGAGGAGTGCGTGGCCCGGGCTCGCGTCCTCTTCAGCGAGATGGACATGCAGTGGCATCTCGGGCGGCTCGCTGAGGCGTTCGGCTAGTACGCATTACTCATGAATTTGCTCAGCGCGTCTGACACCCCTCACCCTGACCCTCTCCCCCGTTGGGGGCGAGGGAACCGGAAGAGCTCCCTCTCCCTTCGGAGGGAGAGGGTTGGGGTGAGGGTGTCGAGTGCGGACGCGAACGCTCCGGGCTAGAGGGCAGGGGCAATGGGACCGGACCGGAAGCGCGGCTACTACGACAAGGCCAGGGAGACGATGTCGGCGCCGGCCCGCCGGCGCTACCAGGAGGAATGGCTCGGCACGCTGGTCCGGCACGCCTGGGAGAAGGCCCCCGGAGTCCGCCGCCGGATGGAGGCTGCCGGCCTCACGCCCGAGGACCTCTCCGATCTCGATTCGCTCGCGAAGCTCCCGGTCCTCAAGAAGAGCCAGATGCCCGACATCCAGAAGGCCGACCCGCCCTTCGGGGGCTTCTGCGCGGTCCCCACGTCGGAGGTCCGCCGCATTTTCGTTTCCCCCGGGCCGATCTTCGAACCCTTCCCGGAGATGCGCGGCTCCGAGGTCGCGCTCTATGCCTGCGGCTTTCGACCCGGCGACATCGTCATCAACACCTTTGCCTACCACCTGACTCCGGCCGGACTGATGTTTGACGAGGCCTTGCGCCTCCTCGGCTGCGTGGTCGTGCCCACCGGCGTCGGGAACACCGAGACCCAGATCCAGGTGGCCAAGGCGGTGGGAGCCACGGGCTACGTCGGCACCCCGAGCTTTCTCATGACGATCATCGAGCGCGTCGAGGAAATGAAAGCCGGGCCCCTGCCGTTCCAGGTCGCCCATCTGGCGGCGGAGGCGTTGCCCGAATCCCTCCGCCGGATGTTCGAGGAGCGGTACGGCATCATGACGCGGCAGGGGTTCGGCACCTCCGACATCGGGCTGGTGGCGTACGAGTGTCCCGAGAAGTCCGGGATGCATCTGACCGACGACGCGATCATCCAGGTCTGCGACCCCGAGAGCGGCGAGCCGCTCCCGAACGGCCAGCTCGGCGAGCTGGTGGCCACGGTTCATCACGAGACCTACCCCATGATCCGCTTCGGCACCGGCGATCTCACCATCGTCGATGATTCGAAGTGCCCCTGTGGCCGCACGTCGAAGCGGATGCTGGGCTGGCGGGGGCGCTCCGACGAGGTCACCAAGGTGCGCGGGATGTTCGTTCACCCGGGGCAGGTCGCCGAGGTCGCGGCCCGGGTCCCCGGCGTGAGCCGTTATCAGGTCGTCGTGTCCCGCCGGGATCACCAGGATAATCTCACCTTCCGGTGTGAGCTGGCCGAAGGGACCGACGCCTCGGTCTCCCCCCGGATCGAGTCCGCCATCCGCGAGGTGCTGAAGCTCCGGGGCCGGGTGGAAGTCGTCCCGCGGGGGACGATTCCTGAATCGGCGAAGCAGATCGTCGACGAACGCAGTTGGGATTAATGCGAAGTGCGGAATGCGAAATGCGGAATGAGGAGCGCGGAATTCCCCATTCCCCACTCCGCATTCCTCATTTCAAGGGGGGGCTATGACGCCATTTGCGAACAAGATCGCCTTGATCACCGGGGCCTCGCGGGGGATCGGACGGGCCACCGCCCTCCTCCTGGCCGAGCGCGGCGCCGACATCGTCGTTCACTACAAGCGCGGCGAGGCGGCGGCCAAGGAGGTGGTGGAGCAGGTCCTGGCGCTGGGCCGGCGAGGGGCCAGCGTTCAGGCCGACGTCGAGCAGCCGGAGGAGATCCGCCGGATGTTCCGTGAGGTGGCCGAGCGCTTCGGCGCCCTCGACATCTTCGTCGCCAACGCCGCATCGACGGCGTTCCGGAGCATGCTCGATCTCAAGAACCATCATCTGGCCCGGACCTACC
Organism: uncultured bacterium; assembly: GCA_964372605.1. Taxonomy (GTDB): domain Bacteria; phylum Methylomirabilota; class Methylomirabilia; order Rokubacteriales; family CSP1-6; genus CAYJUC01. The sequence goes on along the minus strand of CAYJUC010000190.1, from coordinate 812 downwards.
AGATCAGCGTGTTCAGCTTCGTCCAGGCGGCCCAGGAGGCCGTCAAGCTCATGGCCGGCCGGGGCGGCAAGATCGTCACCGTGTCCAGCTTTCCGACGCTCCGGTACCTGCCGAACTACGCCGCGCTGGGCTCCGCCAAGGCTGCCCTGGAGACGCTGACCCGATACCTGGCGGTGGAGCTGGCCCCCCTCGGGATCACCGTGAACGGAGTGAGCCCCGGGCTCGTCGAAACCGATTCCTCGCGGATCTACGCCGGGCGCGATTTCGAGAGCTTCGAGCGACAGATCATCGAGTCCACGCCGAAAAGGAGGATCGGCACGCCCGAGGACATCGCCCGCGTGATCGCCTTTCTCTGCTCCGAAGACGCCGAGTGGATCGTTGGCCAGACCATCATGGTGGACGGCGGGATGACGATTCCGTCGCCGTACATCCAGCCTCCGGAGGGGAAGCGATGAGACTCCGAGATCGTGTCGCCATGGTCACAGGTGCCGCCAGCGGCATGGGCCGAGCGATCGCCCTGGCCCTGGCCCGCGAGGGGGCGCGGGTTGCCGTCGTGGACATCAACGAAACCGGCGCGCGGGAGACGGTCCTGGCCATCGAGAAAGAAGGAGGCCAGGGGCACGTCCACCGGGCCGACATCACCCGAAAGGCCGAGATCGACAGGACGGTGGCCGAGATCGTGAAGCGTTGGGGGACCGTCCACATTCTCGTGAACAACGCCGGTTGGGACAAGGTGGAGCCGTTCATCAAGTCTACCGAGGAGACCTGGGACAAGGTGCTGGCCATCAACCTGAAGGGCGCGATCATCTGCA
>CAYJUC010000189.1:0-7553 GCA_964372605.1 uncultured bacterium | reverse complement strand
GGGAATTGGACAACTTTTTGAAGTGGTGCCGGCTTGACGACTACGCGGCCCATCGTGCTAAGGCGCGCGAGATGCGCCGCGCAGCTCTTCAGGACTGGACCAATCGCCGAAACGAGGGAGATCCTACCGCTCCTGAACGGCCTCCTATCTAAATGTCCCTGTTGAGTTGGCTTCTCAACGAGCACCTGAGCGCCGACGCTTTGTTTGCCAATCCACGGCCACTCGATTTGCCGAGTTCGAAAATCGGCGAGACCCGCTGGCGGTAGCCTCGCGAAGAAGGAGAGTGCTGCCGAAGCTGGTCCGGAGCTCTGAATCGACTAGCGTTCCCAGTTGACATATTAATGTACGGCTGATATGCTTTGATGCATGCGAACGACCATTCGGCTCGATGAGCACCTGCTCAGGGACGCGAAGCAGTTCGCGGCGCGAACCGGGAAGACGCTGACGACGGTGATCGAGACCGCGCTCAGGGAAATGCTGGCGCGACGCGACAAACGGGCCAAGCCCGGACGCGTGAAGCTCCCGACCTTCGCCGGGAACGGGCTCTCCCCTGGCGTTGATCTCAACGACACCGCGTCTCTCCTCGAGCTCATGGAACGCGAACGGTGATCCTCATCGACACGAATGTGCTCGTCTACGCGTACCGTGAAGACGCGCCCGGGCATCCCGCCTACCGAAGCTGGTTGGAGGAGGTCATCAACGGCGACGAGGCGTACGGCTGGTCGGATCTCGTCCTCAGCGCTTTTCTACGAGTGGTGACACACCCGCGCATCTTTTCCCCCCCGAGCCCCATCGAGCATGCGTTCCAGTTTGCCAGCCTGCTGCGCGACCAGCCGAACTGCGTAAAGGTGACGCAAGGACCGCGTCACTGGGAGATCTTCGATCGGCTTTGTCTGACCGCCAGTGTCAAAGGCAATCTCGTACCTGACGCGTATCTCGCGGCTCTGGCCATCGAATCTGGCAGCGAGTGGATCACGACCGACAGGGATTACAGCCGATTCCCTGGTCTGCGCTGGAGGCATCCGCTGCCGAGAACCTAAGGTCTCCCGGCACCGACAGACGGGTCGGCTTCTCAGCGCCTCGGAACCGGTCCTCCCTTCATCGCGGCACAGCCAATGGCAAAGCATCCAGGAAGCGCTTCTCTTCGCCCTCCTTGGGTTAGAGCCTGGAACACAAAGAAGAAGGTTGGCTCACACCTACCGCCAGGGGAGGGCCTCGAAGGCGCCGGCGAAGGCCTCCAGGGTCCGTTCCGCGTCGGTTTCGGTGTGGGCCAGCGAGACGTAGAACTTCTGGGAACCCTTGAGCACGCCCCGCTTCAGGCACTCCTGGTTGAAGGCCTTGAGGAGCGCGGTGTCGCTGGTGAGGGTGGAGCGGTAGTCCTCGATCGGCCGGTCCGTGAAGAAGAGGTCGAACACGGGCGCCTCGCCCATGACCTGGACAGGGTATCCCCGGCGTTTGACCAGGTGGGCGAGCCCGTCGCGCACCGTGGCGCCGATCCGATGGAAGCGTTGATAGGTCCCCGGCTTTCTGAGCTCGGCAAGCGTGGCGAGCCCGGCCACCGCCGCCACGGGGTTTCCGTTGAGTGTTCCCACCTGAGCCACGAAGTCCGGCGTCCCCTCGAGGCTCGGATCCAGGCTTCGCATGATCGCCTCCCGGCCAGAGACCGCGGCCAGCGGAAAGCCGCCGCCGATGATCTTGCCGTAGGCGGCCAGATCGGGAACGACCCCGTAATACTCCTGGGCGCCCCCGTAGGCGAAGCGGAAGCCGGTGACCACCTCGTCGAAGATCAGGGGAATCTGGTAGCGCTGGGTGAGCGCTCTGAGCCCCTGGAGGAACCCTTTCTGGGGCGGGATCACCCGCTGGAATGGCTCGACGATCACCGCGGCGAGCTGGTCCGCATAGACCGCGAGGAGCGCCTCGGTGGTGGCGAGATCGTTGTACGGCGCGATCAGGACCTCGCCCTCGAGGACATGAGGGATCCCGGCGGAGTCAGGTACGGCGGCGGGGAACGCCTTGGGGGACCTGGGCGTGGCGCTCATCAGGGAGTAGTCGTGGTTGCCGTGGTATCCGCCCTCGAACTTGAGGATCGTGTCGCGCTTTCGATAGGCCCGGGCGAGCCTGAGCGCGAAGAACGTGGCCTCCGAGCCGGTCGTGGTGAACCGGACCTTCTCGGCGCACGGGACCGCCCGGCAGAGCTCTTCGGCGAGCTGGATGATCGGCTCGTTCACGAGGAAGTAGGTGGTGCCCTTCCCGAGCTGCTCGGCGACCGCGGCCACTACCGCGGGGTGCGCGTGGCCGAGGATCATGGGGCCCGAGCCCAGGAGATAGTCGATGTACTCCCTTCCGCTCGCGTCGTAGAGCTTCGAGCCCCGGGCGCGCTTGACCACGAACGCCAGCTCGCGCGGGAAGCGGTAGGTGCCGAGCACGCCGCCGGGAAGGTAACGGGCGGCTTTCTCCAGCAGGAGGGACTCCTCGGGAAGCCTCTCGCGTGCTTCTGTCATCACGCTCTCCTCACCAGGCGAATTTCCACGCGCTCGCCTTCTCCCGCCCCCAGCATGGGAAACCCATCCACCGAGAGATACGCGTCGTCGCCCGCTCGAGTGTTCACCTCGACCCACGCGCGCAGGGGCGCGCCGCGCCGGCTCACCAACTCCACGATGTCGCCCTCCTTCACGCCGAGCCTCACGGCTGCCAGCGGGCTCAGCCTCAAGACCCGATGCCCCCCCTTATACGGGAGCCCTTCTTCACAACGCAACCGGATCATCGGGCGGACCTTTGCGAGCTGCTCCCGGCGCTGCCGGGTTTCCTCTGGATCTGCGCTCTGGTTCTTGAGCACGACCCCGTACACCGTCTCGGCCTTCTCCCGGCTGATCAGCCCCTCCGTCACGTCGCGGACGACCAGCGCCGGGTCGCGCTCCAGCGGATCGCCGTACCCGCCGCCTCCCGAAGACTCCATCACCACGATATCGCCGGCCTGGAGCGGAAAGCCCGAGACCTTTCCGGGAAGCGGCGAAGGCTCGATGGCCTGGCCCTCCCTCACCACGTAAAAGTGGTTGGGCGCTCCGGCCATTCCTCCGGAGACGCCGTAAGGCGGGAGAAGGTTCTTTTCCGAGAGGACCGAGAGCGAGGCTTGAGGCGCCAGGACCCTGACCTCGCGCCGGAGCCCGAGGCCGCCCCGCCAGCAACCGTCGCCTCCCGAATCGAGGCGCAGATCGAGGCGCTCCACGCGGAGCGGGTACTTCTGCTCCACTGCTTCCACGGGCTGGACCGTGGTGATGTCGCTCTCGGTGAAGGTTCTGACCGTATTATTGCCGTCCCCGCCCTCGAAGGCGCCGGTGCCACCCGCGGGATATTCGTAGAAGATGAATGTCTCCCGCGTCCGCGGATCGGTCCCGCCCACGTAGCAGTGGTTGCCGCCGCCCTTGAGGTCTCCCGTCACCTTCCCCGCCAGGGCCTGGGCCAGCGCTCCCATCACCGCCGACTCCACGCAGTACTTCACCTCCACCATCCCCCCGCACGGAGCCGGGAGCCGGGCGTTGACCAGGCTCCCCTCGGGCGCGATCACCGTCAGCGGGCGAAACGCGCCCGAGTTGATCTCCCCGCCCGGATCGAGGAACGCCTTGACAATGGTGAACGCTCCCGTCGGGGCCATGGCCGGGCCCACGTTGGTCGGGCCCTGGGTCTGTGGCGCTGAACCCGTGAGGTCCACAGTGATCGAGTCACCGGCGATCAGGACCCGGGCCCGGATCAGGAGCGGCTCGAACCGTTCGCGGCCACCCTCCAGGTAGGCCTCGTAGCAGTACTCGCCATCAGGCAGCTCGCGGATCCGCTGGCGCATCCTGCGCTCGGCCCGATCCAGGAGCTCCTTGATGCAGGCCCTGAGCGTGACGGCGCCGTACCGCGCCATGAGGCCCTCCACCCGCTCCGCGGCTTTCCGGCAGGTCCCCACCATGGCCCGGAAGTCTCCCTCCCGTTCCCTCGCGCCGCGCATGTTGGCGAAGAGGAGGTTGAGCACCGCCTGGTTCGGCTGGCCGCGCTCGTAGACCTTGATCGGCGGGATCCGCACCCCTTCCTGATAGATCTCGGTGACGCCTCCCGAGAGCGAGCCCGAGGTCATGCCGCCCACGTCGCCCCAGTGGGCGCGCACCACCGGGAAGAGGAAGAGCTCCCCGCCGGCGAAGAGGGGGTAGATCATGGCCACGTCGTTCAGATGCGTGCCGCCGGTGTAGGGGTCGTTGTGGAGAAAGATGTCGCCTGGGTAGATGTCGGCGCCGAACTTCTCCCTGACCGCTTTCACGGACCAAGCGATCGGAACGATGTGGAGCGGGTGATCCTGGCCCCGGGACATGGCCACGATCTGGGCCTCGGCATCCATCAGGACGCAGGAGAAGTCCTCCCCCTCGTAGAGGATCGAGGAGTACGCGGTGCGGACCAGGTTCACGCGCATCTCCCGCACGATGGACGAGAACGCCTCGCGGATGACCTCGAGGGTGATGGGATCAATCATCGCCGTTCAAGGAGCAGGTGGCCCCAGGGATCCACGGAAGCGCGCCAGCCCGGGAAGAGGATCGTGGTGGCGCCGAACTCCTCCACGACGGCCGGGCCGTCGAAGGTGGCCCGGGCCGGCAGCCGGTCGCGACCATAGACAGGACAGGGGAGGAAGCAATCGCCAAAGTAGACCTCGCGTCGCTCCACAAGGCACTCGTCGAGGGAGCTGGTGTCGCTCCTGTAGAGCGCGAGGCCGGGCTTCTTTACGATGCCGAACGCCGAGAGCCTCAGGTTCACGACCTCGATCTCTCCCTGCTCGTCAGCGTGGCCATACGTCTTCAGGTGGCGTCCGTGGAAGTCAGCGACGATCGTCGGGAGCGAGGCGGTCTCGAGCGCGACCGGCACGTTCAGCTCGAACGCTTGCCCGAGGTAGCGAAGGTCCAGGGAGAAGTCGAAGCGCGTCTCACCGGGGCCAAAGCCCTCCTCCGAGAGCCGGACCGCAGCTCCCGCGCGCATCTCCTCGAAGGTCTTCCGGATCGCGTCGAGGCCGAACCCCTTGAGCCGGCCCATCCGGGTCCTCACGTCGTCGTGCCTCAGGTCGGAGCTAAGCAGGCCGAGGGCCGAGAAGTTTCCGGGGAAGCGCGGGACCAGGGCCCGGGCCATGCCCAGCTCCTCGGCCACGGGAATGGCGTGCATCGGACCGGCCCCGCCGTAGGCGACGAGAGTGAAGTCGCGGGGGTCGTGGCCCCTCTGGATCGAGACCTCACGGATGGAGGCCGTCATCCGCGCCACCGCGATCCTGACGATCCCGTCGGCGAGGCGCGGGACGTCGAGCCCGCCGACCCTTGCGGCGAGCCGCCCGATCGCTTCCCGCGCGCGTCGGGGATCCAGCCTGAGCATGCCTCCGAGCGGCCGGGTCGCGCTGATCCTGCCGAGGACCAGGTTGGCGTCGGTGACCGTGGGCTCTGTCCCGCCGAGGCCGTAGGCAGCCGGCCCCGGGTCCGCGCCCGCTGACTGCGGCCCCACTTGGAGCGCTCCGTCCACATCCACCCAGGCGATGCTCCCGCCTCCAGCGCCCACGCTGTTGATGTCCACCTGGGGGACCTTCACCGGGAACGCCGCGATCAGATTGTCGGTGATGATCACGGGCGAAAGCTCTCTGACCAGGCTCACGTCAGTGCTGGTCCCTCCCATATCGTAGGTGATCAGGTCTCTTAGGCCCACCTGCCGCGCCACAAAGACCGCCTGGCTCACTCCCCCGGCGGGCCCCGAGAAGAGCGTCTTGATGGGAAGGCGCATCGCGGTTTGAATCGTCATGATCCCGCCGCTCGAGCCGACCGTGAGGACTCCGGTCCGATAGCCAGAACCGATCAGCTCCCGCTCCAGCGTTTCGAGGTAGCGCTCCATCAGCGGTTGGAGGTAGGCGTTGAACACGGTTGTGGAGAAGCGCTCGAACTCCCGGTATTCAGGGACTACCTCTGCGGAGCACGAGACCGGGACCCGCGGGAAGGCTTTCCGGAGGGCCTCGGCCACCTTCTGCTCGTGGGACGGGTTCGCGTAGGAGTGGAGGAGGCAGACCGCGATGGCCTCAGGTAGAGCCCGCCTGAGCGCATCGAGGAGCTGGGCGAGCGCGCCCTCATCCAGAGGCGTGAGCACGCTCCCGTCGTAGAGCATCCGCTCCCTCACCTCGAAGCGGAGCGGCCTCGGCACCGGGGGCTTTGGCCTCACGAAGGTCGGATTGAAGAGCGCCGGGATGTTTCGCTTGGTCCTGCCGATCTCGATGAGGTCTCTGAACCCCTCCGTGGCCACCAGCGCCACCCGCGCCCCTCGCTTCTGGAGGATGGCGTTGGTTCCCACGGTGGTACCGTGGACGATCCGGCTGACCCTAGCACTTTCTGCCCCCAGCTCGGCCAGCCCCTTTAGGACCGCCCCGGCCTCGTCCCGTGGCGTGGAAGGAACTTTCGTGATCTCGGTGGTGCCCGTAGCCTCGTCGGCGACCGCCAGATCGGTAAAGGTTCCGCCCACGTCAATCCCGATCAGCACTTCTGGGTCACCTCTCGACGGCGAATGATTCGTGAGTCTTCATTTGCCCTTGGAGCACCGCAACAGTTCAAAAAGTTCAACGCGTTCAAGCCGTCCGACGGTTTCGTCACCGGCTGTACCGGCCTACCCTGGTTCAAGAAAGTTTATCGCCGAGAAGGTCTAGCTCTGTTCTTTGTCTTGCCGCGATATGTCCCGTCCTCCTCACGCATGGCCTCGGATCCGGAAGACTTGACGATGGCGAGGTTGATGAGATCCAAAGGCTCGCGGGTTGTTCGCTTGCTCGCATCTAAGACTTCAATGGCGACGATCCGTTTGTCTTTGGCGTAATCGATGACGATGCCGTCGACCTCCAGCGAGTCATCGATCGGGACATCGGCTAGAAATTCAATGTTCAGTAGATCATGCTCGGTATCATATTCGATCTTCATGAGGTTTTATCCTTCCAGTATCGTTTAATAACCGAAGTGAGGTATGCAGTAATCACCACGTATTTGTCCCGGGTTTCTTCATCTCAATCCACAAGGTCAGCTGTTAGCACTACACGGTCATGTTCTTTAATCATTGCGGCCCCTCCAGGGCGTGCACCGTGATCAACCGAGGCCTGGTGCTCCCCTTCTCAATGATCCAAACTGGCCGCACGAGAGGCGTCGGGTGTTTCAAGCCGACCGTCCACAGCATAGCGCCTACGGTGTTCCGAATCCACTGTGTTGACGATATCACCATGAGCCCCATGTCTCACGCAATGCCTCGGCCGAGACCTCCCACTCGTCTACCCGAAAGCCGAGCCTGGCAAATGCCGTGGAAATACTTCTCCCCTCCACCCTGCCCACATTATGGGCTCGATGGGGGAGTGCTCAACGCCTTTCGACATCTCAGATGAACCCACACCCGGATCTCGTACCGGAACTCTTTCCTTCAATTGGGCCACGGCCCGAGGGCCGTGGAAATGTCTCGTCGTCGCCTGAGTGAACCCGCGCGAGGGTGCTTCAAGTGGGCCACGGACCGAGGGCCGTGGAGGTGGC
>CAYJUC010000188.1:0-7559 GCA_964372605.1 uncultured bacterium | reverse complement strand
TAGCTAGCCAGGTCACGGTGCCCCGCCTGCGATTGCCTCGGCCTCGCGCCACCCGCTCGGGCGCGGCGCGCCCGCCGATACGGCGCTAGAAGCTGACCGGGGTGTTCGGGAGCTGGCCGCTGGCGATGAGCCTGGGCAGGTCGGCGGAGGCGTTCTCCCAGACCAGCAGCATCGAGCGCTTCGGCGAGTAGCCGCGGTGGCGGATGTCCGCCGGCATCGCCGCCACGTCACCGGCCTTCATGGTGACCTTCGCCCGCACCGCGCCCGTCTCGCGGTCCTCGACGTCCCAACGGATCTCGTCGCTCAACTGGACGAACCACTCCACCCGGTCATTCCCGTGGATGACCGGGAGGATGTACTCCTCCGTGGTCGGGCAGTAGAGACTGTTCTTGCAGACCGAGACCACCGACGGATTCCACGTGACGTCGGAGCGGGACAGGTAGGCGAACAGATTGAACGCGACCACCTCGTCCTCGAAGCCGGGCTCGGCAAGAATTTCCGGCTCGTCCTGCCGCACGTCGAGGAAATGGCGATTGATCGGAAAGCCGTTGTCGTCCGTGCGAAGCGGCTCGTCGCCCGGCGCGCCCACCATGCGCTTGGCCGAGACACGGTGCCGGGTGATGGCGGCCTTGTTGTTGCCGTTCTTGGGACCGAACGGGGTCCCGGTCTCCTCAGGGCTGGCGAAGGGATCGAACGCGGCGTTCGTCCAGTCGTCGAGCATCGCTTCGAAGACGCGCTTGATGACCCCCGTCTTGAAGTTTTCGAGGTGGTCGAGGCCGGCCCTCTTGTAGTGCTCGTTATAGCGGCCGGCGAAGAAATCCACCGTGCCGTAGTGGTTGACGGTGCCGATGACCGCGTCGAAGTTCACGATGCCGTAGAAGAACCCCCAGGCGATGTCGCGCTGGAGCGCCCGGAGGAAGGCGTCGACGGAGAGCATGTGGCTGCCGGAAGGCCAGGTCACGTGGGCGAAGTACTCGTCGCGGCTGAAGGTGAAGGTTCCGAGGGGAAATGCCCGATAGCCGTGCTGGTTGGGCTCGATCGCTTCGATCTCGAGCGTGGTGTCGTTCGCCATGGTGGTCCTCCTGATCACGCGGTGGGGCGAGGGCTCGTTTGGCAGATCTCCGCCCATCGCTCGACGGTGTCGTCGCCGGCGATCGTCTGGAGCAGGATCACCCCGGGCCGATCGGTGTGAAACTGGTAGGCGGCGCCTGCCGGGAGCAGCGTCATGTGGCCTCGACGCGCCCTGACGGCGCCCATCTTCCGACCCGGCGGACTGCCCGGGAGGGCGACGGACCCCTGCTTGCCGGTGGGGACGGTCGACGGGTTGTCGAGCTTCAGCAACCGGATCAGGACCTCCCCGTCCATGACCAGGGCGAACTCGTCGTGGGCGGCGGCTCGCCACTTCGAAGTCCCCTCCGCCCGGATCGCTTCGATCACGTACTGCATGTTCTTGCCCACCGCCACCTTCTCGTACGGCGGGGACTTGGAGGCCACTTCGAAAATGTTCGAGAAGACGTAATTCCTGGGATCGTCGTTGATGACCTCAACCCCGCCCTTCTCGTAGTGGTCCAGGGACCCGAAGCGCGTTCTGTGCTCTGTCATGGTCGTCTCCCTCCTCGGTTGCGGTGACGCGTTATCTGAACTCCTGGTCGACGATCTCGTGGATGAAGCGGTCGATGGAGATGGGGTAGAACTTGGCGTGGGGGGCGAGGATCAGGCCGGTATCGATGATCTCCCGGCGCATCAGCTCGTCCAGGGCCCGGTTGATCTGGCTCCGGGGGTCCCGGTCCGCCTTCTGGATCTTGAACTCCTCGCTCTCCATGACGACGTTGAGGCGGGGCGTGTAGAGGAAGCCGAAGACCCGCCCCACGAGGGCGCGGTCCATCTCCTCGGGGTCGTTGAAGAGCTCGCCGTAGGTCTGGCCGAGCTGGCTGGGCGAGATCACGAAGCGGGGGGAGACCCGGATCTTCCCGCGGATCTCCAGGGACCGCTGTCCGTGCTCCTCCTGGGGAGCCACCAGGATGTAGGGGAGGACGTGATAGCCCGAGACGATCCCCCGCATCGGCTTCCGGAGGATCTCGGTTCGATCGAAGACGCTCTTGAGGAACTCCGGGTCGTGCTTGTCGCCGAATATCGGCATGGGGTTACGCCCCTGCCTTGGCGCCGAACGCCGGCATCACTTCCTCCACGAACGCCTGGAGCGCCTCCCAGTCGAAGGGGGCTCGGAGCGCGATGCTGAGGCGCGCGGCTCCGCTGTGCGCGTACTCGCCGACCCGGTCCCGAGCCTCTCCGGGAGTCCCAACCAGGAAACCGCCGATCCGCTGCGGGAGCATCTCGCCCCATTCGGCGGCGAGCCCGTCCCGCTTCCGCTTGGCGGCGGCCTCGTCGGCCCCCATGTAGAATCCCACGTTCACCGTGCGCAGGATCGCCTTCGGATCCCGACCCTCCCTGGCGCACCAGTTATCTACCACCTGCGACTTGCGGGCGAACGCCCCGGGGGAGATATAGGGGGCGTTCCACCCGTCCGCGTACCTGGCCACGGTCCGCAGCGTGCGCTTTTCCCCGAGCCCCCCCACCCAGATGCGGGGCCACTTCTGGATCGGCTTCGGGTTGCAGCGGGCGTCGCTCAGCTGGTAGTGCTGGCCCTTGAAGTTGGAGACCTCCTGGGTGAAGAGCAGGCGGATCACCTGCACCCCTTCCTCGAGCTGATCCTCGCGGATCCGGATGGGCTCGAAGGGAATGCCGTAGCCGCGGTACTCCGCCTCGTGCCAGCCCGCCCCGATCCCGCACTCCATTCGCCCGCCGGAGACATGGTCGATGGCGCAGAGGGCGTTGGCGAGGACGGCGGGGTGGCGGTAGTTGATGCAGAAGACCAGGCAGCCCACCCGCACGTTCCGGGTCTGGGCCGCGAGAAGGGTCATGGCCGAGACCGCTTCGAAGCAGGAACCGTTCCGGTCGATGGGCGGCGATTCCTCGAAGTGATCCCAGACCGAGATCCAGTCGAACCCGGACCGGTCCACGTACTGCCAGAGGCGAACCAGCTCCTGAAGCTCGCAGTTCTGCTGGCCGGTATGGACGCCGAACGTGATAGGCATCGGCGCGGCTTACGGCTTGAAGCTCTTGTCGAGCAAGACTTCGATCAGAGAGGGCCCGCTGCGCCCGAGGGCGCGGGCCAGGGCAGGGCCCACCTCGTGGGACTTCTCGATCCGCTCCCCGGGCACTCCGAGCGCCGCGGCCAGGCCGACGTAGTCGATCGCGGGCTGCTCCAGGTCCATGCCGATGTAGCGGTCCTCCTGGGCTGCCGTCCCCTTGAGGGCGTAGAGACGCTGCTTCAGGATGCGGTAGCTCCGGTTGTTCAGGATCACGAAGACCACCTGTAGCTCCTGATGCGCGGCGGTCCAGAGCGACTGGTTCGTGTACATCGCGCTCCCGTCTCCCACGAGCGCCACCACCGGGCGGCCGGGCTGAGCCAGCTTTACACCGACGGCGGCCGGCAATCCCCAGCCGATCCCGCCGCCGCGGAGCCCGAAGAAGCTCTTCGGGTCCTCGCTCTTCAAGAATGCATGAAGGCCCGCGCCGGAGGAGATGGCCTCCTCCACCACCACCGCGTCGGTTGGCAGGCTGTCGGCGATCGCCTGCATGCAGGCCAAGGGCGCCATCGGGACGCGGGCCGACTCCTCTCTGGCGCGCGCTCGGAGCTCCTCGATGGCGCGCGCCCGCTCCTCCCGCGCCTCCGCCAGGCGGCGCGCCCGCTCGGTCTTGTCGCTCGGGCTCATCCGGGCGCGGAGCGCTCTGGCCAGGTCCGGGAGGGTCGCTTTGGGGTCGCCGAGGATGGCGACCTTCGCCGGGTAGTTCTTCCCGATCTCCCACGGATCGAGGTCGAGGTGAATGACGGGGAGGTCCGGCGGCATCGGATCCACCTCGGAGGGGAGCGACAGGGTGAAGAGATCACCGCCCACGGAGAAGAGGAGATCGTGCCGGGCCAGGACGGCGCGGACCGCCGGGGCGAGCCGCTGGAGCGGTCCCCGAGAGAGCGGATGGGAGGCCGGGAAGTTGCAAGTGTTGGCGACTCCCTCGGTGTAGACGGGGGCGCCGCAGAGCTCCGCCACTTCCTGAAGCTCGGCGTGTGCGTCGCCGTGGGCCACCGCGTCACCCGCCACGATGACGGGGCGCTTGGCATGCGCCAGCAGTTCGGCTGCCCGTTCCACGGCTTCCACCGGCCCTCGAATGCGCGGGTTTATACGGGTGGGCTCGCCCAGATCGATCCCGCCTTCGGCGTTCAGCACGTCCACCGGCAGCGAGAGAAAGACAGGGCCCGTGGGGGGTGTCAGCGCCACCTTGGCGGCCCGATGCACGGCGCGCGGAAGATCGTCGAGACGGCGGATCTCGTAGGCCCACTTGACGTACGGCCGGGCCACTGTCGGTAAGTCCGACCAGAGAATCGGCTCGGTGAGGGTGAAGGACTGGTCGTGCTGGCCCGCCGTCACCAGGAGAGGCGCCCCCGCTTTGTAGGCATCATAGAGCATCCCCATCGCGTTGCCGAGGCCGGGACTTATGTGGACGTTGACTACCGCCAGCTTCCCGGAGGCCTGAGCGTAGCCGTCGGCCATGGCGATGGCCACGCCCTCCTGAAGGGCGAGAATGTAGCGGATCCGGTCTTCGCCCGCCAACCCGTCCATCAGCGGCAGCTCAGTGGTGCCGGGATTGCCGAAGAGGCACTCGACCCCCTCCTGCTTCAGGATCTCGAGAAACGCCTTTTTCCCCGAGATGAACGGCATGCGCGGCTCCTCCTCGGACGTGCGCGGTTTTTGGGGAAGCGCATCCTATAATATGCCGAGTCGGCGTTTTTTTGTAGCGCCCCGGAGCCAGCCCCCATTCTTGCGCCGGGAGACGGGGCCGGCTGGCGCCTGGGTTAGCGTCCCAGTATACTGACTCCGTGAGCTCCGGAACGCTCGCGGTCCTTTGCCTCCTGGCCTTGCCCGTCTTTCCCCGGCTCGCTGCGGCGGCCCCCGAGGGCCCGGATCCGTTCAAGGCGCTCGAGCTGATCCGCCCGAGCCGCGTCCAGGCGGCCAAGGCGTTTACCGTCCCCGCCCCCGATCGGAGCTCGCTCCGGCTCTCCGATTCCAGGGGGAAGGTGGTGCTTCTGAACTTCTGGGCCACCTGGTGCCCGCCCTGCCGGGAAGAGATGCCGGCCATGGAGCGGCTCTACCAGCGGTACAAGGAGAAAGGATTGGTGGTCGTGGCGCTTTCTGTCGATGCCGAGGGCGCGCCGGTCGTGACCCAGTTCGTCAAGGAGCATAAGCTTTCTTTTCCGGTGGGGCTCGATCCGAAGATGGCGGTGGCGGAGCGGTATGGCGTCCGGGCCCTCCCCTCCACTTTCCTCGTGGACCGGAACGGCAACCTGGCGGCTCTGGCGATCGGCCCCCGGGAGTGGGATGGGAAATCCGCTCACGAGCTCATCGAGCTGCTCCTCAAATAGGGCGGCTGATGGTATGATTGGGGCCCTTTTGTTTTAAGAGGAGCGGAGAGAGTTGAGCCAGCCTCTGGGAATTCTGGTCGCCTTCGGCTCGGGGATCATTTCGTTTCTCTCCCCCTGCGTCCTCCCCCTCTTCCCTTCGTACCTTTCGTTCATCACCGGGATGTCGCTGGACCACCTGAAAACCGACGTCACCGTCGCGGCGCGCTGGAGGACGATCGCCCACTCGCTGGCCTTCATCGTCGGCTTTTCGCTGGTCTTCATCGGACTCGGCGCCTCCTTCAGCGTCGCCGGCCAGTTTCTGCTGGATTACCGGGACTGGATTCGCCGGATCGGCGGGGCCCTCATCGTGGTCTTCGGTCTCTACATCGCGGGCGTGATACGCCTCGGGTGGATGGGGAGGACGCAGCAGATCCAGATCCGGGCCAAGCCCGCCGGCTACCTGGGGTCGCTGGTCGTCGGGGTGACCTTTGCCATCGGCTGGACCCCGTGCGTCGGGCCCATCCTGGGCTCCATCCTTTCACTGGCGGGGACGGCCGCGACGGTCGATCGCGGCATGGCGCTCCTGGTGGCGTACTCGGCCGGGCTGGCGCTGCCATTCTTCCTCTCCTCGCTGGCGCTTGGCGGGTTCCTCAAGTTCTTCAATCGCTACCGGCCGCTGATTCCCGTGGTGGAGCGCGTGGCGGGTGTGCTCCTGGTCGCCGTGGGACTTCTTGTCTTGACCAACTACTTCGTCATCCTCAACGCGTATGCCATCAGCCTGACGCCGCAGTGGCTCCTGAAACGTCTCTAAACTCGGAGGGGGGCGCTGCCCCCCTTCCGAACCTCCCCCCGGTGGTTCGAGCGCGGCGGGTTCGGCCATGCCATGAGGCAGGCCACCCAGAGCGCGAGGCCCGAGTTGATTGCGCGGGCAAAGCCCGCGCTCGAACGGCTCAGCGTGGATTCTCCGAGGCTCTTAGTTCTCCCGCCAGCCCTCATGCCGGTTCGTCTTTGAGATGAGCCGGGTGCGCGTGCGGGTGCCGGCCTCCTCGGCAAACCTCGGTCCGGGTTTCGACGCCCTGGGCTTGGCCCTCGGCCTTCACAACGAAGTCGTCATGGAGGAAGACGAGTCGGTCTCGGTGAAGATCGAGGGAGAATGGGCCGCCCGGCTTCCCCGGAGCGCTGAGAACGTGGTGGTGCGCGGCGCCCGAGCGCTGTTTGAGGCGGCCGGGCGCCCGTTCCGCGGCATCAAGGTGACGCTCGTCAACCGCATCCCGCCGGGGCGCGGTCTGGGATCGAGCGCCGCGGCCTGGCTGGGAGGCATTGTGGGGGCCAACGCGCTCCTGGGCGATCCCCTCCCGCGAGATGACATCCTCCAGTTGGCTGCCCGTCAAGAGGGACACCCCGATAATGTCGCCGCGGCGCTCCTGGGTGGGTTGACGGTGGCCTGTCGGATCCAGGACAAGGTCGTCGCTATCTCCCTTCCCGTACCGGCCGATCTCCGCTGGGTCGTCCTGATTCCCGAGCTGGAGAGTTCAACGGCAGAGGCTCGCGCGGTGCTGCCCCGCACGGTCTCTCGCGAGGACGCCGTCTTCAACGTGGGGCGGGCCTGTCTTTTCGTGGGAGGACTTCTGGGCGGCCGGTCGGATCTCCTCGGCCTAGCCATGGAGGATCGCCTTCATCAGCCGTACCGTCGCCGGCTCTTCCCGTGGATGGAGGCGGTCTCCACCGCGGCCCGGTCGGCGGGGGCCATCGGGTGCGTTCTGAGCGGGGCGGGGCCGTCCCTCCTGGCCGTCGTCGAGGACGGGGGAGACGACGTGTCGAAGGCGATGGAAACCGCGCTCCGTCAGGCGGGAATCCGGGGAGCGGCGCGAATCCTGCCGGTCGACCGGGCAGGAACGGTGTGTGAAGCCATCGGCTAGAAGCGTGACGGAGTAACCGTGGCATGAACCAGACAGCGCTTCGAGCGCCGGCTCCGCCGGCGCGATCGACTCGGGCCTCGCGCGGCGGGTGGCCCGCCTCGCGGCATGTCCGAACCCGCCACGCTCGAACAGCATCTGGGGGAGGTCTCGGAGGGGGCCGCCGAGGCCCCCTCCGACGACTA
>CAYJUC010000187.1:0-7567 GCA_964372605.1 uncultured bacterium | reverse complement strand
AATATGAGCCGCATCCAGTGGCTTCTGGGCGAATGCTAATTCCTTGATCCCACGATGCCGAGCCGGAACTCTTCGAGGGTGACGGTTCCCAGGAGAGGCTGGGCAGTTTCTTCGCCAAAGACGACGACGGTGTGCCGCCGCCTGCCGTCGATCCTGATGGATGTTTCTGCAATGTCACACTCCACGGTGTGCCCATCGGCTAGGTCGAAAGGCCAGCGCTCTTCCGGGACGACCCCCAGTCGTCGCAAGATCGATGCGGGTATCAGCGTATGGCTGGCTTCCGAATCAACCAGCGCCTCGCTGGTCTCCCAGCGCTGGCCCTGAGGGTCGCCGATCTCAACCTTGACCGTGAAGGTGCCCATCTGCTAAGCCGTCTTTCCCGGCTTTGTCTCGTTTTGAATCGTTACGATCGGATTCGGATTCGGCGGCGGAACAGTCAGCCCTTGCTGTTTCAGGAGATCGAGATGTTCTTCCATTCCGTACTTGGCCTTATAGAGGCAGTCCTCGACAGAGTGCCCCATGCCAGTGAATCCGTTCAGGTCGGGTGAATAGAAGCCGAAGAAGTTCGGATGTTCGGTGGCTTCGATGATGAGCGAATGACTGAGTTCGATCACTTTGCCCCCTACGCCCCGGTGAGGCGGGCGCGGCTGCGCATGGTCGGGCCACCGTTGCCGAGGCGCTTGGTCTGCATGGGCTGACCCTTGCCGCAGTTGGGGATCGGGTAGAGGCGGAAGTCGGTCCCCACGGCGTCCACCTTCATCAGGTAATCCTTGGTGTCGGCCATGATCCCGCCGTCCCGGTAGAGCTGGCCGAGCTGGCCGTTCCGGATCTCGTAGACCTTGCGCGCCGAGATGCGGAAGTTCTCCCGGCTCTCCGCGATGGAGGGGATCCGGTGGCCGACCAGATAGTACCCGTGGTCGACTTCCCCGAGGAGGTCGCGGGCGTCCCGGTTCCCCTGGCCGAAGACCGTATTGGACATGCGGATCAGGGGGATCAGCGAGGCGTCGGTCGCCTTCCAGTGGCCGTTGGGATCGCCGCCGAAGATCGCCGCGGTCTGCCGGCTGTTCATGAACCCGGTGAAGATCCCCTTGTCGATGTGGACCACGCGCTTGGCCGGCGTCCCCTCGTGGTCGTACTTGTAGTGGCCGTAGCCGGGCAGCGACGGATCGGAGTAGGCCGTGACCAGCGGCGAGGCGATCTGCTTCCCCACCTGATGCTCGTCCAGGTTCCGGAGGAGCCACGACCGCCCCGCGTAGGCGGTCTCCATCTTGAGAACGCGATCCAGCTCCACCGGGTGGCCGATGATCTCGTGGGAGACCAGGGTGTTGTAGTGCGGATCGGTGACCACGACCACCTCGTCGTCGGTGGAGGGGAGGGGAGGCGCGTTCACCAGCTCCGCCGCCTCCCGCGCCATGGCGCGCGAAAACTCGACGAAGTTCGGAAACTGGATCAGCGGCTCGTTGACGCCGCGCGTGAGGATCTCCCAGCCGCGCTGGTGGCCGAGGACGTCGTAGAGCTCCTGGCTCACGCCGTCCTGCACAGCGACTACATAGCACATTCCCTGGGTCAGGGCGAACGACTGGTCGATCAGCGCCCCCTCCGAGGAGGCGAACAGCTCCCGGGAAAGCTGGGTGAGGGTCGCGATGTAGTTGTACTTGAGCAGGCCCGCCATCTGCTTGGAGATGTCGGTGGTGTAGCGCACCATCTCGCCCAGGTCCATGGCGCGCGGGTCGGTCTCGTACTCGGCGGGGACCACGTCCCGCCTCACCTCGATCGGGTGAAGGCGCGTGTCCATGAGCGATTCGCCCAGGCTCCCGAACTTTCCCCGGACCTCCGCCTTCCATTCGCCGTTGGCCAGAGCCCGCCGGTAGGCGGAGCGGATTCCTTCCTTGAGGATCGATTCGAGATCGGCCAGGTCTGCCGCGCCGAGGGAGCGGCCGAAGTAGCCGGGGGCCACCATCCGGTCGCTGGCGAGGACGCGGATGCCGAAGGCGAACCCGTAGTCCTCCCCCGAGTACTTGGCGGCTCCGTTTTCCGCCGCCGCCGCTTTCCCCTCGGCGATCTCGACGCGCAGATCGGCGTAGCTGAGATGGGCAAGGCTCCTGGCGTATCCGGTGGCCAGGGACTGGACCATGGGCGTGATCTGGTCGATGAGAACGGTTTCAATCTTCGTCATTGATTGCTCCTGGTCAGAATGTGGAAAACGGCTCAACCCAGACCGTGTCGCCGGGCTTCACGTCGCCGCGCTCCTCCTCGATCACGATCAGACAGTTGCCGAGCACCATGGAGGTGAGGATCCCGGAGCCCTGGGGGCCGGTGGTCCTGACCTCCCATCCACCCGTGCCGAAGGTGAGGATCCCGCGCTTGAACTCCCGCCGGCCCGATTTCTTTCGCATCGGTTCCGTAGCGACCGCGGTGAACTGTTGGGGAAACCACTCCCGCCGTCCGGCGAGCTTCCAGAGGGCCGGGCGCACGAAGAGGAGGAAGGTCAACATGGAGGCCACCGGATTTCCCGGCAACCCGAAGAAATGGGAACCACCGATCTGCCCTACGGCCAGGGGCCTGCCTGGCTGCATGGCGACCTGCCAGAAGTCGATCCCGCCGATCTCCTGGAGGACTTCTTTCACGAGGTCGTAAATGCCCACGGAGACGCCGCCGGAGGTGAGGACGATCTCGGCGGCCTGGCTCGCGTCGAGGAGACGCTCCCTGAGCGTCTCCCGCTCGTCCGGGACGATGCCCAGGTCGAGCGCTCCGCCCCCCGCCATCTCAACGAGGCCGCGAAGGGCGAAGCGGTTACTGTCGTAGATCTGGCCGGGCTTCCTCGGCTGACCCGGCTCGGCCACCTCGTCGCCGGTCGAGAGAATCGCCACCCGTGGTTTCCGCCGCACCGCCACCTGGGGAAAGCCGAGGGAGGTGATCAATCCCATCTCCTGCGGGCGGAGCAGAGAGCCGGCCTGAAGCACGATGTCGCCGGCTCTGACATCCTCGCCGCGGAGGCGCACGTTGGTGCCCTTGGCGATCGGCGGGATGCGGGCCTCGCTCCCCACGCGCTCGACGTCCTCCTGGGGGGCGACGGTGTCGAGCCCGGGGGGCATGGGCGCCCCGGTCATGATCCTGACCGTCTGGCCGCTCCGCACCGGCCGGTCGAAGACTGAACCGGCCGGGAGATCGGCGATGACCGCGAGGCTCCTGCGGCCCTCCGCGGGGAGGTCGGAGCTTGCGACGGCGTAGCCGTCCACCGCCGAGTTGTCGGTGGGCGGCACGTCGAAGGGGGCCCGCAGATCCTCGGCCAGCACGCGCTCCAGCGCGCGACCGACGGGGAGCCACTCTGGCGGGGTGACCGTGGTGATCTGGGCCAGGATACGCGTCTGTCCGTCCCGCACCGAGATCATAGCCGGTATTATACCCGCAGCCGCCTTGGTCTGCCCGCGCCGCTTTGCTATAGTGGGCGCGGGTATGGTTGAGGAAACGGAGATTTTCTGGGAGAGCGGGCTTGCCGTGGAACCGGCTCAGGCGGCGCGGGAGTGGGCGCCCGCCGGGTTCTGGATCCGCTTTGCCGCCTCTCTCCTCGACGACCTCTTCATGCTCATGGTCGGCGCTGTCGTGGTCTTCATCGCCAGATTTGTCTGGGGGTCCCGCGTGGAGGCGTCGGCGGTGCTTCTGGCCTCGCTGACTGCGTTCAGTCTTCTTTTCGGCGCCCTCTACTACATCCTCCTTCACTGGATCCTTGGCCAGACCATGGGGAAAGCGCTCCTCCAGCTCAGGGTGGTGACTCTCTCGGGCGGATCGCTTTCTCTCGGGACCTCTGTGCTCCGCTGGATCGGCTACCTGTTCTCGCTGCTGCCGTTCCTGGCGGGCTTCGTGATGGCCGGCCTCCGGCCAGACAAGCGCGCCCTCCACGACCTGATCGCCGGGACTCGGGTGGTGCGGGTGTGAGGAGCGGGTCAGCCGCGCGGGGAAGCTTTTGAGCCGCCGACCGCTCTCGGATCCCGATCCCTCGCTGGGCGCGGCTCTGGACCAAGCGGCGGATCTCTTCGACGCGGGACTCTACTTCGAGGTTCACGAGCTGCTGGAGCCCTACTGGATGCGCGCCGAGGGTCGGGAACGGGAAATCCTCCAGGGACTGATCCAGGTGGCGGCGGGCTTTCACCACCTGGCGAAGGGAAACTTGAAGGGCGCCCGCTCGCTCCTCGATGAGGGGAGCACCAAGCTCCTGGGGCGGGCGCTCGAAGGACTGGCGGTAGGTCCGTTCGCCCTGGCGGTCCGTGAGCGTTTGGACGCCATCGTCCGGAACGGCGAGGCCGTCGCCCGGTCGGCCATGCCCGGCTTTCCGCGGGCGCCGGGCGGGTGAGCTCAATCGGATCGTAAATGGGTAGACTCTATCTTGTCGGCGACAAGGCGGAAGTCGATCGACGGCGGAGGCTCTGCGACCAGTCGGCGTTGATCGAGGTCTGGCCGGACCTCTGCGCCCCCGATATCTTCTGGATCGGCGATGATGAGGCCCGGCGCAGCGCCTACGGCAGGAAGAGCGAAAGCCCTCCTGCCGGGCTCTTCTGGATGGGCGAGGGATCGAAGAAGGCGCTCGATCGAGCGGGCGGGGAGCTTCGATTCCTTCTCGCCCTTGAGGAGGACGCGGTTCCCGTGTACTACGGGCCGCGCCTCACCGACATCGAATCGCTTCCCGGCGAAGAATCGCTCAGGGCCAGGGTTCTCTCCGCGCACGGCATCGCCGTGGCCTGGATCACCTACGACCGGTTCGGGGCGCGAACGGAATACCAGCCCGCGTCTCCGCTGGACCCGGTTTTCTATCTGCGCCGCCCCGGCGGGCACGCCGCCCATCTCTGGCGCCTGTTCAAGACGAAGCGCGAGGCCGTCCTGTATATGGCAGAATACTTCGGCAGAGACCCCGAGTCCGGAGACTGGGCGGAAGGTCTCAAGGCTGAGCACTTTCAGGAGCTGCTGGATCGCTACGGGAAGAAACCGTAAGCGGAAAGGGAGGGAGTCCATGGAACCGGTGACCGTTGAGACGCTCAAGAGCATGGCCAGGCTTCAGGGATACGAGTGGTCCGACGCGGAGATCGAGGCGGTGCTCCCGCAGGTGGCGCGGGCGCTCGCGCTAGTGGAAAAGCTGGGGGCGCTCTCCGCGAGCGATCCCGAGCCGGCCATTCAATACCGCCTGTTCTGAGGGAGGCCCTGATGAGTGAGATGGTGTGGAAGCCGATTGCGGAGCTGGCCCGCCTCATCGCCGGGAAGCAGCTCTCGCCCGTCGAAGCGGTTCGCGCCTGCCTGGACCGGATCGAGGCGCTCGATGGGAAGCTCAAAGCCTTCATCACCGTGACGGGGGAGGCGGCGCAGGCCGCGGCCAAAGCGGCGGAGTCAGCCGTGATGAACGGCCAGCCCATCGGTCCCCTCCACGGCATCCCCATCGGGCTCAAGGACCTCTACGCCACCAAGGGCGTAAGGACGACCGGCGGGTCCAAGATTCTCGCCGACTGGGTGCCCGCCGAGGATGCGACGGTGGTGACCAGACTGACGGCAGCGGGCGCCATCGTCCTGGGCAAGCTCAACATGCACGAGTTCGCCTACGGACCCGAAGGGACCAACATCCACTACGGGACCCCGTGGAACCCGTGGGATCCCGGGACGCACCGGGTTCCCGGCGGCTCCTCCTCGGGTTCGGGAGTGGCGCTGGCCGCGGCGCTCTGCGCGGGAGCGCTCGGCTCCGACACCGGCGGGTCGATCCGGATCCCGTCCTCCCTCTGCGGCATCACCGGGATCAAGCCCACCTACGGCCGGGTGAGCCGCGCCGGCGTTCTCCCGCTGGCCTGGTCGTTAGATCACGTGGGACCCATGACGCGCAGCGCTGCCGACTCGGCGCTGATGCTCTCCGCCATGGCCGGCTACGACCCCAGGGACCCGACCTCCAGCGTGCTGCCGGTCCCGGACTACTCCGCGGCGCTCACCGGACAGGTGAAGGGGCTCAGGATCGGGCTCCTGCGGCCTGCCTTTCTCGATGACGCCGATCCGGCGGTGCGGGGTGGCGTGGAGCAGGCGGCCAAGACCCTGGAGGGGCTTGGCGCACGGGTGGAGGAGGTGGAGCTTCCCTCCGCGATCCATGCGGCCGGGGCCTCCTTCGCCATCCTCGCTTCCGAGGCGTTGACCTACCACGAGGAGTGGATGAAGTCCCGGGCTCAGGACTATGCCCATGATGTGCGCGATCGCCTCCGGATGGGCGCCTTCGTGGCCGCGACCCAGTACCTGAGAGCGCAGCGGACCCGCGCCCTGCTCCGGAACGAGGTGGACGGGCTCCTGGCACCTCGCGAACTGCTCCTCGCCCCCGCCACTCCCATAGTGGCGACGCCCGTGGGTCAAAACGAAGTGACCCTCAACGATCAGACCGTGGATGTCCGCAGTACCCTGACCCGCTTCACCCGCGTTTTCAACCTGACGGGCCACCCGGTGGCGTCTGTCCCGTGCGGCTTCACACCCGGAGGCCTTCCCATCGGCATGCAGATCGTCGGCCGGCCGTTCGACGAGGCCACTGTGCTGCGCGCGGCGGATGCCTACCAGCGGGCCACGGATTGGCACAGCCGGCGGCCCCCCGGAGCCTGACGCGCCCCGATCGGCTGTGATACCATGACCAGCGGCTCGACTCTCCGACGAAGCGAGGAGGGCGATGGACGACCAATCGCTTGACCGGCGGCTTTCCGACATGGAGTCTCGCCTAACCCGCCTCGAGGCGATGCTCGCAGACATCCGGGAGCTCGTGGCGCGCTCCGGCGTGGGCGCGGAGTCGGTGAAGGACGGGATCAAGTCGTGGGTGACCGACTACGTGTCGCTCCGCCTCCAGCAGCTCGTCCCCGAGACCTGCGAACACGCCCCGGAGCCCGGACTGAGCGAGGGACCGCGTCTGCCCGGCACGTCGATCCGCTGCACCGAGGAGGTCCTCCACCGGCTGGGCCGGATCCCGATTCCCTTCGTCCGCCAGATGGTGACCCAAAAGGTGGCTGACCAGGCGCGAGCTGAGGGGGTCGGGCTCGTGGACGTGGGCTTCTTTGAGCGCGCGGCCACCTTCTGACAGTGCAAGCTCTCGGGGGAGGATCTCCTGAGCTTGCAACACTGGCAGAAACACCTCCTCGCAGGGCCAACGCTCTGACGGCTCGGGTTGTCCGAATCTGATCCCGCCCCTGAGGATCCGGTTGTCCTTCCGATCGAAGACTCGCTCGACCTGCACTCTTTCTCGCCCCGCGATATCCCCTCGGTGGTTGACGAGTATCTCAGGGAAGCGCACCGACGCGGGTTCGGAGAAGTCCGGCTGATTCACGGGAAAGGGAAGGGGGTTCAGCGCGCCGTGGTCCAGGCGATCCTGGCAAATCATCCGCTTGTGCGCGAATTCGCCGACGCCCCCGCGGAACGCGGAGCGTGGGGGGCGACCGTGGTTCGACTGAAGAGCGGTTAGATAGTCGGGGGGGGGGGGGGGGGGGGGGGGCCCGGCCCCGGCACCCCGGCCGCGTCCCCAGGGCGGGGGGGGGGGCGGGGGGGGCGGGGGGGGGCGCGCCCCCGCGCG
>CAYJUC010000186.1:1909-7574 GCA_964372605.1 uncultured bacterium | reverse complement strand
CCCCCCTGATTATACGTCCACGGAGATTTCCGGTTCAAGACGCGGCGGGTCCCGTGCCGCTATAATTGACGCGGGATGAGGATTATCGCCCACGTAGACATGGACGCGTTCTACGCCGCGGTCGAGGAGCGCTATCACCCGGAGCTCCGCGGGAAGCCGGTTGTGGTGGGCGCTGATCCGAAGGGTGGCCTGGGGCGAGGCGTCGTCACGACCGCGAATTACGCGGCCCGACGCTACGGGATCCGGTCGGCCATGCCGATCTCCCGGGCATGGCGTCAGGCCGAGGCGGCCCGCAGGAAAGGCGAGCCCGAAGCCGTCTTCGTCAGGGGGAACCGGGCGCTCTATCGAGAGGTGTCCGAGCGGATCATGGTCGTCGTCGCCGCCGGGGCCGACGCCTTTGAGGAGGCGAGCATCGACGAGGCGTACGTGGATCTCTCTTCGCTCGGGGATTTCGAGCGGGCGGAGCAGCGTGCGCGGGCGCTGAAGCGGGAGATCTCGGAGCGCGAGGGGCTCACGTGCTCGGTGGGCGTGGGCCCGAACAAGCTCGTCGCCAAGATCGCGTCCGACTTCCAGAAACCGGATGGGCTCACCGTCGTCCGGCCGGAAGGGGTTCAGAGCTTTCTCGACCCGCTGCCGATCCGGGTGATTCCCGGGATCGGTCCGAAGACCGAGGAGCTCCTCCACGGGAGGGGGATCCGGACCATCGCCGAGCTCCGCGGTGTTGAGGTCGCGCGGCTCCAGGAGTGGTTCGGCAAGTGGGGGGAAGATCTGCACAGAAAATCGCGCGGCATATCAGAGAGCGCGGTCTCGAACGAGTGGGAGCCGAAATCCGTGGGGGAGCAGGAGACCTTCGAGCGCGACACGCTCGATGCGTCCGCCATCCTCGAGCGGGCCCGGCTGCTCGCCGCCGCCGTGTTCAGCCGTCTTCAGGCCGAGGGCTTTCGCGCGTTCCGAACCGTCACGGTGACGGTGCGCTTCGCCGATTTTGTGACCACCAGCCGTTCGCGCACGTCCGGGGTTCCGCGCGCGAGCCAGGAAGCGCTCATCGCTGACGCGCTGCGACTGCTCCTGCCCTTCCTGGACTCGCGGGAGAATCCCAAAGGAAAGCAAATCCGCCTGATCGGAGTTCGCGTGGAGAAGCTGCTGCGGGAGTATCCGGCGGGTGAGGTTCAGAAGGCTATCGATTGGGCGGAGGCAGGGGACCCCGAGGGCATCTAGATCATCGAAGGGGGCCTCGATGGCCCCCGCCGAGCCACCCCCAGGAAAGGGTTGCGCCGGCGGAGCCGGCGCTCGAACGGCGCTTACTCCGCCGCGCTCCTAGCGGCGGCCGCGGGGTGAAACGCGGCGGGCCTTTCGGGTGACTTTCCCGGCTCCGGCCCGCCCCGAGGGCGCTTCGGCGACCGCCTCCACTTCCACCAGCAGGTCGGGCCGCACCAGCTCCTTCACGACCACCACAGCGCTGGCGGGCGGATCCTTCTGGAAGTAGCCGCCCCGCACCTCGTTCAGCGCGGGATAGTCGGCAGCGCGCACCAGGTAGGTGGTTGTGCTCACCACGTCGCCCATGCTGGCGCCCTCGGCCGCCAGGATCGCCTTCACGTTCTCGTACACCTGGCGCGCCTGCTCGCGGAAGTCCGACGGCACCTGCCGGTCCGCCCGCCACCCCACCGTGCCCGAGACGAATATGAAGTTGCCGCTCCGGACCGCCAGCGAATATGGCCCGATGGCCGGCGCCACCTTGTCGGACCGCACGATCTTCTTCGCCATCACTTCCCCCTCAGGCCCGGTGGGGAAGACCCCGCGCCGCCTGGGCCGCGAGCGGGCGGGTCTCTCAGCTAGAACTTCAGCAGACCCGCCTCCCGCTTGCGCACCACTTGCTCCCAGGGGTGGACGAGGCCTTCCCAGACCTCGATCTCCCACCAGTTGGTATCCAGGTCCTGCATGTAGAACGAGTAGGAGCCGTGCTGGTGGGTGGGCGGCATCACCTTCCTGATCCCGAATTCGGTTTTGCCCTCTTCCGCGGCCGCATGGATCTTGTCGATCATCGCCTCGTCGGTCCAGAGCGTGATGCCGTGGTGGTTCAGAACCGTCTGCTCCATGACCCGGGCGCCCACTTCTACGACGATCACGTTCACGCCGCCATTGCCGCGGCTCCAGAAGTAGCCGGGCCCCCGGCGCTCGGCGTCGATCCCCAGGAACTCACGGTAGAATCGCAGCGAGGCCTCGAGGTTCTTGCACTCGAGCGTCACGTAGCTGACCGGTCCCGCCGGCACGAGCGAGTTCCGCGGCTCCGCGTCGGGGGGGATCTCAATGGGACCGAAAGGACCGTTATTCTCCTCGATCCGCCACCAGTTGCCATCCGCGTCTTTGAGATAGAATCCGTACGTCCCGACGCCGAATTTCGACTTGTCCTCGCGCGCCGGCGCGGTGATCTCCTGAATGCCGTACTCTTCACGAACACCGGTGATCTTGCCGTGGACTAGGTCAACCGCCGCGGCGTCGGGGACCGGACGGGCGTAGAAGTTCAGGAGCGGCTGGGGCGCTCGCCTGGGAAGCTCGATGAACGCGGCGTAAAGGCCGTTGGAGGCCAGGAGGTGACCGGCTTTGTCCAGAACCTGGTGCGTGCGGAGACCGAGGACTTCGCTATAGAAACGCATACTGTTCCGAAGGTTGGCTACCTCCAGCGTGGTGTGCGTGGCTTTGGCCGATTCGATGACTGGCATGTTCGCCCTCCTCTCCTTAGATCATGGGCGGGCGCCCGGCCTATCGGCACGCCCGCCTCCGAACATCACGGGCGGGCGCCCGGCCTATCGGCACGCCCGCCTCCGAAGGCTTCGCCTCTGGTTGCCGGGATGCTGGCAGGCTACGCAACCCGGAGGGGGTTTGTCAAGCGATGGACTCCGAGGCCGGGGGAGATGGCCGGGCGCGGATTGCCGGGGGATCCGGAAGGGAACCGACACCGCCTTGACAGCTGCCGGGGGGTCGGCATAGAGTCCTCCCGTCGCCTCTTGCGCCCGGCTCTCCAGGACGGTTTCCGCCAAAGCGGGGAGGAGCTGATGAAAAAGCTCGGAGAAGAAACGGTTTCCTCCAACACGGGATGGGCCGCACAGATCAAGAAGGGCCAGATCATCCGCATCCGCGGAACGACCACCGTCGACTTCGTCGCGTTCAGCTCAGAGAATCTGCGGGAGCGGTTCGACCAGGCGAGGACCAAAGTTTACAACATGAAGATCTTCATCAGCGTCGGTGACAAGCTCATGAGCAAGTCCAATCAGCACCTCATGACGATCGTGGAAGACACGTACCGGGACGGGACCCACGACCTCCAGAAAGGGACGTGCAGCGGCTACCGGTTCCGGCTCGCCCAGGAGGAGGGGAGGCTGAAGGAGTACTACCTTCGGGATCTGGAGATCCCCGATCACGGCTGTTGGGAGAATCTGTCCCAGGCCCTCGGACCGTACGGCATCGCCCCCGAGGATATCCCCAGCCCCCTCAATCTGTATCAGACCATGAAGATCGATGGCGTCACCGGGCGCATGGAGCACACCACCATCAGACCCCAACCAGGCACCCACGTCGATCTCAGGGCCGAGATGGATCTTCTCGTCGCCTTCAGCGCCTGCCCCGATCTCCCGGTCGGCGGGAAACCTGTGGACGTGCTCATCTACGAGCCTTAGGTCTCAGCTTCGGCGTTTTTCCGAATCCCGTAGCGGTAGCGGGCTTGCATTTCGGTTTGGGGGGAGGCAAAATGGCCGCGCTCGCGCCGGTTCTCCAGGAGTGACACCGATGCGGATCGGTATCCGGCCCCCAGCAGGTTGTCGAAACGCGCGGGGATGGCGCCCGGCAATGGTGGTCCTCGCGACCCTCGTGTGCGCTCCCGGGGTGGGAACGGCCGGGGAAGTGCCCCATGCGCTCCGCGAGGCGGTCGGCGCGCGCCCCGAGTATGCCTCGCTGCTGACCGATTACACGTTCCAGCGGAAGGTGGACGCGCCGGCCCGCGTGCTCGATGCGACCCTTCACGAGTTCCTGCTCAGCCATCCGGACGTCGGCGCGGCCCTGGCCCGCGTCCAGGGGCTCGGACCATACCGGGTCCGCCGCATCGGGCCGGGCGTCTTCAAGGGCACGGACGGGGAGGGTGTCTCCACGGTCCTCCGGATCCTCAACGAGGCGCCGGGTCGTCGCGTCCTTCATGCGAACGGGCGCTACACCACCCGCCTCTTCCCGGACATCTCCGGAGAGGCGCTGGTGCTCGTCACCACCCGGTACGAGGAGGCGGGCAACGCGGAATTGGCCCATGGGCAGCTGCTGGTCTACGCCCGCCTCGACAACCGTATGCTCGGGTGGCTCCTCGGGGTTCTGATGCCGTTCATCGGCGGCGTCCTGGACGCGAAAATCGCGAAGGCATTCTTGAACGAATCGCGCGCCATCGATCAGCTTGTCCGCGATCCCGACGCGTTGCTCGCCCGCCTCGGGATGGATGAGTCACTGGCGCCGGCCGACGTGGCGGCATTCGGCTCGCTTCTCCGGGGCGCTCTGGCGCGCCGGCCGGGAATGTGGGCGGACGCCGAACGAAAGCTCGAGAGCCAGCTTCCCGGCGGAGCGGATCGGGTCCGCGGCGACGGAGCCGCCAAGCAGACCGGGGGACTGTAGCGCCTGCTGGCGCGCGGGGCTAAACCGGAAACGCACGGAGGCTCGAGAATGCGCATCGGTGTTCCCCGGATCGACATCGCTCCGTTCCTGGAAGGCACGCCTGCCGGCAAACATAAGGTTGCCGAGCAGGTCGGGCGGGCCTGCGAGGGCATCGGGTTTTTCACCATCGTCGGCCACGGGGTCCCGAAGGACCTGACCGATCGGATGTACGGTATCTCGAAGGCGTTTTTCGATCTGCCGATCACGGAGAAGATGAAAGTCAGGCGGGTGCTGGAGCAAAGCTACGGCTACATCCCGCCGGAAGACGAGAGTCTCTCTTACAGTCTCGACCAGGAAGCGCCGGCGGACTTGAAGGAGAGCTTCTCCACGGCGCGCATCGACCCCCCCGACGAGGAGTATTACCGCTGCGCGCACTTTGCGCCGACCCTGTGGCCGGAAACACCGGGGACCTTCAGGAAATTGTGGACCGAATATTATCGCGTCATGGAGACGCTGGCGGCGGACATCATGCGCGTCTTCGCGCTGGCGCTCGAGCTTCCGGAAGCGTACTTTGCGGACAAGATAGACAAACACTGCAGCGTGATCCGTGTTCTCAATTACCCCGAGCAGCCGCGCGAGCCACTGCCGGGGCAGCTGCGCGCGGGCGCCCATTCGGATTACGGCACCCTCACGATTCTGCGCGCGGAAGACGCGCCCGGCGGGCTCCAGGTGTATAACCGGCAGGGCGAGTGGCGTGACGTGGAGGTATTGCCGGATTCGTTCATCGTCAATATCGGCGACATGATGATGCGGTGGACGAACGACCGCTGGATTTCGACCCTGCACCGGGTCGTGAATCCTCCGCGCGACAGGGCAGCGGGGAGCTCGCGGCTCTCGATCGTGTTCTTCCACATGCCGAACTACGACGCGCTGCTGAGCTGCCTCGAAAGTTGCCTCGGGCCCGACAACCCGCCGAAGTATCCCCCCATCACCGCCGGCGACTATAAGCTGATGAAGGTCAGGAAGCAGACGATCGAGG
>CAYJUC010000186.1:0-1809 GCA_964372605.1 uncultured bacterium | reverse complement strand
CCTACGGCGCTTTCCAGATAACCTTGCCGTTCCTGTCGGAGAACGCCAGGGCCGGTGTCCCGTCCGCTCTGAAGGTCATGGCAGCCCGGGGCGTCCCGTCCTCGTCCACGAGAAAGAATGCCCTGGCCCGGATCGACTCTTCGATTCCCTCATCCTCCGTCTCCTCATCCTCGGCTCGAATCTCGCGCCGCAGCGGGTTGCCGAGAAACAGGGCCAGATTCAGGGCGATGCCGGCGGCGAGGGCGGTCAGGGTGAGGCTCCCCAAGAGCTTCCATCGGCGGAGCCTTCGTTCCATCCGGTCGAGGCGTTGCGCCAGGACATCCAGGCCAGGCTCGGTCATCGCGTCCTCCGGTTGATCGTCTCGTGGAGATCAGGGTTCGTTGGTCATCGCCGGGCAACGGCGCGCGCTTTCTTCAATGCTTCGGGGTGCCGTGACCACCACGTGTGGCCGCAGATCCCGCATCGAACCTCGGCTCGTTTTGCTCCCCGCTCCGACTTCTGGACCCGTCCAGTGGCGGCCACGTCCATCACAAAGGCGGGTCCGATGACAAAGTTCCGGACGCAGTTCGGACACTTCAAAGCCGGTGCGCGTGGCGTATGGGCCATAACAGGAGTTAGGCTAGCCCGGGGATCTGGAGGCGTCAAGACAATCCCCGCGGACGGGCCCGAGATCGGGCTTCAAGGTCGCCTTGACGGCGGTGTCGTGGGGGAATAGGGTGGTGGTGTTGGGGAAGGAGGCGAGGGAGCCATGAGCGAGTTCATGGATGAGTACTCGGAATCGCTCGAGAGTGAGGTTCGGAAGGTCGAAGCGGCGCTTTTGAGCGACACGGTCAAGCTCCTTGCTCCGAGCGAGCCCATCCGGCTCACGCCCGAGGCCACGGTCCAGGAGGCCGTTGCCAGGATGGTGGCCGACCGTCGCGCGGCAGTGGTGATCGTGGACGCGGCGGGGCGCCTCATCGGGATCTTTACCGAGCGCGATGTCCTGACGCGGATCGTGACTCAAGGCCGCGATGCCCAGCGGACCAGGCTCGGGGAGGTGATGACGCCGGACCCGGAGGCGCTCTCTCCCGACGACCGGATCTGCTACGCGATCAACCGCATGACCAACGCCGGGTACCGGATGGTGCCGCTTGTGGACGCGGACCGCCGCCCGGTCGGGATCGTGACGGTGAATGACGTGGCGAAATGGCTGGCCGAGACCTTTCCCGAAGCCGTGTTGAACTTGCGGCCCGGGGACAAGCTCAAGCATCCGCTCCAGATCGATTCCGGGTAGATCCTCCCTCCCGCCGGGGGAAGAGAAACAAACCGAGAGGCCCGGGTAAAGACAGGAGGACCCAAACATGCCGCGACGGTCTCCGATCCAGTGGCCCGACGGCGCGCGCATCGCCGTTATCCCGTGCGTTGCCTTTGAGCCCTGGCCCGATGACGTCGGGACGACTACAACACCAACGCCGAGTCAGGGCGCACGCCGAGAGAGCTCGGCCAGATCTGGAAGGACACCTTCGACGTCTTCTATGCGGAGGGCGCCATGAGCCCCAAGATGATGGCGTGGGGGCTCCATCCATTTCTGACCGGACGGCCGTACCGGGCCGCCGTCCTTCAGGAGTTTATCCGCTACGCGAAGGGGCACCCGGGGGTGTGGTTCCCCCGGTGCATTGACGTGGCCCGGTGGTGGCTTCTGAAGTACCGGGACCACTACGTGGAGACCTGGCCCAGCTGCCTCAGCATGACCACGCCTCCGATCGTCTCCAGGTTCTCGGTGGCGGGCTGACCGCCTACCCTCACCCCACCCTCTCCCTCAGAAGGGAG
>CAYJUC010000185.1:0-7607 GCA_964372605.1 uncultured bacterium | reverse complement strand
GAACGCGGCGCTCGAACGGGTCACCGAGCTCGAAGGCAGATTGACGACGCAGGGACACGTCGCGCGGCGATCCGGCCCGGTCGTCGATCGAGACACGCTCGAATCGCTGGCCACGGATCTCCCCAGGGTCTGGGATGCGCCGAGCAGCGATATGCGACTCAAGCAGCGGATCGCGCGCCTGCTGATCCACGAGATCATCGCCAATACCGATGATGACACGCGCGAGATCGTCCTGGTGCTCCACTGGGCGGGAGGCCGACACTCCGAGGTGCGGATGCCGCGACCGAAGGCGGGCGATCACCGCCACCGGACTGGCCCGAACGCAGAGGGCGTCGTGCGGCGCATGGCGGGCGCCTGGCCGGATCACGAAATCGCCGCCAGCCTCAACCGGCTTCGCCTGCGCACAGGAGCCGGCAACACGTGGACGGCCTCGCGCGTCAAGTCGCTACGACAACGGCTGCGCCTCGTCGACTACGACGAGACCCGCGCGACGCCCCTGCTCACGCTGAACCAAGCGGCCGATCGGCTCGGCGTCGGGTCGTGGGTGCTACGAGGGCTCATCGCGTGTGGCCTCCTCGAGGCCACACAGGTGGTACCGTGTGCCCCATGGCAGATCGATCCTGCGGTGCTCGACACCGACGCCATTCGCACCGCCACAAAGGAGGTGGTACAGGGGCGCAAGCGTCGCCCAAGGAGTCGCATCGGCGATGTACACAACCTTGAGATTCCAGGTATTTGACGAAAGGATGCACAATGTCACTGCCCCGTGCGGGGCCAGCACCCCGGCTCTCGGCCGAGCCAAGGGTCTCGGGATCGCCACCGCCGCCCACCACGTGGAGGTCTTCGCCGCTCCCGTGGACTTGGTTCTGGAAGTCACCGGGCGTCCAGACGTGCTTGATGACCTCCTGCGCGCCAAGCCGGCTGGGGTCGAGGTCATCGGCGCCGGGAGCTTGCGCTTCTTTTGGGACCTGCTCCAAGCGCTCAAGGCCACCCAAGCCCACCTCATCCAGTCTGAACGGCTTAGCGCGTTCGGACAGCTTGCGAGCGGCGTGGCCCATGACTTCAACAATCTGCTGGCCGCCATCCTCGGCCGAGCCCAGCTCCTCCTGCGCCAAGGTCGACTCGCGCCGCCCCTCGCGCAGCAGCTTCGGGTCATCGAGCGGGCGGCCCTGGATGGGGCGCGGACGGTCCGGCGGATTCAGGAGTTCACCCGGACCGCCTCCCCCCGTCCGCACGTCCCGGTGGACATGGTCGAACTCCTGTGGGACGTGTATGAGCTGACGCGACCCCGCTGGGAGCACGAAGCCCAATCGGCCGGGCTCGCCTATGACGTGCACATTGAGGCCGCGCCCGTGCCGCCGATCGCGGGAGACCCGGCGGAGCTCCGGGAGGCGTTCACGAACCTCCTCCTGAACGCCTTGGAGGCCATGCCGCACGGTGGGCTGGTCCGTCTGACGGCCGATCGCGAGGGGGACCGTGTCCAAGTCACGGTCCACGACCGGGTGCGGCATGACGGAGGACGTCCGGCGGCGGGCCTTCGAGCCCTTTTTCACCACGAAGGGAACCCGGGACCGGGCTCGGCCTCAGTGTGGTGTGGGGGATCGTTCAGCGGCACGGCGGGGAGATCACGCTCGACTCAGAGGAGGGAAAGGGGACCAGCTTCACGCTCCGCTTCCCGATTCGCGCGGCGGCCATCGAATCAGAGGCCCCGGCTGCTCACTCCTGGTCGCCCCGGCGCGCGAAGATCCTCATCATCGACGATGAGCCCCAGGTCCGGGCTGTGCTCCGGGACTTCCTGGAGGCCCAGGGTCACACGGTGGTGGAGGCGACCGACGGGCCGGCGGGCGTGGCCCGGTGCGGGGCGGAGGGGTTCGACCTCGTCCTCACGGATCTCGTCATGCCGGGGATGTCCGGCTGGGAGGTGGCGACCGCCCTGACGCGCCGTAGTTCCCTCCCGGTCGGACTCGTCACTGGCTGGCCCGGTCAAGTCGATCCCGCCCGATTGGCCGCCACTCCGGTGGCGTTTGTCCTCGCCAAGCCCTTTCAGCTCAATGAGGTGCTCCGGTGCGTCGCCGGGGCCCTCGCGTAGGACGTAGCGCCAGCACGCGCCAGCGATGACTGGGCTCAAGATCCTGATCGTCGACGACAACACGGACGTCTGCGACGCCCTGCGCGAGTGGCTGACCGAGCATCAGGTCACGACGGTCCACTCGGGGCCGGAGGCCCTCCGTCTGGTGCAGCACGAACGCTTTGAGGTGATCCTGCTCGACCTCTGGATGCCGGGATGCATGGCCTGGAGGTGTTGAAGGCCCTCAACCTGGATGATCGCGGTCATCCACGGTGAGTTCGCGGAAGAACGCCTCTATTTCGACCCGGAGAAGAAGACTTACATCCGCCGCCACCAGAAGGCCTGGCGCCGGAGCCTGGATCGGTAACTTCCTCGGAGGGGGGCCACCCAGGCCCCCCCACGCCTCCGGCGTGGAAGCCCGGGTACCGCCCCTTCCGAACCTCCCCCCTCGACCTCAGGCCTCGAACGCCTTCAGGGCGGCCGGGGCGAAGGCTTCGCCCTCGAGCCGGATCCCCAGCCCGGCGGCGATGCCGCAGAGGAAGCTCTCGTACGCCGCGGAGGCCGCGATGGTCACGATGTCGCGGTCGTCGAAGCCTGCGGCCCGGAGGGCCTCCACGTCAGCGCGCGCCATCGCGTTAGGGAGCCGCGCCATCTTCTCGCAGAAGCGCGCCACCTCCCGCTCACGCCCGGTGAGCGCTCCTTCAGCCGGTTTCTCGACCAGCTTCTCCACGTCGTTCGCCGAGGCGCCCGCGTCGAGCAACGCCTGCGCGTGATGGACACCCAGGTACGGCACCCACAACGTGGCCGCCACCGCCAAGCCGACGATCGCCTCCAGCCGCCGACCGAGACCCGAGCCCCCCATCCCGAGGAGCCTGCCGAAGGCGAGGGCCGAATCCAGCGCCTCGGGCTTGAGCCCGAAGGCCAGGGCCAGGTGCCGCCGAGGCCGCGGCGCGGTGAGTCGCTCCAGTTCAGCGCTGAGCCGGGCGAAGCGGCCGGCGTCGGCAGGCGCCGTATCGATCCAGCAGAGGTCGCGGGTGGCGTTTCCGCGTGAGCCCGGCGCCCGGGAATGCAGAAGGGACTTCGCGCCGGGGTCCTTGGCGGTGAGGCGGTCGCTGTAGATCGTGGTCCCGACCTCGTGCTCGGCGACCCCGAAGGCGTGGAGGATTTCGGGGGCGTAGCCCGCGCTCTGTCGCAGCTCCACCCCCACCGCGTCGGCCAGGCGCGTGATGAAGTTCCGATAGGCCGCAGCCAGCGTGATGGAGAGGATCTCGAGGTCGTCGAAGCCGTGCCGGCGCAGGGCGGCCACGTCCGCCTCCGTCACGCCGCTGGGGAGCAGGGTGAGCTTTTCCCCGAACTCGAGCATGGCGTGGTCGGCCGGTGTGAGCCGCGCCTTCCGCCAGTCGGTGGACACGGCCACCGCCGTGTCCAGGTCCGCCCCGCCATCCTTACGCAGAAACTCTGCGTGCTCGATCCCTCAGAACTTGCACCCCAGGAGTTGGGAGATGCTGGTGGCAATCAGCTCCTCCCGGTAGCGTCCCAGGCCGGAGCCGCCGAAGGTCATGGCCTTGGCGAAACCGACGCGCGCCCGGAGGAGGTCGGGGCGCAGGCTGAAGACGGAGATCACCTCCGGCACCTCACCCCCTACGCCGAGATTGGCGAAATGCTGCACGTACTCTTCCTTCACGATTCCTTCTGCCTCTTCGGGCCGGATTGTCCTCACCCAAGCCATGGGCTTCCTCCTTCCGTCGAGAGCTATCGGTCAGAAATACCGGTCGCGCATCCCGAACGCCTCCAGGTCCTCGTCGAACTTGAAGGTGTTCGCCAGCGTATTTGTAAACGCCGAGAGCATGACGATGCTCACGGCCTCGACGATCTCCGCGTTCGACAACCCGACCCGCCTGAGCTCCCAGACATCGTCCGCCCCGATCTGCCGCGGGTTCGCCGCCGCCCGCCGGGCGAATTTGATCAGAGCCTGTTCTTTCGGCGTGACGCCCGGAACGTCCCTGCCCTCGCGCAGGGCGACGACGGTGTCCTTGGCCAGGCCGAATTCCTGAACCAGGAATCGGGAGTGCCCGCCCATTCAGTAGAAGCACCCGCGCACCTGGGAGCTGGCGACGAACATCAGCTCCTTGAGCTTGCGGCCCAGTGTTCCCTCCGCCATGAACGGGTGGTACATGCCGTCCACGGCCTTCAGGGCGGGCGGGAAATGGGCCAGCATGCGCCGAACCAGCGTGGCGCGCCCGTGCTCCCGCTCGAACACCTCCACCATCTCGCGGGCCTCGGGCTTCATCTCCTCACGCTCGGGATAGGCTATCAGGGCCATGGTTCCCTCCTCGTGATTGACGTGCCGTGGGCGCCTACACGCTCAGTGCGAGCGGGCGGCCGTTGAGCGCCACCTCGTAGACCAGGGGCGTCGGGTGCCGCACGGTCTGGATCACGTAGCACCCTGCCTCCGCCAGCCGCGCCAGCTTGGCGATCTTCTCGGGCGATTCGTCCGACTCGATCTCCAGGCGGGTGTCCACGCCATTGCAGCCTGTCTCCACCGTTTCGGCCTTCACGGAGCCGGCGCCCCGGAAGCGGGTCCTGACGCGGGCCCGCGCCGCTTTCAGACTGAGCTTGAGCATGGCCCCGTACAGGGACACATGGGTGAGCAGTCAGAAAGCGATGGAGGCGGAGAGATAGGCCAGGGGCGGCGGCGCCGTGTCGGCGCCGTCCAGGTACGCCCCCTCGTCGCAAGCAATCGAAAAGGTTCTGCCCGGAGGCGAGACCAGCGTCACCCGGGCCTCCTTGAGCTGCCTCTCCAGCGCGCGTGCTTCCACCACCACCTCCAGCTCGTGTCCGGCTCGCGAGAACCGCGCGCTCATCCTCTCCGGCATGGTCGCCCTCCTGCGAATCGAGCAAACAGTGTTTGACCGTGGAGTCGAGTATAGCTCAGCAGGTCCGGGAAAGTCAGGCCGGAGCGGCGTCCCGGCCGATCTTGGCGGCGAGAATAAAGTCGTTCTCCGAAAGGCCGCCGATGACGTGGGTGAAAATGTCGAGCCGCACCCGGTTCCACGAGTGGATCAGCATATCGGGATGGTGCCCCTCGACTTCGGCGATGGCTCCAACGCGGTTCACAAATGCCAGTGCCCGGGCAAAGTCCTTGAAGGTGTACTCCTTCTGAATGCGGTTCCCGGCCACCAGGTTCCAGCCAGCGAGGCCGGAGAGGTAGCTCCGGGCTGTCGGCTCGTCCAGCGGCGGCACGCCACCCTCGCACGGCACACATTTCTTCTCAGCCAGCCCTTCCATATCCTTCGTCTCCTTCCTCAGCGTCGATGACCGGCATGGCCCTCGTTCCGTCTCAGGGCGCGGCGAACGTCCCCACGTCGAGCGGCTGGCCGTTGAGCGTGGCGGTGGTGTTCACCCTGACCGGCGTGAGCAGAGATTGGATGACGTAGCAGCTGTTCTCGCCGACGCGAACCAGGTGGGCGATCTTCTCGGGGGGCTCCATGGACGCGACCGTCACGCGGCTGTCGAACTCGAGCGGGTGGCTCCGAATGGTGCCCGCCAGTGCGGACCCCTCAATGTGGAACCGGGTGGCCACGTGGACCCGGATATCGTCGATCCGGAGCTTCAGAATCTTCCCGAACCGGGAAAGCTGGGTGAGCAGTCAGAA
Source organism: uncultured bacterium (assembly GCA_964372605.1). Taxonomy (GTDB): domain Bacteria; phylum Methylomirabilota; class Methylomirabilia; order Rokubacteriales; family CSP1-6; genus CAYJUC01. The sequence goes on along the minus strand of CAYJUC010000185.1, from coordinate 1,884 downwards.
GGCGATTGACGCCGTGAAATAGGCCAGGGGCGGCGGTGCGGTGTTGTCCCCCCCGAGCCAGGGCCCCTCGTCACAGGCGATGTCGAAGCTGAACCCCGGGGCCGGCGCCAGCATGGTCACGCGGGCCTCCTTGCGCATGTTCTGCGCCGCCCGCGCCTCGACTTCCAGATGGAGATCGCGCTTCTGGGACTCCTGCATGCCTACCGGGATCTCGCTCATCTCATCCTCCTTCTTGCCTCGCGGGTCCTGTCACGGCGAGCGTGTCCGGCACCTCTGCGTCCGCCCGTCTCAGAGCGACACGGGAGCGACGAGGCGCTCGTACTGCCGGTCCCGGATCTGCCCGGTGAGCCCCCACGCCTCCGCGAAGGCGATGGCGCCGTCGAACTCCTCGCGCGAGTACGGCTCGAAGAACAGGAGCTCGCCGAGACCGAACCTGCTGTAGTCGTGATCGCCCTGGAGCTCCGGCGGTACGTTTCGTTCCCACAGTCTGGAGGCCGTAGCCGAAGAGGTGGGCCGCGGCCAGCTCGCGGTAGGCCTGGCTCTCGATCATCTGCTTCAGGGTCTGGAAGTAGTGGTCGTCCATCTCTTTCCGGGATGTGTAGGTTCGCACCGTCGCCTCCTCTGTGGATCCCCTGCGCCGCGACCTGCGGCTACGCTATCCGCGCCGGCTTTGGGTGTCAAGCCGCTGCTCGGGCCCTCATTGCCGGTTCGGTCAGGCTCGATTATACTTCGGTTCGTGGCGGGGCGCCTCCCCTACCGGCAGGGCCTTGTGCTATCCTGTGGGAGCCATCGGGGGCGCGTGTCCCCACTGTTTGGTGTCGTTACGCGATACCTGGAAGGGAGTTCCCGCGATGACCACGATCACGACCGGTATCGGCCTCAAGCGATTGCAGCACCTGGTCCTGTGGGTGTCGGACGTTGACCGCAGCGTGCGCTTCTACTGCGACGTGGTTGGCTTCGAGGTGAAATCGCAGCACCCAGGCGGGGCCTTCCTGAAAATCCCCGGCAGCTCCGACGATCATCACCTCGGCCTGTTCGAGCAGACGGGCGTGCCGCGGCCCGACGAGCGGGTGGCGCGCATGTACCACTCCGCCTGGGAGGTCGGCGACATCACCGACCTGGTGCGCGCGCGGCAGCGGCTGGTCGCGGCGGGTGCGCTGGTCGGCTCGTCGGATCACGGCGTGAGCCTGTCCTTGTACGCCAAGGATCCGGACGGGCTGGAGTTCGAGATCTTCTGGACGGTGCCCGGCGGCCGCTCTGTCCCGACCAGGCGGCTGGACCTCGAAGGTGAGCTGGCCCGCCGCGGCATCCCGATGGAGTAACGACCGGGGGTCTCACCGATCATGGAGGACACCATGGCGAACGACGACGCCCACGTTCCCGCACCGCCGACCCAGGCCGAGCCGCCGCGCGGCATCAACCATTTGGTCCTCAACGTGCGAGACCTCGAGGTCTCGCACCTGTTCTGGACCGAGGTCATGGGGTTTCGGTGCGTCGCCGAGCTCAAGTCCACACCCGCGCGGCAGCGGCCGAAGATGCGCTTTTACAGTGGCCTCGACGCGCACGGCGATGTGTCCCATCACGACCTGGCGCTGGCCGAGGTTCCCAAGGCCGACGGCCCTGGCGGCGCGGATCGCGAGGAGTGGAGTCTCGGGCTGCGCCGGGTGGGACTGAACCACGTGGCGATCACCTGGCCCGACCGGGAGTCGTGGCTCAAGCAGCTCGCCTTTCTCCGGGAGAAGGGGGTCCCGTTCCACCGGCGCGTCAACCACGGCATGACCCACAGCGTGTACATCTCGGATCCCGATGGTCACGGGATCGAGGTGCTCTACGAGCTGCCGCGGGAGGTGTGGGAGGGGGACATCGACGCGGCGCAGAACTACG
>CAYJUC010000184.1:4146-7646 GCA_964372605.1 uncultured bacterium | reverse complement strand
GCGGCTGAAAGTCGCCTTTGCGCGCGGGCCCATCCGTGGTAGGATGGCGCCCGCGCCCATGGACTCCGTCATCTCCGTCGTCCTGCTCGGCCTGCTGCTCGGCATCCAGCACTCCACCGACGCCGATCATGTGGTGGCCGTGGCCACCATCGCGAGCCGAAAGCCGCGGGTCCTCTCCGGACTGGTCATCGGGGCGCTCTGGGGCGTGGGGCACACCGCGACCATCGCCCTCGTGGGAGGCGCGATTATTCTCGGGAAGCTGACGGTGACCCCCTCATTGGAGCGCTGGCTGGAACTGGCGGTGGCCGTGATGCTGATCGTCCTCGGGGGCGGGCGGCTCGTCTGGACGCTCAGAGGACGAGAGCGGGTCTACCCTGACCACGTGCTGGTGGACCACGCGCACGACGATCACGAGGTCTTCCACAACCACCCCCACGCTCACGGAGCGCTCTCCCACAGACACCCGCACCTGCACCCGTCCCGGCGGCTTCTGGCGATTCTTCAGGAGGTGGGGCCGGTCCAGGCGCTCCGTTCGATCGCGGTGGGGCTCGTCCACGGCCTGGCCGGAAGCGCGGCGGTGGCCCTTCTGGTTCTTTCAACGATCAAGGACCCGTACTGGGCGACGGCCTATCTCCTGGTTTTCGGCGCGGGAACGATCCTGGGGATGATGGGAGTGACCGCGATCCTGACCGTCCCGTTCGCGCTGAGCGCCCGTCGCTTCGCCGGTCTCCACCGGTCCCTGGCCGCCGGGACCGGCGCCGTGAGCCTCTGCCTCGGAATCTTCCTGGTATATCAGTACGGCTTCGCCGGCTAGGCAGTACGGCTTCGCCGCCTGACTCCCGCGCTTCGAGATTATCCCTTGGTCCGGTGTCCAGGACAGTAGTTATGCCTTACGACGTGATCGTCATCGGGGTGGGTGGCATGGGCAGCGCCACGGCTTATCATCTGGCGCGCCGGGGCGTGAAGGTTCTGGGGCTCGAACAGTTTGACATTCCGCACGACCGCGGTTCGTCACACGGCATCAATCGGATCATCAGACTGGCTTACGCGGAGCATCCCAACTATGTCCCGCTTCTTCGCAGGGCGTATGATCTGTGGCGCGAAATCGAGCATGAGGGCAATGAGCGGTTGCTGTTCATCACCGGCGGGATCGACGCGGGCGCGCCCAACAGCGCTACGGTCACCGGTTCGTTACGTTCGTGTCGGGAGCACAAGATCCCCCACGAACTCATGGACGCTTCGTCCCTCAGGAGGCGGTTTCCCGGATACCGGCTTTCGGACGACATGGTAGCGGTGTATCAACCCGATGGAGGGTTTGTCCTGTCCGAGCGCAGTATCGTCGCGCACGTCACGGCGGCCCGGGCGTTGGGAGCGACCGTGCGCGGACGGGAGCGCGTATTGGAGTGGATGGTTGATGGTGATGGCGTAGAGGTGCGTACCGATCGTGACAGGTATCGGGCGGGCAAACTGGTCGTGACCGCCGGTCCGTGGACGGCGAAAATGGTTCCGGCGCTGTCACCTCTCCTGGCTCCGGAGCGCCAGGTGTTAATCTGGACGCAGCCGTTACGCCCCGAGCACTTTCGTCTCGGGGCCTTTCCGGTATTCAACATAGAGGCGCCGGAAGGGCGATTCTATGGGCTTCCGATTTACGGGATTCCCGGCTTCAAGCTGGGAAAGTATCATCACCGTCGTGAAAAGGCCGATCCTGACTACATGGATCGGGAAGGCCATCCGGAGGATGAGGAAGTCTTGCGGGAGGCGATCGTCCGCTACTTTCCGGATGCCAACGGTCCAACGGTAATGCTCAAGACGTGCCTGTTCACCAACACGCGCGACGAACACTTTTTGATTGATGCGCATCCGGAATTCCGGCAGGTGTGCATTGGGGCCGGCTTCTCCGGCCACGGGTTCAAGTTCGCGAGCGTTGTCGGCGAGATCATGGCCGATCTGGCATTGGAGGGCTCCACGCGTTGGGATATCGGCATGTTTCGCCTGAGTCGTCTTCTCGGTTGATCTCCTGAGCGGCGCAACGTTGGTTTGCTACGCGAGCGTAAACGGCAAGGGGGTGTTGCTGGTCGGCGATAGCCGAGCCCTGCCGATGATTCCGAGCCGCTCGGTGGCGGCGATCGTGACCTCGCCCGCCTATTGGGTGCGCGGGCGGGGGCGGCAGTCCGCCTCGCGATACGCGAGAAGGCTCGCCCTCGAGTATGGCCGGGAGTGGCGTCGCGTTCTCTCCCCCCGCGGGGACCTCTGGCTCGTCATCGGTGACCGCCATGATGGCAACGAGTGGGTCGGGATCGACGGGCTGGTGGCCGACTGGTTCAGACGCACGGGCTGGTCGCTTCAGGCCAAGGGACTCTGGGCCGAGCATCCGTCACGGGCACGCTGGGATGATCGCGTGAACTACCTCTTGCGCTTCAAGAAGGCGGGGCGCCGGAGTCTTCCGCCGGATGCCACGATATGCTGGCGCCTGCCGATTCCCCGGTCGCCGCGCGGGAGCCTCTGGGACGCCACACCGCCTCAAGTGGTCCGGGCGCTCCTCGACCTCTCTCTGGAGGGCACGGTCCTCGACCCATTTTTCGGGAGTGGAGCCGTGGGCGTGGTGGCCGCCCGGATGGGCCGGCCCTGGATCGGGGTGGAGAAGGATCGGAGCCAGGCGCTGGTTGCCGCCCGCCGTCTCCGCCTCCGGCGGGCCGCCCCGGTCACGGCGCGCCTTCCGTTGACGCTCTGACCTGTCGCAGGAGATTCAGCACGCCTCTGGCCGTCGCCCGCTGTTCCAGCTCGGGGAGAGAGCCGACTTGCGGGAGCAGATCGGCAACATCTGCGAGGTCGCCGGGCCCACCGGCCATGAGCTTGAGGACGATCAGATCCTCGGGCGCGACAACCGGTGCCTCCGAGCCCCCCGTGAGCCTGATCATGATTGCATGGGCGAGCACCTCCCGCTCCCACTCTCTGGTCACGCAGACCACGTCGATTTCGGGACCGGAGGCGCTTCGGAGACGGAGGAGCAACGGGATCGGGTCTTCGGGATCGCCCCGGTGCCACTCGGCCTGAAAGCCCGCGGCGCGGAGGTCTCGATCGAGTTCCGCCGAGGGGCTCACATCAGCCAGGAAGTCAATATCCTCGGTCGCGCGCGGCGTCCCCCAGGCGGCGACCGCCAGACCCCCGATCAGAGCGTGAGGAATTCTTCGCTTGTGGAAGAGCGCGGTGAGGCGGGCCAGCGCATCTTCGAATTGGCCGGCCTCTGTCATGGACGACGCTGGAGCTTCGCCGATTCGCGTAGCCTCCAGGCGAAGGAGGAGAGGGCAAGGGCGCGGGACAGGCGCTCTCCCGGATACATGGCTTGATAAGCCCGGCGGCGCTCCACCTGCACAGGGTCGAGCGTGGCCGACGGGCGCCGCCTCGAACCGAAGATCCAGAGCGCGGGCGTTCGGGGACGAGGCTTCATGGCGTCACACTGGCATACCAGGCCGGGTGGGTCAAGGCCCGCGCGCCGCCGC
>CAYJUC010000184.1:0-4046 GCA_964372605.1 uncultured bacterium | reverse complement strand
GCGCGCCGCCGCGGGGTCGGTGTATGCGGGCCTCTCGGCGGCCACGCTCTGGCCGCTGATTGAGGCTGCCCGGACGGGCGGGATCACCCCGGTCCTCCTGGCTCTGGGAGGAGTGAGCAGTGGTGTCGAGGCGAACCTGGTTGCCGGACAGATCCAGCGCTGGAAAGACCGGGCAGGGGGGACAGGCGAGGCGGACGTTGCGGCCTGGGTAGAGGAGCAGGTCGGGCGCGATGACGCCGTGCGGCAGGCGCTGGACGACATCCTGGAGCGACTGGAGGCGATCACGGCGGTCCAGGCTGGGCTCGGGCAGCCCGAGCGGCAGGCCTTCCTCGATGCCCTGCGCGCGGACCTGGAGCGGTTTGGCAACCTCCCGAGGTTCCAGGCCACGCTTCACGGCGCGGGCGCTATCGCCCAGGGCGAGCGGTCCATCGCGGCCGGCGCCGGCGGTGTCGCCGTGGGGGAGGACGTTCGTGGGAGCGTCGTGGCGACCGGCGACGTCTTCGAGCTCATCGCGCGTCTCAGGCAGGGGACGCGTCAGACGGACGATATCGACAAGGAGATCAGGGAGGAGCGCGAGTCCTGGGGGACCCGGTGAGCCGGGTCTACCTCGACGCGAGCTGCATCATCTACGTGATCGAGAGCGCCAGCCCCTTTCACGAAAAGGTTGTCTCTCGGCTCGACCGGTACCGCGCCGCCCCGGAGGCGGCGGCGCGTACAGCGCCTACACACATCAGAGATGACGGCTGAACCGCCAAGAGAATCGGAAAAGATATGAGCTTCTGATGGCTCAATAGCGGTGCCGTCGTGACCGCAGTAGATGCAAGCAAACCTCGCTGAGCTGTCTTCTGATCTAAGGTAATGCATTTATCCGCAGTTCGACCCGAGCAGCTTCAAAGCGCGCTTGGGAGTCCTCAAAATTCGTGCGCGCGTCGAATCGCTTCCCACGGCGATTGACACCGGACAGATGGTGAGCGAAGTCACGGCGTCGCTCACCGGAGTGCGCAAGCGCGCGAATTGGTGGTGATCAGGGCGTGAGTAATTCGTCGCCTGGCTACCGGTTCAGGAACTTCATCACGCTCCGGGCGATGCCGTCCGGGTCCAGGCCGTACTTGGCATAGAGCCCCTTCGGGTTGCCGGACTCGCCGAAGCCGACCACCCCGAGGCGCTTGAGCGGGGTGGGGAGGTCCTCGCTCAAGAGCTCGGCCACTGCCCCACCCAGGCCTCCCCGGATCGTGTGGTCCTCCACGGTCACCACGTGGCCGGTCTTCCCCGCCGATCGCAGGATCAGCTCATCGTCCAGCGGCATGAGGGAGGCGATGTTGATCACTTCGGCTTCGACTCCCTCGCCGGCCAGCCGCTCGGCAGCCTTGAGGCAGTTCCAGACCACACCGCCGGTCCCGAGGATGGTCACGTCCCGGCCGGGCCGGAGCAGCGCACCCTTGCCGAGCTGGAAGCGATAGTCCGGCGGTGAAACGGCCTCCACCGCCTGGCGGGTGAGGCGGAGATAGAGCGGCCCCTGGTGCTCCACGGCGACGGCCACCGCCTGCCTGGTCTCCAGCTCATCAGCGGGCTGGACGATGGCCAGGTTGGGGAGGGCCCGGGCCAGCGTCAGGTCTTCCATTCCCATCTGGCTGTAGCCGTCCTCGCCGATCCCGAGCCCGGCGTGGGTGCCCACGATCTTCACGTTGGCGTGACTGTACGCGAGGGAGAGCCGGATCGTCTCGAAGCGCCCCACCACGAAGGCGGCGAAGGTGCAGATGAACGGGATAAACCCGGAAAGGGCCAGCCCCGCGCCGACGCCGATCAGGTTGGCCTCGGCGACGCCGACGTTCCAGCTCCGCTCCGGATAAGCCTCGGCGAACTTCTGGGTCATGGTGGATTTGCCGAGGTCGGCGTTCACCACCACGATGCGGGGATCTTTCGCGGCCAGCTCCAGGAGCGCCTCGCCGAATGCGGCCCGCGTGGCCTTTGCCGCCATGTTTTCCCCCCCTCACCCTGGCTCTCTCCCCCCGGGAGACCCCGGGAGGGAGAGGGGCCAGTGGTTATCGCCTGTCCAGGGCTTCCAGTTCCCGCGCGATCGCGCCGATCTCCTGATGCGCGCCCAGGTACGCCGGCCAGTCCGCCTCGGCGACGCCCTGGATCTCCCGGATGGCCCGGATCCCTTCCTGAGGTTTGGGGGCCACGCCGTGCCAGTGGGGATTCCCTTCCATGAAGGAGACACCCTTTCCCTTCACGGTGTCGGCGATCAACACCGCAGGCCGCCCCTTGACCTCCAGCGCGGTCTCCAAGCCCTTGACGATGGCCCCCATATCGTGGCCGTCGCGGACCTCGATCACCTGCCAGCCGAACGCTTCCCACTTGGCCCGGAACGGTTCCAGCGAGAGCGTCTTTTCCACGAAATCGTCGTTCTGAATCTGGTTCCGATCCACGATGGCGCAGAGGTTGTCGAGGCAGTAGCGCTCCCGGCCGATCCTGGGAGCGGACATGGCGGCTTCCCAGACCTGTCCTGCCTGGCACTCGCCGTCGCCGAGCATGCAGAAGACCCGATAGCTCTTCCCCGCCATCCGCCCGCCCAGCGCCAGGCCGATGGCGATGGAGAGGCCCTGCCCCAGGGAGCCGGTGGCCGTCTCGATGCCGGGAAAACGCGCATCCGGCTCACCGGGGAATGGATGCCCCTGGAGGCGGCTGCCGAGCTTTCTGAGCGTCAAAAGCTCGGCCTCGGGGAAGTAGCCGGCCCGCGCCAGCAGCGCGTAGAGGGCGGGGACGCAGTGACCTTTTGAGAGGATGAAGCGGTCGCGGTCCGGCCACGACGGGTTTTTGGGGTCGTGTCGGAGGAAGCCGCCGAAGTAGAGCGCGGTCAGGATGTCGATGGCCGAGAGCGAGCCGCCCGGATGACCGGAACCCGCATGGGTCAGCATGCGGATGATCTGAACGCGCGACTCGCGGGCGATGGCTTCCAGGCGAGCGATGTCAGGGAGAGGCATGGTCAGACCCCCGATGGTTATTTTTGCCGGGCTTCCACGGCTGCCCCGACGGTGAACAGGAGCGACTCCCCCCAGTGGCGACCCACGAGCTGAAGCCCCACCGGCAACTCGCCGGCCGGGCCGCAGGGGACACTCAGGGACGGGTGGCCGGTGATGTCGGTGAAGGAGGTGTTAAGGGTCATGCTGGGCGCGCGGGTGACGAGCGGGAGCGGGTCGATCTTCTCGAGGAGCTTGAACGGCTTCTGCGGGGTCGTGGGCATGGCGAGCACGTCCACCTCTCGGAGCAGGCGATCCGTCTCCTCCCGCAGGACCATCCGGAGGTTCTGCGCCTTGGAAAAGTAGGTGCTCATGTACTGGCGCCGGAGGTACTTCCCCAGAATGATCCGCACCTTGACGAACGGGGGAAACTCGTCAGAGCGCGTTCGCCGGGCCGCGCCGAACGCCGCCTGCAATCCCACGTTGCAGTACCCGCCCCGCCAGTACCCCTCCAGATCGGACTCGAACAAGGCGGACATGGAATGCGTCACGACCCCGCTCCAGATCGAGTCCGCGTCTTTGAAGAGCGGGAAGGAGATCTCCTTGATGACGGCGCCCTGCTTCCCCAGCCCCTGCGCGGCTCCTCTCACTGCCTCGTTAACCTCGGGATCAGAAAAGCTCCAGTCGAACGCCTCCTTGAGGAGCCCGATGCGGATTCCCTTCACGTCCCGTCCCACGGCCTCTGTGTAGCGGTCGGTCCGGATCGGACCCCTCACCCACTGGGGATCCCTGGGATCATCGCCGGCGATGACTTCGAGGGCGAGGGCGGTCTCGGCCACGCTCCTGGCCATGGGGCAAACGTGATCGAGGGTGTGGTCCATGCCGATGACCCCGAAGCTCGGGACGAGCCCGTGGGTGGCCTTGATCGCCACCACGCCGCACCAGGCTGCGGGAATCCGTCCGCTTCCCCGCTGGTCCGCGCCGAGGGCCAGGTCCACCTCGCCCGCCGCCAGAGCCGCCCCGGAGCCGCCGGAGGAGCCCCCGGCGGAGTGCTCCGGGTTCCGCGGATTTCTGGGAGCGCCGAAC
>CAYJUC010000183.1:0-7698 GCA_964372605.1 uncultured bacterium | reverse complement strand
GGAGCGAGCGCAGATAGCGCAGCGACCCTTCGACGTCGCCCACGATCTGATCGTCGGGGACACCGCCAGCCGCGCGAACTTTGGCCCCCAGATCCTCGGGCGTCCCGTGCCCCTCGCGGGTGTAGAGGTTGGGGCTGATCGCCGCGTAGCCGTGGTGGGCAAACTTGCGCGTCGCCTCCCGGTACCATTCATCCCAGCCGGGCAGGTGGTGGATCACAACCATGCCCGGGAACGGTCCGGGTCCCAGCGGCCGAGCAAAGTAGGCATTGATGGTGTCCCCTTTGGCCCCTTGAATGGTGACTGTCTCCGCCAGCATGCCTTCATACATGTCCGTCCGGTACATATGCACCTCCATGCTTTGGTGAGATGGACGCTGATAGCTGCCGCTCCCCGCGAGATTCGTGGGGACCCGAGAGCGAAATCGCAAGCGCTAGTCTAATGGGTTCCCGGGAAAGCGTCAATTCCGTCTTGGGGTCCCTGTCCTGAAGCGCGGAAAGGACTTGTCCATTTTGCGGCAACATAGTAAAAACGTTCAGCAACGAACCGGCCGCCAAGCCACGAGAATCTCCTTGAAGGGCAAAGCTATAAACAGGCGTAAAACAAGCGCTCTTTCACATCAGAGCGCGAGAGGAGGCCCATGACACTCCCGCTCGCACACCTGACAGTCATCGATCTGACGCGGGCCCGCTCAGGGCCAACCTGTGTCCGCCAGCTTGCGGACATGGGCGCCGGCGTCATCCAGGTCGAGGCGCGAGGCGAAGCCGAGGAGTATGGCGTCCGGCACGGGCCGGACTTCCAGAACCTTCACCGGAACAAACGCTCCATGTCCCTCGATCTCAAATCTCCCCGGGGTATCGAAATCCTGAAGCGCTTGGTGGGCCGCGCCGACGTGCTGGTGGAGAATTTCCGGCCGGACGTCAAGCGCCGTCTCGGCATCGATTACGAATCGTTGAGCCGGATCAACCCGCGGCTGGTTTACGGGAGCATCTCCGGCTTCGGCCAGGATGGCCCGTACCGGGATCGGCCGGGCTACGACCAGATTGCCCAGGGCATGGGCGGCCTGATGTCGGTCACCGGGCTCCCGGGTCAGGGTCCCGTTCGGGCCGGCATCCCGGTGGCAGATCTCACGGCCGGCCTCTTCCTCGCCCAGGGAATCCTGGTGGCCCTGCTGGAACGGGAGAAATCCGGCAGAGGGCAGTGGGTTCATACCTCGCTCCTCGGGGCCATGGTCACCATGCTGGATTTTCAGGCGACGCGCTGGCTCATGGACGGCGTCATCCCGCCCCAGGCCGGCAACGACCACCCGACGGGCATTCCCACGGGCGTGTTCAAAACGCAGGACGGCCACATCAACGTCGCCGCCTCAGGGCAGAAGATGTTCCGCCGCCTCTGCCTCGCGCTCGGCGCCGAATCGCTTGCCGACGATCCCCGCTTCGCCAAACCGACCGATCGCTCGAAGAACCGGCTCGAGCTGAATGCCGAGCTGGAAAAGATCATCGTCCAGCGGACGAGCCGCGAGTGGGTCCTGATCCTCAACGAAGCCGGCGTGCCATCCGGGCCGATCCTGAACGTCAAGGAGGTCTTCGAGAACGAGCAGGTGCGCCACCTCGGGCTGGCCCGGTCCGTTCACCACCCGGTGCTGGGCGAGATCAGGATCCAGGGCCTTCCCGTCGCGCTTTCACGCACCCCGGGGGCCGTGCGGACCGCGGCGCCGGAGGCCGGGGAACACACCGATCAGATTCTCGCCGAGCTGGGGTACTCCGCCGGGGAGATCGAACGGCTTCACAAGGACGGCGTGGTATGAGAAAGGCGGGCGGCCGATGCGTTTCTCCCAGCTCGGTCATGAAAGGAGCATGAGATCATGTCAGAAATACCGCGCCTCAACGGCGTAATCAAAGCCCTGGAAGAGGGCAAGATCGCCTTCGTTGGATTCACTCCGGTGGATATTGAAAGCGCGATCGCTTTGGCGGGCTCCCCTTACGACGGAATCGCATTTGAAATGGAGCACGCTCCGCTGAATATTCCCGGATTGAGAGACGCCCTCCAGTACCTGCTCGACCGGCGCCAGATTCTCGAACAGGGAACGCTGGCGCCGAAGGTCACCCCCATGGTGCGAATCCCCCCCAACGGGGGAGAGATGAATCAGTGGATCGCCAAGCAGGTGCTGGACATCGGCGTGTTTGGGATCATCTTTCCCCACGTCAGTACTGTGGAAGAGGCTTGGAATGCCGTTGGGGCATGCCGCTATCCCCGCCTCGGAGACTCTCCCGTTTACAACCCTCCCGGCATTCGTGGCGATGCGCCTGCCCGCGCCGCCCGTTACTGGGGACTTGCTCAACAAGAATATTACCGGCGCGCCGATGTGTGGCCCCTCGCTCAAGAAGGGGAAATTCTAGTCGTCATCCAGTGCGAAGACACCCGCGCAATTGACAATCTCCCGAGAATGCTGAAGGAGGTGCCCGGAATCGGCGTAGTCCTCATCGGAGAAGGAGACCTGAGCCAGGAGTTGGGCCACCCCAGGGAGTACGACCACCCGGTTGTCGCGGACGCCATCAACACGATCCTGAAGATTTGTAAGGAGCACAACATGCCCTGTGGCCATCCCCACCCGGATGCCAGAAACATCGAGCGCTTGATCTCGAGCGGCTACCGATTCCTGATGCCCACGACGCCGCGCTCTTTCGCCGTGCTTGAACACGGCCGCAAGCTGTCCGGGAGGAACTGAGAGAACGCGAGAATCGATCCTGGCCCTCTCCTCACCCCGGGAGCTTCGAGCCGAAGAAGAGCGGCGCCAGGGAGCGAACCAGGGCGAGCGAATCTTTGGCGGCGAAGTCTTCCAGTCGGAGGTCGGGGTTGACGGGGCGGATCCGCTCGAACTTGGCCCTCGCTTCCGCGTCCGCGGGCGGCGGAATCGTCGCGTCGATGAGCAGTTTGGAGCCGAGACGCTGCCAACCAGTTCGCTCTTCCCGATCAGATTCTCGCCGAGCTGGGGTACTCCGCCGGGGAGATCGAACGGCTTCACAAGGACGGCGTGGTGTAGCGGCCCGCTCAGCGGTCGGCCACCGCGATCAGGTCGATCTCGACCAGCGTGCCGGGGACGAGGAGGCCGGTGGTCCCGACGACGGTCCGCGGGGGCGGATCCGGGAAGAAGCTCTTCCACACCTCGTCGAAGGTGGAGAAAGAGTTCAAGTCCGTGAGGAAGACCTGCGCTTTGACGACGCGGTCAAGGGACGTCCCCGCGCTCCTCAGCGTCCTGTCCAGGTTCTTCAGGATGTACTCGGCCTGGCGTTTCACGGGGATCCCGTAGTAAGGGAAGGCGTCGGGGACCCTCGCCTCAGGCGGGACGCCGGTCCGGTAGTCACTGGCGATTTGACCGGCCGCGAAGACGAAGGGACCGGCCTTGGCGGCCACCGAGTAGTTCGCCATCGGCCTCGGCAGGCCCTCCGGAACGGGAATGACCTCGCGGCGGTATGGGCCGTCCCTGGCGATCCCGATGAGATCGATCTCCACCAGCGTCCCCGGCACCAGGAGGCCGGTGATCCCGACGGTCGTCCTGGGCGGCGGTGTCGCGAAAAACTCCTTCCACACCTCGTCGAACGCGGGGAAGTCGTTCAGATCTCGCATGAAGACCTGGGCCTTCACCACGTGGTCGAGCGAGGAGCCGGCCGCCTCGAACGTCTTGGCCAGGTTGCCGAGGATGTAGGCGGTCTGCCGCTTGATGGCCGACTGGTAGCGCGGCGGGTCGGGCCTGGCCTCGGGCGGGATTCCGCTCCGGTAGTCGCTCGCGATCTGACCGGCCGCGAAGACGAAGGGGCTCACCCGGAACGCCTCGCTGTAATGGGCCAGCGGACGGGGAGCCTCGCTCGTCACGATCGTGACCGGCTGGGATTCGTCGGCAATCGCGACCACGTCCACGAGGACCCGGGCGCCTTCAACCAGAAGGCCCGGCGTCCCGACCGTGGTCCGGGGCGGCGGGGTCGGGAAGTACTCCCGCCACACCTCGTCGAAGTAGAAGAAGTCGTCGAGGTCGGCGAGAAAGACCTGGGCCTTCAAGACCCGGCCGAGGGACGTCCCGGCCGCCTCGCAGAGGCGCTTCAGGTTGTCCAGGATGGCGCGCGTTTGCCGCTTGATGGGAGAGCCGTAGTAGGGAAACGCCTCCGGCACCCGCGCGGCCTCGAGGAGGCGGCCCCGGGCGTCCGCCGCCATCTGGCCGGACGGGAAGAGGAACCCCGCCGCGCGCGCTGCCTGCGCCTCGTGGACCGGCGATCGGGGCAGGCCGGCAAAGCTCAACGTCTCGTGGTCCGCCTTCAACGACTCCTCCCTGATCAGGGCGAGCAGTATAGCACCCTTTCGTCCGTTCAGCTTCCGGCACGGCCGATGCTACCGAGGTGCTACACTCCTGACTGGGCCACATTGGGCGCTTGACAGTCTCGGCGGCCCATTTTAGTGTTGCGGTATCACCGGTCCGCCCGAAAGGAGCCAACCATGGAACTCTCTAACAAGACCGCTCGCCAGCTCTATGAGGAGGCCAAAGCCAATCGGGCTCGACCCCTGTTCGGCTTCGGCGCCAAGGCGGCGTTGGTGAACGTCGACCTTGAGAAAGCCTACACCGCGGTCGGCGAGTTCGTGACCGCGTACGAGACCGATCCCCGGCAGATGGAGTATGTGAACCAGCTCGCCTCCCTGGCCCGCGAGCGGGGGCTCCCGGTCGTGTGGACCTACGTCGCCTACACGGAGTCCGGCGAGGACTGCGGAGTCTGGGGAACCCGGACCAACACGCCCGATTCGCTCCAGAACATCAAGGTCGGCTCCCGCCGGGCGGAGCTGGACGACCGGCTGATCATCGACGGGAAGCGCGACATTATCATCAACAAGAAGATGGCTTCCGCCTTCCACGAGACGCTCCTGGCGTCTCTCCTGGTCTGGCACAAGGTCGACACGGTGATCGTGACGGGAGGCTCCACGTCGGGGTGCGTGCGGGCCACAGTGGTGGACAGCGTGTCGCACGGTTACCGCACGATCGTTCCCGAGGAGTGCGTGGCCGACAAGCACGAGAGCCCGCACTTCGCCAACCTCTACGACATGGCGCTGAAATACGCCGACATCGTTCCCGTCGCCGAGGTGCTTGACTCTCTCAGGAAGTACTCGCCGGTCGATTGACGTAGCCGCGATGCCCGCGTCCGATCCCGGCCTGTACGAGTACTCGCCGATCATCGACCGGCCAACGCTCACCTGGCCGAACAACGCCCGGGTGGCCTTCTGGGTGGCGCCGAACATCGAGTTCTACGAGTTCCAGCCGGTCGCCAACCCGACCCGGAAGGCGTGGCCGCGAACGCAGCCCGACATTCTCGCTTACTCGCATCGCGACTACGGGAACCGCGTGGGCGTCTGGCGCATGATGGAAGTCATGGACCGGCACGGCGTGCGGGGCAGCGTCTCCCTCAACGTCGCCATCTGCGACCACCACCCAGAGATCATCGAGGCGTGCCTCGAGCGGAAGTGGGAGTTCTTCTCGCACGGAATCTACAACACCCGCTACACGTACGGGATGGACGAAGCCCAGGAGCGGGCCATGATCGAGGACGCGATCGAGACCGTGCGGAAGCATACGGGGCAACGCCTGGCCGGGTGGCTCTCACCCGCCCTGACCAACACCGAGCGCACCCAGGACCTGTTGGCCGAATACGGCATCAAGTACAGCTGCGACTTCATGCACGACGACCAGCCGTTCCCGCTCAAGGTGAAGACGGGCCGCCTGATCAGCATCCCGTACTCGCTGGAGATGAACGACATCATCGTGTATAACACCCACCTCGCCTCGCCCCGGGACTACGGCCAGCTGCTCAAGGCGCAGTTCGACCAGCTCTACGCCGAGGGCGCCGAGTCCGGGCGGGTCATGTGCATCCCGCTGCACCCGTTCATGATCGGACAACCCCATCGCCTGCAACCCTTCGCTGAGGCGCTCGAGCACATCACGGCCCACGACAAGGTCTGGGTCACGACCGGCGCCGAGATCGCGGACTGGTACTACGCGCATCATTACGACGAGGTGGTGTCCTCCCTGGCCAAGCGGAGCGGTGGGCGATGACCCTGCCGAGCGAGTACCTACGCTACCCCTACCGGCGGCCGGGCATGGATCACGACCGCTACGACTGGTCGATTCTCTTTCGCCGCCCGCGCCTCGAATGGCCGGGGGGCGCGCGGGTGGCGCTCTGGGTGGTCCCGTCGATCGAGTGGTTTCCGCTGGACATGCCGGGAACGCCGTTCCGCCCGCCCGGAGGGCTGGACCGCCCCTACCCCGACTACTGGAACTACACCCTTCGGGACTACGGCAGCCGTGTGGGCATCTTCCGCGTCATGAAGGTCCTCGACGGGTTTGGCGTCAAGGCCACCGCGGCCGTCAACGCGGGCGCCTGCCAGCGGTACCCGTTCGTCATCGACGAGGCGAAAAGTCGTGGCTGGGAGTTCATAGCCCACGGCCTCGACATGGGCCACCTTCATCACGCGGGGCTTTCCCGCGACGACGAAGCCAGGCTCATCCACGGCGCGCTCGAGACGGTGCGGCGGGCGACGGGCCAGCCGGTGCGGGGCTGGCTCTCGCCGGCGAACTCCGAGTCGCTCCATACTCCCGATCTCGTGGCCGAGCGCGGCGTGGAGTACATCTGCGACTGGGTCAACGACGATCTGCCATACCCGATGCGGGTGCCTTCCGGGACGCTCTACTCCCTTCCCTACTCGCACGAGATCAGCGACACGACGATTATCTGGCAATATCACCATTCCGCCGCGGAATTCGCCCTACAGGTGCGGGACCAGTTCGACCTCCTCTATCGCGAGGCGGAGAAATACGGAGGGCGCATCCTGTCGATTTCGCTTCACGCCTGGATCATCGGCCAGCCGCACCGGATCCGGGCGCTCGAGCGCGCGCTCGACTACGTCACGCGCCGCGCGGGCGTGTGGCCGGCAACCGGCTCCGAGATCCTCGCGGCGTTCAAGGCGCAGCAGCGCTAGGAGCATGTCGGAGTAAGCGCCGTTCGAGCGCCGGCTTCGCCGGCGCAATCCGTTTCTGGGGGTGGCTCGGAGGGGGCCGCCGCGCCCCCCCCCGATGGGCTAGACTCGAACCCCGTGGCCTCCGGTCGCGGAAGGCGACCAGGCAGAGGAGAGCGATGCACATCGGTCATACCGAACGCCCATCCACCCGGTTGCGCGCGTTACTGGCCGGCGAGAGGCCGCTTCTCGTCCCGGGCGCCTATAACGCGGTGTCGGCGAGAGTGGTCGAGGTCGCCGGCTTCTCCACGGTCTACATGAGCGGGTACCACACGTCCCTCGCCCTCCTGGGTCTGCCCGACGTCGGGTTGGCGACTGCCACCGAGATGCAGATGAACGCGCAGTACGTCGCGGGGGCGGTGGGGATCCCCGTCATCGCCGACGCGGATAACGGCTACGGAAACGCCATAAACGTGATCCGCACGGTGCGGGATTACATTCGCACGGGCGTGGCCGCGATCCACATCGAGGACCAAGTGATCCCCAAGCGCTGCGGCCACGTCGCCGGCCGGCAAGTCATCCCCATCGACGAGGCGATCGGAAAGTTCCGCGCCGCCGACAGGGTACGAAAGGCGATCGACCCTGACTTTGTCCTTATCGCGCGGACCGACGCGCGCGGGGCGGCCGGCGGCAGCCTTGACGACGCCATCC
>CAYJUC010000182.1:0-7734 GCA_964372605.1 uncultured bacterium | reverse complement strand
AGGACCTCTCCGACCCGGCGGCGCGTCTCAAGGATCTCGACCGCCTCGGCATCGAGGTGTCCGTCATCTTCCCCACCACGCTCTACGCCGCGATGACGTCGGATCCGGGGTTGGAGGGCGCGCTGTACCGTTCCTACAACCGCTACGTGGGCAAGGCGTGCCAGGCGAACCCGAAGCGCTTGAAGTGGGTGGGACTCGCGCCGCTGCGCGACCCGCGGAACGCGCTGGAGGCCCTCCGGGAGATGCAGTCCCTCGGCGCCGCCGGGGCGGTGGTGTACGGCACGGCGGGCGACAGGCTGCTCTCGGATCAAAATTTTCACCCGTTCTTCGACGAGTTTCAGCGTACCGGCCTGCCGCTCTGCATTCACTTCGGCCAGAGCTATCCGGGGCTGGAGCCGCTGACCCGCAGCATGCTGGCGGGGAACATCATCGGGATGAGCCTCCCGGCGTTCCTCGCCTTCTATGCCATCACCTGCGGTGGGCTGCTGGACCGCTACCCGAAGCTGAAAGTGGGCTTCTTCGAGTTCGGGTCGGAGTGGATTCTCTACGCCGTGGCGCGGATCGACAAGTACCGGGACATGGCGGAAGCCAACGGAACCCCCTACAACACGGACATCGGGAAGAAGCGCGCGCTGGAGTACGTCAAGTCCGGCAACATCTTCGTGTCGGGCGAGTGCGAGGACCGGGTGCTCCCGCAGGAGATCGAGCTGCTCGGGGAGGACCAGTTCCTGTACTCGTCGGACTTTCCCCATCCGGAGGAGCGGGACGCGGGCTCCAACGAGATCGCGGAGCGAAACGACCTGACCGAGACGCAGAAGCGGAAGATCCTTTGGGACAACGCCATCCGCTTCTGGGGCAACAAAAAGCGGAGACGGAGCCGGTTTGGTTCCCTCGCCCCCGGGGGGGGGAGCGGGTTGGGTGAGGGGGCGCGGAGGAGGGCGAGATGACGACTGGTGCGGATCTGGTGGCTGACGCGATGCTGGAGGCGGGGATCGACTTTGTCGCGACCCTGCCGGACTGGAACCTGGGCCGCCTCATCGAGCGGATCGAGAAGGAGCCGCGCTGGAAGCAGGTGCGGCTCTGCCGGGAGGAGGAGGGCGTCGGGATCTGCGCGGGCGCCTACATGGCCGGGAAGAGGCCGGCGCTGGTCATGCAGAACGGTGGACTGATGAACAGCGTGAACGGGCTCGTGACCACGTCGCTCCAGTTCGGGATCCCGACCCTGCTCCTGGTCTATTACGCCGGCGATATCAACACGCGCTTCTTCAGCACGGTAGGCCACATGACGGAGCCGATCCTGAACGCCCTCGGCATCCGCTATTACATCCTGCGGGAACGCGAGGGGGTCGGGAAGATCATCGCCGGCGCCGCCGTCTTAGCCTGGGACTCCAGGCGGCCGGTGGCCGTGCTGCTGAACCGGGATTTCTTAAGGGGTGAGGGATGACACGCTTCGAGTGTCTCAAAGCAATCGCCGACAAAGTGGGCGACGCGCTGGTGGTTTGCAGCGCCGGTGGCGCCACCACGGACTGGTACCATCTCCGGCCGAGCGACGGTAATTTCCGGAGCCGCACGCTCGGGCTCGTCTCCAGCATCGGCCTGGGCCTGGCGCTCAGCCTGCCCAACCGGAAGGTCATCGTGCTGGACGGGGACGGCTCTGCCCTGATGAATCTCTGCGGGCTCCCGACCGCCGCGCTGGCGGCGCCTGGGAACCTGATCCATATCGTCTTTGACAACCGCGTGTACGAATCGTCGATGGCCAGCATCACGGCCACCGCCGGGCCCACCGACCTGGTGGCCGTGGCGCGCGGCGCCGGGTTCCCCCGGGCCGTCTGGGCCAAGACGGTGGACGAGTTCGCCCGCGCGGTGACGGACGCGCTCGCGGGGAGCCAGCTCACGTTCATCGGGGTTCGGGTGGAGCTCGGCAGGCCTGACCTGCCGCCGATCACGATGGACGACGTGGAGAACAAGTACCGGTTCGTCCGCCACATCGAGCGGCTGGAGCAGCGCGAGATCTTCGGCACGAGTTACCCGGACGCCTGAGGGGGCGGCGATGGCTTACTACAGAGACCTACGCGAGCACCTCCGGGAGCTGGAGCGGGCGGGAAAGCTTCAGCGGATCACCCGCACGATCAACAAGGATGTGGAGCTTCAGCCGCTCGTTCGACTTCAGTTCCGGGGCCTGCCCGAGGAGAAACGGAAGGCCTTCCTGTTCACCAGCGTGACAGACTCCAAGGGGAAGCCCTACGCCATGCCGGTGGTCCTCGGATGCGCGGCTGGCTCCGCGGAGATCTACGCCATCGGGATGCGCGCTTCGATGGACGAGATTCACGCTCGCTGGGCTCGGGCCCAGGCGAACCCGATCCCGCCCAGGCTCGTGAAGGAGGGACCCGTGCAGGAGGTCGTCCATCTCGGCGAGGCGCTCAAGACGGAGGGGCTCGCCATGCTGCCCGTTCCCATCGCGACTCCCGGCTTCGACAACGCCCCCTACACCTCCGCCTCGAACTGGATCACGAAAGACCCGGAGACCGGAATCCGCAACGTGGGGAACTACCGCGGCCAGATCAAGGCTCCGGATCGAATCGGCTGCTTTGCCCAGTCGCCCGATCAGGGCGTGCTTGCCCACTGGCAGAAGTGCAAGGCCAAGGGGATCCCGCTGGAGGCCGCGGCGGTCATCGGGGTTCCACCCAACATCTCGTACGTGGCCGTCACCAAGTTCCCGCCGGACGTGGACGAGCTGGCCGTAGCGGGGGGCCTGGCCGGAGAGCCGGTGGAGCTGGTGAAGTGCAAGACCGTAGACCTGGAGGTCCCGGCTCACGCCGAGATCGTCATCGAGGGGATCATTCCCACGGACCAGCTGGAACCCGAGGGGCCGTTCGGGGAGTTCACCGGCTTCACGGCCTCCCGCGCGATCACGATGTTCATGGAAGTGACCGCGATCACCCACCGGAAGGACGCCATCTACCAGGGGTTCGTCAGCCAGTTTCCACCCTCCGAGTCCAGCAAGATCCGGCAGATCTCCTGGGAGCAGCTCATGCTGCACGTCCTGAGGGTCGAGCGCGGGCTCGGGAATGTCCTGGACGTGGTCTTCCACGAGCCCACAGGGAGCTGGGGGCTCTGCGTGATCCGGATCAAGAAGAAAGACCCCGGGGAGCCCAGGAAGATCTTCGAGGCCGTGGCCGAACGCTTCTGGGGCGGGAAGATAATCGTCGTCGTCGATGAGGATATCGATCCCAGGGACCTGGAGTCCGTCCTCTGGGCCATGAGCTTCAGGATGCAGCCGCATCGGGACCTGGAGATAAGGGATGTCGCGAGGATCCAGCCTCTGGACTTCTCCATCGTCGACCCCCTGATCGGGGGAGCGCGGGAACCGACAGGGGCCAAGCCGCGAGCGTCCACGCTCTTTGTGGATGCCACGATGAAGTGGCCATATCCGCCCACCTCCCTGCCGCGGCAGGACGTGATGGAGCGGGCGCTCAAGATCTGGGAGGAGGAAGGACTTCCGGCGCTCCAGCTCAAGCACCCCTGGTGGGGGTATCCCCTCGGTTACTGGCTCGATCAGGATCAGGAGGAGGCCGAGCTGGCCCTGGTGAGTGAATTTTTCAAGACCGGCGACCGCTGTCTTTACGGTCGCCGGAAGGTCTAGCGAGGATCATTCGCGTCCGCATTCGGCACCCTCACCCCAGCCCTTTCCCTCCGAAGGGAGAGGGGGCTCTCTCGGTTCCCTCGCCCCGAGCGGGGGAGAGGGTCAGGGTGAGGGGGAAGAGAGCTTCCAGTGGCTGACTACGACGCCGTCGTGATCGGGTCCGGCCACAACGGCTTGGTCGCCGCGCTTTACCTGGCGCGGGCGGGCTGGCGGGTGCTGGTCCTGGAGCAGGCCGGTGAGCCCGGCGGAGCCATGAAGACGCGTGAGGTCACGCTCCCCGGCTTCAGCCACGACGTCTTCGCCACCAACATGGCCCTCTTCAGGAACTCCCTCGTGTACCAGGAGCTGCGGCCCGAATTCGATCGGGCCGGCCTCACGTTGCTCGTGACGGATTACCCGTACGCGAGCGCCTACCCCGATGGCAGAGCGGTGCGCGTCTACCGGGATCCCGAGCGGACCGCCGCGGAGCTCGCGAAGCATTCGGCGGAGGACCTCCGGGGTTGGCAGGAGGTGGTGGCGCTCTACGAAAGGACGGCGCCTTACCTCCTCCCGATTCTCAAATCGTCGCTCCCCTCCTGGACGGCCGCCCGACACCTCTGGCGGATGTTCCGGGGCCTGGGGCTCTCCGGGATGCTCGAGCTGGGTCACGTGATCTTCAAATCGCCCCGAGGGTACGTGGACGCGTTCTTCAAGACGGATGAGGTGAAGGGGCTCATCGTCCCGTGGGGGCTCCACGGCGACATGGGGCCGGAGGTCTCCGGCGGCGCGGCGTTCCCGTTCGTCACCACCATCTCCCACCACCTGCAAGGGCAGGTAGCGGCTCGCGGTGGCGCCGGCAACGTCATCGCCGCGCTCCGCTTCCTGATCGAGGAGAAGGGGGGCGCGGTGAGGACCGGGACAGAGGTTTCGAGAGTGCTGGTGGAGCGGGGGAGGGCGATCGGAGTAGAGACATCATCGGGGGAAACGATCATGGCCGGGCGAGCCGTGGTCGCCAACGTCACCCCCAGACTGCTCTTCGGCAGACTCGTCCCCGACGCCGCGCTCCCCGAGCCGTTCAGAAAGCGGGCGGCGCGCTTTCGCTATGGGCCCGGCACGTTCCTGGTCCACCTAGCGCTCTCCGAGCCCCTGGCGTGGAACGCCGGGGACGACCTGGCGCAGTGGAGCTACGTGCACCTGAACGGCAAGCCCGACGAGGTCTCACTCACCTACTCGCACGCGATGGCCGGGCTTCTTCCGGCGCGACCGGTGCTTGTGGTGGGGCAGCCCACGGCCAGCGATCCGACACGGGCCCCGGCCGGCCGGCACATTCTGTGGGTGCAGGTCCGCGTCGTCCCCGCGGAGATCAAGGGCGACGCGGCCGGTGCGATCCGCGGTCGCCACTGGGACGCCATCAAGGAGCAGTTCGCCGCCCGGATCATCGACCTGCTTCAGGAGCACGCCCCCAACACGAAGAGCGCGATCCTGGGGATGCACTGCCTCTCCCCTCTGGACCTGGAGCGGGAAAATCCGAACCTGGTGGGTGGCGACTGCGGCTCCGGCAGCCACCATCTGGATCAGAACTACTTCTTCCGGCCGTTCCCGGGCTGGTCCCGTTACACCACCCCTATCCGCGCCCTCTACATGGTGGGCGCCTCCACCTGGCCCGGCAGCGGAGTGAATGCCGCCTCCGGCCACCTTCTGGCCCGGCAGCTACTGAGACGATAGACGAGTGCGCTCGGCGATCAGTCAGAGCCGGTGAGGACTCCTGGCGTGGGGGGAACCGGAAGCCTCCCGCCGCTGGCCTTCATCTCGTACAGGATGCGATCCGCCACCCCGAGCAGCCCTTCTACCGTCTTCCCGTCCCGGGGATACACGGCCGCTCCCAGGCTCACCGAGATGGGCGGCTGCTCATCGTCCTGAGCGAGGCGCTCGCGCACGCGGTGCGCCAGGTACCAGGCCCCTGCCTCCTCGGTTTCGGGAAGCACCAGCGCAAACTCGTCTCCGCCGAACCGGGCGGCAGTGTCCACGGCCCGGCACGAACTTCGCAACGCCTGGGCCAACCGGCACAGTGCGCGGTTCCCCACGAGATGCCCGTGTCGGTCGTTGATCTTTTTCAGGTCGTGGACGTCGATGAAGACGAGGGCGAAGGGTCGCAGGGTCCGCTCGGAGCGCCGGATCTCCCCCTCCAGCACGGCGGTGAGGTGCCGGTAGTTGGCGAGCCCCGTCAGCGGGTCGCTCAGGGACAGATGGCGTAGCTGCTCCTCCACCTGCCGGTGTTCCGACACGACGGCGGCCAGGATCAGCGCCATCAAGGAGACGACGCCCATGAACGCCTGCAGCAACAGCAGCGACTCGTTTTGAGTTTCCTGCACGAAGGGCCCGTATCCGCGCAGGGTTCCTCGGATGGCGATCCCCGAGAGGAAGAGGATGGCGGTCGCCGCCTCGCGCGCGCCGAAGCGGAACACGGCCCAGAGGAGGAACGGGATGCCGAGGAACTCGAGCGGGTAGTTCTTGGCTCCCGATGGAAACAGCCCGCCGAATACGATCTGCCCGGCGAGCAGGAGACAGGCGAGCAGCGCGGCGGCCTCGAGTGTCTGCGGGAGACGCCAGCGGACGCGGGGACGGGTACTCCAGAGAAGGACCACCGGAGCAACAACGAGATTGCCCACCGCGTCCCCCAGCCACCACGTGAGCCAGATGGACCCATAGTCCGCCCAGTGGGCGAAGCCCCCGAGGGAGAGAGTGGTGACCCCGCAGGTGGCGCTCACCGTCGTGCTGACCATGGCCGCAAGCACCGCAAACTTGAAGACGTTACGGGTGTTCTCGAACGCCTGGCGCCCGGCGGCGAACCGGTTGACCAAATAGGCGCCCACCAATCCTTCCAGGGTGTTCCCGACGGCAATGCCGATCGAGGTGACGACCGTGCCTTCGGTGGTGAGGTCGACCAGGAACGCGCCGGCCAGAATGGCCGGCCAAACCCGGGCACCGAAGATCAGGAACGCGGCGAGCGCGATTCCGGTCGGAGGCCATACCGGGGTCGCGCTGGGGTGCATGAACGCCAGACGGAGGCCGAGCTTGCCCGCGACGAAGTAGGCCGCGAACAGGCCCGTGAGCACCAGCAAGCGTCTAACCAGCTGTGACCGGATCATTCGGATGAAAAGTCTCGAAGGCGGTCGGGAGATAGGTCAGTATGTTGCGACCCCGAGGCGGAAGTCAAGCAGCATCGCCTTTACTGCATTCGGATTTTCGTGTTACATTTCTTTTATTTCGATGTCGATTGCGAATTCACCGGCGCGTTCTTCCCGAGAAGAGTGAGGCCGTGGGTGGAGGGCCCCGATGATCACCAAGTTCTCCGTGCTCTACGTGGGCCAGATCGAGCTCGACAACGTCGGGCGGGACGGCACGCCGGCCGACGAGCGCCGGTACCCCAACGAGCGGCTCGTGGAGGCCTTCCAGACGGCCAAGGAGATCGCCCAGCTCATGGACGAGCTCGGCTACTACTGCCTCTGGACCGCCGAGCACCACTTCCAGCGCGAGGGCTACGAGGTCTTCCCGAACCTGATTCTCCTGGGCACCTGGCTCGCCACCCAGACGAAGCGGCTCAAGTTCGGCTGCGCCTTCAACATCCTCCCCATGTGGCACCCCATCCGGCTGGCGGAGGACTACGCGCTCGCCGACATCCTCACCGGGGGCCGGGTCATCTTCGGCGTGGGCCGCGGCTACCACACGCGCGAGGTGGAGACCTTCGGCTCGCCGATGCTGGACAACGCGGCCAACAAGGAGCTTTTCGAGGAGCAGATGGAGATCCTCCTGAAGGCCTTCAACGAGGAGTCCTGGAGCCACCACGGCAAGCACTACGACATCCCGCCGGCGGTGCCGTACCGGCACTACGAGCTCCGGGAGATCACCTGCGTGCCGCGCCCCATCCACCGGCCCGTGGAGATCTGGCAGCCCATCGCCAGCGGCAAGACCCTCGAGTACATCGCGGGGCACGGCATCAAGGGCATGGTGACCCTGAACGGCGAGAGGATTGTGGACCAGGTCTTCCGCGCCTACCAGGCGGCAGCCGCGCGGGCGGGGCGGAACCTTGAGCTCGGCGAGGATCTCTGCTG
>CAYJUC010000181.1:0-7739 GCA_964372605.1 uncultured bacterium | reverse complement strand
TAGCGCGGCATCCGGGCCAGCCCGCAATCCGGATTCACCCAGAGGCGCTCCGCCGGGACGTGCTCGAGAATCGTGCGGATCCGACGCGCCACGACTTCAGGCTTCTCGATGTAGAACGACTTGGTGTCGACGACCCCGGCTCCCAGCTCCTTGGGGCAGTCGAACTCGCGCCAGAGCCCGATCTCGGCCAGCTCCCGGTTGGCGAACTCGAAGACGAGCTGGTCGGCCCTCACCCCGAGGATCACCGGGAAGAGCAGACGGTAGGAGCGCTCGCTGAAGCTGAACCCCTCCAGCGTCCCGAAGCAGATGTGGTAGAAGAGCCGCTCAACCTTGACCCCCTCGACGCAGCGGTTATAGAGATCGACGAGGATCGCGGGGTCCATACTGAAGCGCTGGAAGACGTCGTCGAGCTGGAGATATCGGGCCCCCTCTGCCGCCAGCCTGCGGAGCTCGGCGTTGATGATCCCCGCCAGGTCCGCCGCGACTTCGACCCTGTCCCTGTACGGACCGCCCTTCGTGATCTGGGTGGCGAGGGTCAGGGGACCGGGGCAGGTCAATTTGAACTGGCGCGCGGTGGCCTCTTTGAGGTAGGCGTGTCCACGGCGTCGTTTTCGGTCTCGGTCACGTCCATCTCGCCGAAGCCGCCGGGCCGTCGAGGCCCTCTCCGACGATCTAGTCCCGGATGTCCTGGAGAAACCACTCGGTGGGAAGCTCCTGCCCGAGCCCGCGGGCTTTGACCTGCTGATAAACCCAGCCGCCCACCGCGGCGAACTGGAGCCCCTGGTTCCCGATGTTGTGGTAGAAGGTGATCTCCGCGTCGCGCGTGCGGCCCTTGACCTTGCCGCTCACCAGGTCGGTGAAGTGCGGGAAGTCCCCGCCGAACCCCCGAAGCGCGGGATCCCGCTTCGGCAGGCGCGCCCGCTCCTCCTCCCGCCCCGCGATATACGCGACCGGGCTCATCCCCCGCTCCGTCTCTACGCCCTCCAGCTCCCGCCCGGGCGACCAGCCGCTCACCCCCTGCCGGATCTTCACGTCAAAGCGGCGGTAGGCATCCTCGCCGATCTCGGCCGGCCCCAGGTTGGCCACGTGCATCCCCGGTTCCAGCCACTCCCCCGGAATGGTGGGACGCATCGAGTCCGTGCAGGTGGAGACGATATCCACTCCCCGCACCGCCTCGCGAGCCGAATCCACCGGCTCCACGGGGATCCCGAGATCCCGGCTCATCTCCTCCGCATACTGCTGCCGGTGCGCGGGCGTTGGGCTGTAGATCTTCACGCGCGTGATTGTCCGCACCGCGCAGAACGCCTGAAGATAGACGCGCGCCATGCCGCCGGAGCCGAGCATGCCGACCGCGCGGGCCTCCTGGCGGGCCAGATACTTGGCGCCGAGGCCGGCCCCGCCCCCCACCCGCATATGCTGGAGGTGCCCGTCGTTGATGATCGCCAGCGGCTCGCCGTTCCGGGTGCTGAAGAGGAAGACCAGGCCGCAGTAGGTGCCTGGCTTGACGCAGTACTTTTCCTCCGTCCAGGCCCCCTGGCCGTCGCGCGGCCAGTGGACGATGTCCGACTTCATGCGGATGGCGAAGATCCCCAGCGTCTTGCTGGCCCCCTCCATGCTTCCCCAGCGGTAATAGCCGTCTTCCTGCTCGCAGGGCACGTAGACGTCGATGCGGGGCCGATGGACCGCGTCTCCGGTGACGAGATCCTTGAACGCCTCCTCCTGCGCCCGGATGCAGTCCTCCATGGTGAGCACGCGCTTGACGAGATCGTTATTGATGAGAAGCGTCATGCGCGTCCCGCGCGTTCCGGATGGGCCTCCGGTTTTCGCAGCGGGAGGGCGGGCCGCCCGTAGATCCGCGTCACGCTCCGGCGTTGGAGGTCGAAGAGATGTTGGGGCACCGAGCCGAGATTCTGGCTTCGCACCACGATCGCCACCGACGGGTCCGCACCGGGGTTATTCTCGGAGTGGATTTCCCCCGGACGGACCCAATCCACCGTTCCGGCGCCGGCAACGATCGCGCGGGTCTCCCGAAGCTCCGCGTATCCCTCGCGCGCGCCATCGTCCAGCCGCGCGTACCTTCGAATGACCTCTTCGCCCTCGCAGACGCCGTACACCGTCCAGGTGGGCCCGTGCTCGTGGGGTGGCCCGACCCAGCCGGGCGGGTGGATGAGAGCGGTGACCACGTAGCCGAGCTCCGGGTGCTCATAGAGCAGGTACGATTCCCAGACGGTCCGGCGCGGGAGAGCCAGCTCCCCCGAAAGAAGGTCCCGGTCCTGCAACAGCGTCCCCAGCGCCGCCGCGACGCGCTCCAACTTGGCGTCGAGCCCTCGCTCCGACCGGAGGGCGCGATCGGTCTCCGCCACGAAGGCGGCAAGGGAATGGCGTACCTGCTGGGAGCTCACGCAGGGGCCTTGCGCGTTTCCTGAACGTCGAAGAGGACCCCGCAGGACGGGCAGATGGATTCCACCAGGACGAAGTAGGGGCTCTGCCCCTGCCGATGGATGGCCAGCCACGGGCCGGCCTCGGCCAGCGGACGCTCCCGCCTCACGGCGAATCGCAGGGGATCCTCCCCCGCCGCGCAGAGAACGTGATGGCAGACCCGGCAGCGGATGACCCGACCGCCATTAAGACTCGCCTCCTCCAGGTACTCGGCGATCTGACGGCCCGCCTCGGTAGACGCTGGCACCTCGTTAGGAGCCAGCGCGCCGGCCCTTTCCAGCCGTTGCTGGCGTCGGGCGGCCCGTTCCCGCTTCGTAGCCTCCTCGTCCACGCGCCCGTCGCCCGTCAGCACCACCACGCCGTAGTATCGGAGCGCCCCCTCCGCGCTGACCGCTTCAGAGACGACATCCTGGCGCACCAGCTCCGGGTCGCGTTCCAGCGGGTCCCCGTACCCACCGCCCCCCGGCGGGTAGAAGATAAAGATGTCGCCGGCGACCAAGTTGCCATCGGACTTGGATGGCAGGTGCTCGACCGCCCCGGCGAACTCCGCGTAGCTCATCGGGATCTCGCCTCGGGAAAGCTTCTCCCACACCTGACTCCGCCGAATGACCGACACCTGGGAGCCGGCGCCGGGGTAGCCGCCGTCGATGCCGGAAGCGTTGGAAAGCTCCACGCCCGCCGTGTTCTGAGACTTCCAGATCAGCGACTCGGTGCGATACGGGGTCACCGCCGCGATGTTGGTGAGCCCGCCGCGGAACTTCCCCGGCCCGCCAGAGTCGGGCAGCTCGCGCCTGAAGAGATAGAGGACCGGGAATTTCCACTCCTGGCTCTCCACGTCGGCCAGGAGGGAGAGGTAGGAGAAGATCATCCCGGCGTGATCGAAGCCGTCCGCGAAGGAGCGGGCACCGGCGCCGGTCCCCCGGTGGTCGGAGAGGAGCCCCCCCACCCGCTTTCCCCGCCAGTTGAAGCCGAAGAGGTTGTTGGCGTTGCACGAGACGCTCCAGGAGGGACAGACCAGATCCCGGTGCTTTTCCGATGCCGAGAACATCTGGGCCAGGAGCTTGGTGGCCGCCACCGCGGCGAGCCACGAGAAGCCGATGGAGCAGATGCTGACCGCGGCCGGGTAACGGGCGTTCATCACCGTTCCCGCGGGGGCGTGCACGTGCACGCAGCGCCGCACCGCGCTGTTCCAGTCGATGTCCTTGCCGCAGAGGAAGCTGAAGACCGGCGTGGTGGTGCCGGCGAAGGAGGCGTACCCCGTGGCGTTGACCGCCCCCTCGGACTGGGGATCGGTCCCGGTGTAGTCGAAGAAGAGCTCGCTCCCCCGCTTCTCGAGCTTGAGCGCCACCTTGTAGATCCGCTTGGAGCCCACCCGGTCGCCGTCCATGTAGACCTCGGTGGACCAGCTCCCATCCGGCAGCTCGGAGATCCGCTCCCGGAGCTGGGCCTCGGCGTAGTCCATCGAGCGCTGCATCACCTCCAGGACCACGTCCACGCCCTTCTCTTCGATCAGCTCGGTGAGCCGCCGCTTGACCACGTTCAGGCCCCCAACCTGGGCCCGGAGGTCCAGCGCCACCAGGTCGGGATAGCGGGAGTTGAGCATGAAAGTCCGCTCCACCTCGCGGGAGAACTTGCCGCGGTCCACGAGCTTCAGGAAGTAGCGGGGCGGCTCTTGGTGGACGTTGGTGGCGTTGACACAGAAGCTCCCCTCGTCGATCCCTCCCACGTCCGTGTGGTGGAGGACGTTCCCCGCCCAGAGCACGATCTCTCCGCCCCAGTAGAGCGGGCTCACGACGGCCACGTCGTTCTGGTGGAGGGCGCCCATGTAGGGGTCGTTGACCATGTACATGTCGCCGTCGTTGACCTCCTCCACCAGCTTGATGACGTTCTGGATGACGGCATCCATGGTGGTCACGTGGCTGAGCACGTAGGGGCCGGTCACGGCCAGCTCCCCCTCGCGGGTGAAGATCCCCACGTTGAAGTCGTTCCCTTCCACGACGATGGGCGAGGTGGCGATGGTGCGGATGGTGCTCCCCTGCTCGTCGTTGATCTGCCAGAGGCGGTGCTTCACCACTTCGAAGGTGATCGGATCCAGCTTCATGGTAGTTCTCCGTTGTGCTCGCGGCTCAGCTGGCTGTACAAAAATTCTGGCGAGAGGTCAGCGCCGTTCGGCCAAACAATCGTATGAAGCTCCGGGTCCACCCGCAGCTGTCGGAAGGCCTCCACGTCCCGTAGTGCCTCAAACATTTCACCCCAAAGCTCTTTCCCCAGGTCAATTTCACCCTCGGTTCCATCCTGGAACCTGACCCACACCCGATAATCTTTGACGTGTCTGGCCTCTTTCACTCGGGGAATCATCTTGATCACTCCAAAGGGTCGATTTTCTTGAGCGGCTTTCGAAGCTCTGCCAAGCGCCAGTCTTCCAGCAATTCTCCCTTATGGAGATTGTGCCACTCCCGCACCAGCCCTAAAGCGCGTCCCGGAAAACGTCCCTCCACAACCTCTCCCGTCTCAATGTTCACGACTATTTCGTGCTCCCCATATTCCGCGTGAAAGTGCGGCGGTCGATGTTCATTGTAGAACATCGCAATGACAATGCCAAAGAAGCGACTGATTTCGGGCATCCGCTCATATCCGTGGTTATCGCCCCATACTCAACCGCCACGTGAGCTGTTTCAGCTCGACCTTCCGGCTGGCGTTATCGATGTCAATACCCACCAGATTTCCCTCGGCGTCGTAATCGAGGACAACGCCTTCGGAGACCTCTTTGCTTTGGGCGCTCGGCCGCTCCGATAGGTCGATATAAAGTGAATCCGTGGCGGGATAATAATTGAGCCTCATGGCCTGAACCCTTTATCCCGCGAAAATTACGTTCATTCCCGACCCTTGGCCGCTGAACGGCGGAGCTTCCCACGCCGCGAACGGGTTGCAGCGGCACTTGCCGTGTTCAGTAAAAGGCGCAGCGCGCGATTGACAGAATCGGTGTCGGGGAACACCTTCGCAAGATCGGACTCGATCAACACGAGGTTGGTTCCCGCAATGACCCGTTTGTAGTATTTCCCGCGCACCCCGCCCTTGAGCTCCGATAGGTCGTATTCGGGGCGAAGGCCGTCCTCAATCCGCCGCGCCGATACCTTCGCACACTGTCTCCTCAGCTTCATCACTTCCCGCCTCGGCGGATGCGGATGTTCAGGTAGCCGTCCACGGTCCCGGCGAAGCCCGGCGGGATGAACACCGTGGTGTCGCGCCGCTCGATGATGGCCGGGCCCGAGAGGCGGGCTCCAGGGCTCAGGCGGTCGAAGTCGTAGACCTCGGCGGCGACGGCTCCGGCCGGACGGACGAACACGTCCCGCGTTCCTTTCCGGGCGCGCTCCGGATCCCCGCCTGTCTCCGGCTCGCGCCGGAGGCGCGGCTTCTCCGAGGGGCGGAGCGCTTCCACACGGAAGGTGATGACCTCCAGCGGCGACTCCGGTCGCACGGTGGCCGGCCCGAAGCGGGTCGAGTAGGTCTCCTCGAAGACGCGCCGGACTTCGGGCAACTTCTCCTCGGTCAAACGCCCGGGCTCCCAGGGAATCGTGATCTCGTGCATCTGCCCGTCGTACCGGACATCCAGCTTGCGCGAGAGGACGGCTTCCGCCGCCTTGAAGCCGGACGCGGCCACCGTCTCCAGCGCGCGCTGCTCCAGATCCTCGAAGATCGCGTTGAACTGGCTGATCACTGCGGGGTCCGGCATCAACGGCAGCGGCTCCGAGCGGGCGAAGGTGTAGAGGAGGTCGGCCAGCGCCACCCCCAGCGCCGAGAAGACCGCAGCGGCGTGGGGGATGATGATCTCCCGCACCCCGATGCCGGCGCCGTAGAGGGCTGCATGGGCCGGGCTGGCTCCGCCGTAAGCGAAAAGGACGAACTGTCGCGGGTCGAAGCCGCTCTCCACCGTCACCTTGCGGATGAGGTCGCTCATCTTGGCGGTGACGATTTCGTAAATCCCCGCGGCGGCCTCCTGAAGGTCCATCTCGAGGGGGCGGGCGATCCGCTCCCTGATCGCCTCCTCGGCCCGGGCGCGGTTCAACCGCTTGCGCCCTCCGAAGAAATAATCCGGGTCCAGGAGTCCCAGCACCACCAGAGCGTCGGTGACCGTGGGCTCGGTCCCCCCCTGGTCGTAAGCGGCCGGGCCCGGCACCGCGCCGGCGCTCTGCGGCCCCACCATGAGCCGCCGGCCATCGGTCCAGGCGATCGATCCGCCTCCGGCGCCGATGGTAACCATCTTGGCCGAAGACACCTGAAGCGGGGTCCCCTGGCTGACGAAGGGGGTCATCTCCAGCTCGAACTCGCCCCGGTAGATCACCCCGACGTCGAAGCTGGTCCCGCCCATGTCGGTGGTGATCACGTTGTCGTAGTCGAGCACCCTGCCCACGTAGCGGGCGGCCACCAGCCCGCCCACCGGCCCGGAGTTGACGAGGGTCACCGCTTCCCGCTCGACGCGCTCAGGGATGGTGAGCCCGCCCGAGCACTTCATGAGCTGGACCGGGTGCTTAAGCCCTCGCGCTTCCAGCTCCGTTTGGAGGTCTCTGATGTAGCGGATGAGGACGGGTCCCAGGTAGGCGTTGACCAGGGTCGTGGTGGCCCGCTCGAACTCGCCCAGGAACGGGGAGACTTCCGACGAGAGTGTGACCATGAGATTCGGGTCGCGCGCCTGTAAGAGAGCCTTGATCCGCTCCTCGTGGGCGGGCGTCTTGAAGGACCAGAGGAGGCAGACCGCCACGCTCTCCACCCCTTCGCGCTTGAACTGCTCGTAAGCGGCCAGCGCGTCCTCTTCCCGGAGGGGCGCCAGCACCCGGCCATCCACCGCGACCCGCTCGGCGACGCCTCGGATCAACTGCTTGGAGACCAGCGGCAGGGCGCGCTCGGTGTGGATGAAATCCATGGCCAGGCTGGGCGGAATCCCGAAGGTGCGCGACATCGGACCCCGCCCGATCAGGGGAGTGTCCTCGAACCCTTTGGTCATCAAGAGGCCGACCCGCGCCCCCTTCCGCTGGATGAGCGCGTTGGTGGCCACCGTGGTGCCGTGGGCGAAGCGCTCCGTCTCGCCCAGCACAGCGGGGAGCTCCCGCGAGAGCAGCCGGACAGCGTTTTCCAGCGCCGCGATCACGCCCAGGGCGGGCCGGTGGGGGGTGGTGAACGCCTTATCGAAGAAGACGTTCCCCTCCGAGTCCAGAAGCACGACATCGGTGAACGTCCCTCCCGTGTCAACGCCGACGAAGTAGGTCATCGCTCGCCTCCGACCGGGGCATTATACCTGAAAG
>CAYJUC010000180.1:0-7751 GCA_964372605.1 uncultured bacterium | reverse complement strand
TGCTGCCGTATCTCCCCAATGGGTTGGCCTCCACCACCATGGAGCAGGCGATGTTCCTGGTTGGGCGGGATGGGCGGGTCCGCTTCCGCCACATCGCCGACGTCCACGCCCACATTCCGTCCAACGAGACCCTGCTCCGCGCGCTGGAAGCGCTCTCCTAATCCTAAGAGGATGCTAAAAAGCGTGCCCACCTCATGCCCGACCTCGCCGCCAGATCACGACGCGTTCGAGCGCGGGCTTGGCCCGCGCAAGCTGGGGGAGGTTCGGAAGGGGGGCGTGCCCCCCCCCGAGGGATCTGAGCGATGAGAGCGGTTCTCACGCTGGTGGCCGGGTTCCTGCTCTTCCACGGGGGCGGCGCCGCTCTCGGGCAGGGATCCGCAGCGGTGTCCGAACCGAGCCCGGCCCAGCAAATCCAGGCGCTCGAGCGCGAACCGCCGGCGCAGAGCGTTCCCCGCCTCCTCGCCCTCGCGGCCGATCCCAAGCCAGGCACCCGACAATCGGCGCGCCAAGCTCTGGCCCGGCTAGCACCGAAGGCCCCGAAGCTCCTCCGAGAGGCGCTCACCGCCTCCGATCCTGCCATCCGCCGCGAAGCGGCCAGCGCCCTGGCCTCGAGCGAAGACCTCGGAGCCGTGTTCTCCCTGGCGGGGGCGCTCGGGGATCCGTCCACCGAGGTCAAAGAGCGGGCGGCGTGGGGTTTGAGCCGGCTCTTGGATCCCGTCTTGAAGACGCTCATCGGGAATCTGGATGCAACGGAGCCCGAGGCCCAGAAGGCCGCGGCGCGCGAGCTCCACCGGTTCTGGGGCGAGGTGGTCACACCGCTGATCCGCGCCCTCGGCGATCCGCCGGCAACGGTGCGCCGCCGCGCGGTGGAGGCGCTCGGTGAGGTTGGGGGGCGGGTGGCCCTCTCCTGGATCCCCATCCTCGCCGTGGAGGAGGTGAAGGTGAAAGCCCAGGCGGACATCCTGGAGCTCGAGGCGCGACCGGTCCCCGCGATCACCGCGGCGCTCAAGGACCCGGCACCAGGGGTCAGGGCGGCGGCGGCGCGCGCCTTGTCAAAATTTCGAGCGGAGAAAGCAGCGGACACGGTGGTGGCGCTCAGCCGGGATCCTGACCGCGACGTCAGATGGAGCGCGGCCTGGGCCCTCGGAGATCTCGGAGCCAGGGACGCCGGGGGAGCGGTGGCGGCCCTCCTCAGCGATCAGTCAGCGCTGGTGAGAGCGAAGGCGGCCTGGGCGCTGGGAAAGCTCGAAGCGAAGGAGCACGCTCCGAATGTGGCCGGCCTGCTGAAAGATCCCGACCGCTTTGTCAGGCGGGAAGCCGCCATCGCGCTGGGCACGCTTGGATCGGCGGCCACCCTCCCTGCCCTCGCGGGAGCCCTCGACGACGCGGATCCGCTGGTTCGGGTATTCGCGGCCCGGAGCCTCGGAGAGCTGAGAGACCCCGGAGCGCTCCCGGCCCTGGAGAAGGCCGCGCGGGACTCAAACCCGTTGGTCAGGCGGTCAGCGGCCCAGGCGCTCGGCGCGCTCCCCTCACCGAAGGCGGTTGACCTCCTGACTCAAGCTCTTGATGACCCGGATCGGCCGACCCGCCGGTTGGCCGTTCAGGCGCTTGAGCAGCGTCGAACCCCCGAAGTTGTGCCGGGCCTGGCCAAGGCGGTGACGCACCGTGACAGAGACCTCCGCCAGCAGGCAGTGGAGGCGCTGGGACGAATCGGATTCCTCGGAGTCCCTGGCGGAGGGGCGCCGTTGATCTCGGCGCTCAGAGACCAGGATGCTGAGGTGCGTCGCGCCGCGGCCATCGCCATCAAACGGTCGCGTCCAGAGGGCGCCGCGGAACCGCTTCTGGAACTCGCCAGGAAGGAGCGCGGACCGGTGCGGCTGGCGGCCATCGACGCCCTGGGGCGCTACAACGACGATCGGGTCATCGCCTACCTCACCGGGCTTTTCAGCGCTCCGGACTGCCTGGTTCGCTCGCTAGCCTTCGAGGGCCTGGACAACCTGGGGGCTCCGAAGCCCGAGGGGGTGCTCCTCGCCGAGCTCCGTCATTCCGATCCCGCCATCCGCATGAAAGGGATCGACTACGTGGTCTGCATCAACCCGCGCGGATCCAAGGACACGCTGAAAGCCATAGCCGACAACGACCCGGACCCGCGCGTCCGCAAAGCCGCCGCTACCGCCGCCAAAAAGCTCGAAATCCCCAAGCACTGACGGCTCCTCCTATTTCGCGTTCGCCGTTCTCCGGTCGTGGCACCGCGTGCAGGTATCGACGGCGGGCAGCGGCACGGCGGTTGCCGTCGAGAGATCCACGTCCCGGTGGCACTCCGCGCACGGGAAGCTCAGGTGGTCGCCGTGGGCGAAGCGAAGGGAGGCATAGCCGGGGGCCCGCGCGATCGACACCCGGCTGTCCGGGTCGTGGCAGAGGCGACACTCGGCGCTCCGCACGTTCTTCGTCGTGTCGTGAGCGTAATTGAAGTGACACCCCGCGCACGTGGGCTCCTTGGGGAGGCCCCGGAGAACCCCCTCGGGAGCCAGCGCGTGGCAGCTCTCGCACGGCGCCTGAACGAGGCTTGCCGCCTCCACGTGCACCCGGTGAGGGAAGACGAGGTCCGTGACCGCCTGCCGGGCGAAGACGCGATCGGCGTGGTGGCTGTGGCAGTAGAGGCACTGGCCCTGAGCCGCGGGCGGGTGCTTCCCCTCCCCCAGTACCCCGCGGTGGCAGCCGAGGCAGCTTCCCTCGCTCACCGAGACCAGCGCGTAGGCGCGCCCCTGGTGCTCGCGGTGGCAGGCCGCGCACTGGCGCCCGAGCTGGGAGTGGTCCCGCTTGGCGACCGTCTCGGCGTGGCAGGCGATACAGCGGACATTGACGGATCCGACGAAGGGAGCGTGGCAGCTCTCGCACTGCCGCTCGATCGCGGCATGGGCTCCCGCCAGGGGACGGTTCATGAATACCCGCTGTCCTCCGAGCAGGAAGAAGAAGAGGGCGAGTACCAGGACCGCCCCCGTCCCGCCGTAGACCCAGTAGCGCTGAATCGTCCCCTCCCCTGCTGAGTTCCTGTTCGAGCGCGGGCTTTGCCCGCGCAATCAACTCGGGCCTCGCGTGGCGGGTGGCCTACCTCCCGGCATGGCCGAACCCGCCACGCTCGAACTGCATTGCGGGGAGGTTCGGAAGGGGGGCATCGCCCCCCTCCGAGCATTCTAGTAGTAGAGCACCGACAGGATGTGAATAGCTGTCGCGGCCAGAAAGCCGGCGCTGAGCGTTGCGTGGCTCACCAGCCACCCGCGCCTGATCACCGCCCACCGCCGCTGCTCCAGAAGCTGAGCCTCCAATTTTCGTTTTTTCAGGATGAGCCCGGCGACCTGGGCCACCAGCTCGCGGTCCCGGTCGGGAACCGCTTCCATCAGCGTCTCCAGCTCCGCCAGGCGGGCGCCGGCGTACCGGGATCGTTGGGACTTCATCAAGAGCAGCCGCCAGGTGGGTAGCTCAAGCTCCTGGCGAACCTCCGCTTCGTGCTGCGCCAGCCTGGTGAAGGCCTCGCCTCTGCCGTCCACCAGGCCCTGGAGCTCCCCCTGGATCCCCTCGATCGTGGTCAGGATCTCTTCAGGGAGCAGGATCGACTCGAAGTCAGCCAGCACCCTGGGGATCGCCGTATAGATCCAGAGCCCGATAAAGCCGACGAGAAGGACCGCGCCCAGGAGTCCGGCCGTGAGCGCGCTCCACCCCCCCTGAAACGAAAAGCGCGCATGGAGAAGGATCAGGAACGCCGCCACGAGCGCCAGGTAGATGTGGGCGAGGAGCCAGCGCCGGAGGAGTCCGCCAAACCAGAGGAAGATATATTTTCGCGAAGCATAGTTGGCGAGGAGGAGAATGACCAGGAGCCCCAGGAGCCCGAAGACATACGTCGTGACCACGTCCGAAGCGAGGAAGGGGACATAGCGGCGCCCAGCGTACACGAGGCCGAAGAGCGCGATGAGGCCAGCCGTGATGAACATCCACTCCCGATGGACGGCGAACATCGGCGCTACGTCACGCTACGTTCGAGGTACCTGAGATACTCCTGCGGGTTCAGCCGCTGGGCAGCGCCCGTGGGACAGTTCCGTTCGCAGGCGGGGCCGGGGAAGCCCTCGCAGAGATCGCACTTGATCGAGTAGCGCTTGCGACGCGAGACGCGAGCCAGGGCGGTCGGGTCGAGACCCGCGGGATCAGGCTTGGGAAGCCGCCGTTTCTTGAAGCGGTCGGTGAAGCGCCCCCACCGGCCGGCGGGTTTCTTGATCTGGTCCACGCTGACCATGGAGATAACGCCATAGGGGCAGCCCTTGGCGCACTTGCCGACCCCGATACAGAAGTGTTTGATCTCCACCCGCCCGCTGGGCTCGCGGCCGATGGCCCCGATGGGGCAGACCATGCACTCGGGGTTGTAGCAGTGGCGACAGGAGGTGGCGATCAGCAGGGAGCCGACCTTCATCCCCTTCAGGTTGACGCGGGAGTGCCCGTCCTCGTGCACCTCGCTGCAGGCGCGAACGCAGTTGTAGCAGCGGATGCACTTCTTGAGGTCGATCATCAGGACCATGCTGCCGCCGATGACCCCGCCTTCCACGAACCCCTTGAGGGTGGTGGCCAGGGTCACGTTTTGAACCAGCCGCTGCTGCCACTGCTTGCGCTCCTCGATCTCCCGGCGGACTTTCGCGGCAACCCCGGGGTAGCGCTCCAGAATATCGAGGAAGGCCTCCCGTCGAAACTCGACCACCTCCATGCGGGTCACGGCCATCACGCTGGCGGTCCGGGGTTCGTTCCCGATGATCGCCATCTCGCCGAAGTAGGTCGCTCCCTTCAGGTAGTTGATGATGAACTCCTCGCCCCCCTTCTGGCGCGAAACCTTGCCGAAGCCGTTGCGCACGAGGTAGAAGGAGTCGCCCGGCTCCCCCTCCCGGAAGACCACCTCCCCCTTCTTGAACGTCCGGAGGATCGCCTTGGCCCTGAACTGGTCCAGGGCCATCGTGTCCAGGTCGGCGAAGAGCGTGATCCGGCTGAGCTGGTTCTTGAGGGACCGCTCCACGTACTCCCGGTCCACTTGGGCCTTCACGGTCGGCGACCGATCCACCAGGGCGAGGAAGGCCTCCTTGGTGACTTCGAGGAGGAGTGACGGCTCGGTGGTGGTGACCGTGGCGGCGCGCGGGTAGCCGGTCAGCGCGGCCAACTCCCCGAAGAACTCGCCGGCGCCGAGGTGGCCCAGGGGAGCGTCAGCCTCCTCGGCGGTCACCTGCACGCGGCCCGCAAGGATGATGAAGAAAGTCTCCTCGAACTCGCCCTGACGGATCACGGCGGTGTTGGATCGCGCGCGGTGCAGGGTGGCGCCGGGAGCCAGGAGCGTCAGGTCTCCCTCGGGGACCCCCGCGAAGAGGGGAACCCGGCTCAGAACTTCGTGGAACCGCTTTCCAGCCAGCTCGGGGACCGACTGGAGCTCGGCCTCCAGGGCCGCCACCGCCTCGGCGAGGCCGGGCTTCCCACGGGTGGCCTCGGTCCCGGCGGGTGTCGCGGGGGATGCGGTGGATCGAGATTCCGGCATGGCCATCTTCTACTCCCCGAGGGTTTGCGAAGTCAAGGAGAACCTCGAAATCAGAACAGCGTGTAGATGAACGGAGCGATGGCCGAGCTCTGGGCCAGTATCAGCAAGAGTCCGAAGGCCAAGAGCACCACCACCATGGGGATCATCCACCAGAGCTTTCGCTCCCAGAGGAAGGCCAGAAGCTCTCCTGCCACGCCCAACCGGTCGACCATCCCGCTGAGCCAGCGCATTCTCAGGTCGATTGCTTCAGGACGATGAACGGCCCGAGGATCAGGGCGTCCATGCCGCTCGACGAAAATGTGTTGAAGGCGTCGGCCGGCGAGGCGACGATGGGTTCCCCCTTCAGATTGAAGGAGGTGTTGAGCACCACCGGGACGCCGGTGGCCTCGCCGAACCGCCGGATAAGCCGGTGATAGAGCGGGTTCCACGCGGCGCTCACCGTCTGAAGGCGCGCGCTGCCATCCACGTGGGTGGTGGCCGGCACCACCGCCGCCTTTCCAGGCAACACGTCAACCACGTAGAGCATGAAGCGCGCCGGGTAGTGGCGCGATGCCTCAGGGAGCGCGAAGTACTCTTCCGCCCGCTCGGCGAGCACCGACGGGGCGAAGGGCCGATACGGCTCGCGGAACTTGATCTTCACGTTCACGATATCTTTCATGTCGGCGCGGCGGGGATCAGCCAGGATGCTCCGCTGACCCAACGCGCGCGGCCCCCACTCAAACCGCCCCTGGAACCAACCCGCGACCTTCCCCTGGGCCAGAAGACCCGCGGTCCGGTCGGTAAGCTCATCCTCGCTCCCGGCCTCCGCATACGCAATCCCGCGGGAATCGAGGAACGCGCGGATCTCCCCGGGACTGTACGACTCCCCCCAGGCCGCGTGCTCCATGACAAATTGACGCGGCTTGCCGAGCAGCGCGTGATAGGCGTAGAGTGCCGCCCCTACTGCCCCACCTCCATCCCCGGCGGCGGGCTGGACATAGCACTCCTCGAAGGGGGTCTCCTTCAGAATCCGGCCATTGGCCACGCTGTTGAGCGCCACGCCCCCGGCCAGGCAGAGGCGTTTGAGGCCGGTCTCCTTCTGGATGTGCCGGGCCATCGTCAGAAGAGTCTCTTCGGTGACTCGCTGGATGCTGGCCGCGATGTCGGCGTAGCGCTGGTTCAGCTCGGCGAGCCGGTCGTAGTCCGGCGGCCTGGGGCCGAAGTAGCTGGGAAACCCCCTGTCGCGGGTGAAGAAGTGGAGCGACGGCGGCCGCGGCGGCCCGAACAGCTCGACGAAACGACGGTTGTAGGCGCGGTCGGGGGAGTAGTGGTAGGAAAAGTAGTCCAGGTTCAGGGCGAAGCTCCCGTCCGGGGCCACACGGATCAGGCGCGAGACCTCGTCCAGAAAGCGCGGGCGCCCGTACGGAGCCATCCCCATGACCTTGTACTCTCCCTCGTTGACCTCGAACCCCAGGTAGGCGGTGAAGACGCTGTAGAGCATGCCGAGGGAGTGCGGGAAGTGGATTTCCTTGAGGAGCGAAATCTCCGTGTCGCGTCCGATGCCGTACGAAGCTGTGGTCCACTCCCCTACCCCGTCCACCGTGAGGATCGCCGCTTCCCTGAACGGAGAGCAGTAAAAGGCGCTCGCGGCGTGGGAGAGGTGGTGCTCGGAAAACAGAATCTTGGAAGGGGGCACACCCAGCTCTTCACGAATCAGGGTACGGACCCAGAGCTTGTCCTTCAGCCAGACGATCATCGATTCGCGGAAAACCCGCCAGGAGCGCGGGAAGGTCCCGAAGCAGGTTTTCAGGATCCGCTCGAACTTGACGAAGGGCTTCTCATAGAACACCACGTAGTCCAGCTCGCCGGGCGAGATGCCCCCCCGGGCCAGGCAAAATGCGATGGCCCGAGACGGGAAGCCGAAGTCGTGCTTGACCCGGCTGAACCGCTCCTCCTCGGCGGCGGCCACCAGTTCACCGTCCCGCACCAGCGCGGCAGCGGCGTCGTGGTAGAAGCAGGAAATTCCGAGAATGTTCATGTCAGTACTGCCGCCGCGCACCATCGAGGGAGGCCGGTCGGGCCGGACGTGGGAGCCAGAATGAGGCTCCCGTGGGCCGCAGGCGGAGCGGATCGCTGAAGGCGCGCAACGGCAGTGCCACGGGCGCCAGGAGCACGAAGTAGAGGGCGGTGAGAAGGAGCCGGGCCTGAA
>CAYJUC010000179.1:0-7819 GCA_964372605.1 uncultured bacterium | reverse complement strand
CTCGCGCCAGCTCGTGCAGGAGCTCGGCCGCGAGCCGACGCCGGAGGAGATCGCCACCAAGATGGACGTGCCGGTGGACAAGGTGCGCAAGGTCCTCAAGATCGCCCAGGAGCCGATCTCGCTGGAGACGCCCATCGGCGAGGAGGAGGATTCCCACCTGGGCGACTTCATCGAGGACAAGCAGGTCGTCTCGCCGGTGGAATCGATCATCGGGCTTTCGCTCAGAGAGCAGACCAACCGGGTCCTGAACACGCTGACCCCGAGGGAAGAGAAGGTGCTCCGGCTCCGCTTCGGTCTCTCCGACGGCTGCGAGCACACCCTGGAGGAGGTGGGGCAGGACTTCGCGGTGACC
This sequence comes from uncultured bacterium, assembly GCA_964372605.1. Lineage (GTDB taxonomy): Bacteria > Methylomirabilota > Methylomirabilia > Rokubacteriales > CSP1-6 > CAYJUC01. The sequence goes on along the minus strand of CAYJUC010000179.1, from coordinate 7,467 downwards.
CGGGAGCGGATCCGGCAGATCGAAGCCAAAGCCCTGCGGAAGCTCCGCCATCCCTCGCGGTCGAAGAAGCTCCGAAGCTTCCTGGAGTCGTAGATAGTCGAAGGGGGCCTCGACGGCCCCCTCCGAGCCGCCCCCAGGAAAGGGTTGCGCCGGCGCAGCCGGCGCTCGAACAGAGGTTATTCCGACACGCTCGTAGACGAGTTGGCGGGGCGGCCTGGCGCAGGATGGTATGATGATGGGCACGGGCCCATAGCTCAATTGGTAGAGCCGCCGGCTCATAACCGGTTCGGTCCTGGTTCGAGTCCGGGTGGGCCCACCAGTTTGAGGGAGAGAACGTGGACGAGCAGCTTCAGGGGTTGATCGACCTTCAACAGCTCGACTCCCGGATATTCTTGCTGGAGGGGGAGTTGCGGCAGCTTCCGGCCGAGATCGAGGCCATCCAGGCCGCATTGTCAGACGCGCAAAACGCGGTGGGGCGGCTCAAGGCGGAGATGGACTCGGCGAGGAAAGCGATCCGCACCAAGGAGAAGGACCTGGAGGTCTCGGCAGCCAGGCGCTCCAAGAGCGAGGCCCGGCTCTACGAGGTCAAGACCAACAAGGAATATTCCGCCGTCCTCGTCGAGATCGAGGAGATCAAGCAGGAAAAGGGCAGGATCGAGGAGGAGATCCTGGCCCTGATGGAAATCCAGGAGCGGTGCGCGTGGCAGATCCAGGAAGGGGAGGCCTCCCTCAAGCTGCGCGAGGGGGAGGCCCGGCGGGAGGAGGCGGCGGTGCGCGCGCGCCTTCAGGCGCTGGAATCCGAACTGGACGTCCTCCGCGTCAGCCGCGAGTCGCTGGTCCGGCAGTTCCCCCGGGACCTTCTGGCCAGCTACGACCGGATCCTCCGCCACCGGAACGGTACGGCGGTAGTGCAGGTGCTGCCCGGTGGGATCTGCGGCGGCTGCCGCGTCACCCTCACCCCCCAGCGCTTCCACGAAATCCGGCAGCAGTCCTCCCTCTTCACCTGCGAGAGCTGCGGCCGCTACCAGTACTGGATCCCCGCCTGAGCTCCGAGGGGCTCCCGCGCGGCGCCCCGCCGATCGAGAGTTGAATCCGCCAACGGACAGGGACCGGCCGGTCACCATCTACACAGACGGCGCCTGTCTGGGGAACCCGGGGCCGGGCGGGTGGGCGGCCCTCGTGATCGAGGGAGGCCGGGAGCGCGAGCTCTCAGGCGCTGAGCCCGCCTCCACCAACCAGCGGATGGAGCTGACCGCCGCCATCGAGGGGCTCCGGGCGCTGGCTTCCCCCCGCCGCGTCAACCTCTACTCGGACAGCGCCTATGTCGTCAACTGCTTCCGCGACGGCTGGTACAAGACATGGATGCGGAACGGCTGGCGTAACGCGCAGCGGAAACCGGTGGAGAACCGCGACCTCTGGGAGGCGCTCATCGCCCTGGCCGAGCGCCACAGGGTGACCTGGCACAAGGTGCGCGGGCACAGCGGTGACCCGCTGAACGAGCGCGCGGATCAACTGGCCCGGCGCGCCATCGAGCGCCTCCCGTCCCGGGTGGTATAATTTATTTCCTCTCCTACGCTCTTTGACTGGCACCAGAGAAGGCCGGACGGTCGCCGGCCCCCCTTAAAAGGGGCGGGAGGAAAGTCCGGGCTCCAGAGGGCAGGGTGCTGGGCAACGCCCAGGGGGGGCGACCCCACGGACAGTGCCACAGAAAACAGACCGCCCCGGTTCGCGCCGGGGTAAGGGTGAAACGGCGAGGTAAGAGCTCACCAGCAGCCCGGGTGACCGGGCTGGCTCGGCAAACCCCACCCGGAGCAAGGCCAAATAGGAGAGCGATCCCGTTCTTATTGGCGGGAGAAGGACGGCCCGTCCGGCGCTCTCGGGTCAGGCCGCTTGAGGCGTCGGGTAACCGGCGTCCTAGAGAAATGACCGTCGCCCTGGGTCAGGGCAACCGCCCAGGGCACAGGACCCGGCTTACAGGCCTTCTCTGGTGCTTTTTTCTTTATCAGCAGATTCATCGTTAACCCTCGGAGGAAGGAAGACCCTGGCGACAGCCACTTTTACCGCGATCTGGAGCGGCATCTCGGTAGCCGATGAAAGAGAGATAAGGCACCTGGCTGAGAGCCCAGGCGGATCACAGCCCGGTCACCCGCCGCACGGCGTGCAGCACTTTCCACATTAGCTCTACCGCCCCGAAGATCGTCGCAAACACCACCACCACGGCGGCAGCTACGCACCCAGCCAGAATATCGTTCAGCATGGCGCTCTCCCCCAAACGAGTGCTCGGTCCCTTCGCGTTCACCGCCCCTAGATTCCCTTACTGTGTCGGTCCTGCCTGGCGCGAAAATGGAGAGGGTCTCTCAAGTTTTGCAACTCCCGGTAATAATAGAGGGGAGTCGGCCCTTTTCCCTTGAATCTCAGCTTTTTTAGAAACTCGATTTCCTCCTCGGTCGCATCGCCGCTGAGGGAAGGATCCTTGAGGAATTCTTTGAACCCGGGCTTTTCGTCAAACGGCTGTTCGGGTTCCTGTTCAACAAACTCAAATTTCTTTAGCGGCTCCGGGGCCAGTCTGCGGTTCAAGACGATTTTCATATTGAACGTTGCGATGTCGATGTCCCAGGATTCGATCAGCGGATCCAAGAAGGCGACGCAGTGCTCGGCCGACAGGTGGAAGATATCCGTATCCAGGAACTCGAGCACCATGACCCGGATCTGCTCATAGCTTCGGTCGCTGAGTCGAGCCACCGAGCGGAGCCAGTTTTCGTTTTCCAATTCTTCTTTGGCCACTCTCTTGATCACGTCCAAAAGTTTCTGTGTGACGAGGTGTTCGAGTTCGCCGAAGGGCTGCTTTTCAAAAATCGCGCGGATTTGTTTTCCGTTGTCGGGGTTGCATTTGCGGAGAATCAATTCGCGAACCTCTTTAAACAAGGGCGTGAGCGGGTCCCCCAATCTTCGCTTCAATTCCTCCTTGCGCTGGAGGTCGGCCAGCTTCGAAAGCTGACCGCTCGGGAGCTTCAAAAAAGTTTCCATCTTGTCATAAATATCTGTCCGGTTCGGCGCGGGGGGTGATTTTTTGCGAGTCAGCAACTGCGAAATGTAGGACTCCGTCACTTGGGCAGCAGTGGCCAGGTCTCTCTGCTCCACCCCCAATTCTTCCAGCCGCTGCTTGATCACTAAAGGAACATCCACGTGGATTCCCCCGTTGTGATTAACACTCCATGATTAAGTATATCGGGCCTGCTCAAAATATTACACGATTTCCCTTGACAAATAAAGGTGAATCAACTTATTATAGTTAAGGATCTGGGCAGTCTGGCTCATTTCCTCAGGTTATCTGAACTAAGTCGGGTTATATCACTCATCTTAGCCACTAGGGGGTTGATTATGTTTGCTCGTACTGTTCGCCTGCAGTTGAAGCCGAATAGCGCTGGCGAGTTCACCGGGCTGGTTGAGCGGGAAATCATTCCCCTGCTTCGAAAACAGCAAGGATTCAGGGACGAAATCACGTTCGTCCCCCCGGACGGAAAGGAAGCGGTCGCAATCAGCCTCTGGGAGCAGAAAGAGAACGCGGAAGCTTATAGCCGCGGAACCTATCCAGAAGTGCTGAAGGCCATGGCGAAAGTGGTTGAGGGAACCCCTCTGGTTCAAACCTCCGAGGTTTCCAACTCGACCTGGCACAAGATCGCCGCTCGGTAAGCAGTCTGAAGCTATCAGGTCTATGGTGGGGGCGGCCCAGTCCGCCCCCACCATGGTTTACGCGCGGGTTTCAGAGAGCAGGCGTGTTCGATGGCCAGTTTCGGGACGAGCGTCAGGGTCTCGGCCGCCAGGCCAGAATGTATCGCCGTCCCGCAGCTCCGCCGTCGTCATTTCAGCAGCCCGCTCCTCAGCGCTCCGGCTGGATGGGCGGACTCATGGGTGGGATCGGCGGGCTCTTCCTGGGCGGGCTGATCGGTAGCATGCTCTTCGGCGGGATGGGGAGTGGGCTCTTCGGCGGGATCGGCTTGATGGAGATCCTGATCGTCGGGGGATTGATTTACTTCGTGCTCTCGTACATGCGGCGGCGCCAGCAGACGACGCCGGCGCTTGCCCAGGGGTACGCGACTCCACAGGGGGCTGGCGCTACACCCTGGCAGCCCGGGTCCCTGTTCGCCTCGACCACGACCCTTGAGGCGGCAGCAGCGCCGAACGACCTGGAGCTCGGGGTGGGGCACATCCGCCAAATGGATGGGGTGTTCGATCCCATGCGCTTCACCGAGACGGCGTCTGACTTCTTCTTCAAAGTCCAAGCCGCGTGGATGTCCCGGGACATGGGATCCGTGCGGGACCTCCTGACGCCCGAGATGCACGCGACCCTCCAAAAGCGATGTGACCAGCTGAGATCTGAGCGGCGTGTCAACCGGCTGGAAAACATCGCCGTTCGCTCGGTGGAGGTGAGCGAAGCCTGGCAGGAGGGCCGGCAGGACTTCGTCACGGTCCGTTTCCTGGCCAACCTGCTCGACTACACGGTGGACGAGACCGGTACCCAGGTGATGGAAGGGAGCCGGACCGAACCCGTGAAGTTCGAGGAGTACTGGACGTTTGTCCGCCCGGTCGGGCCGAATACCTGGAGGTTCAGCGCGATCCAGCAATCTTCATGACTCTGCAGGGAAAGGCCTCGGCGCGAATGGGCTCGGCGCCAGGCGAATGTTATGACGGCGAGCGCTGACGATCAGCGTCTCTCAGAGGAGGAGGCCGGCGATGTGGAAATTGGTAGGTGTGATGATCGTGGCCGCGGCGGTGGCGGCAGTGACCCTCGGCTGCTCCCAGCAACAGTCAGGGACGGGTTCGGTGATCGAGGACAAGACCTACACGGTGACGCCGGCCTCGGTGAAGGTGAAGGCCGGAATCGTCACGGGCGAGGTCACGGAGATGAAGGTCACGGAGCGGGCCGAGAAGGGCTCCGGCCGCGTTGTCTCTCCGGCAAAGCTCACGGGGATGCTCAAGCTGAAGAATAGCTCTTCGAATCAGAGCGTTCGCCTTGTCGCGGGAAAGATCCAGTATATCGACGTCCAGGGGCAACCCATCAAGCTCGAGGAGAGACGGACCGAGGCGACCCTTAAGTTCGCCACGTACGGCAGTGACCGACTTGACCCCGGGCAGGAGGCCACACAGTCGCTGGACGTGGAGTTCCCTGCTGAGGCCCTGAAGGCGAAGAAGCTGAAGGAGATCCGCCTCGAGCTCGCGTATATCCCGTCACCGTACACGGAGGAGACGGTCAACTTCACCGTGGTGATCAGCGGCCAGTAAGCCCCGGGGGTGGAAAGTCCTCCGATGACCGAGCAGTGGAGGAAGCACATGGCTGGGTCGAAATTCGTTCAGATCACGGCGGCTGCGGCTACGGAGAATTTCGCCCACATTTATGCGCTGGACGAAACCGGACAGGTATGGGAGTACGACTTCAATCACCGAAGGTGGCATGCGCTGGACGAGGTCAGAGAACCAATATTCACTCGATCATCTGGCCGGACGGCGCATGGTGGAGGAATCTGATCACGTGAGCCGAGATCGCGCGCGCGAGTTCTGGTGCGAGGTGGTATCTGAAACGGTCCGGATCCGTCTCCATCGGCCATACCGGTTCGGACAGCCCTCGGAATATTTCGTTCAGTGCAACCAAACCGACTGTCAGTACGTTGACGAGAACAAGCTCCCCTGCCCGCTGCACCTCGGCATGTTCGCGGAGGAGATCAGGGTGGCAGACGAAGCAAGGGGTCGCTGGGACGCATAGTTCCTCGGGCCCCTCTGGATCACCTCCGGCTAGATCCTTCCGCATTTCCGGGGCGTGAAATGAGATGCGGAAGGGATTCGACCCCGCGACGCGGGGTCAAGGAGGCGTCTCATGGCGACCAAGTTATACGTTGGTGGCTTGTCCTATTCCACCACTTCCGAGAGCCTTCGGACCTATTTCACCCAGTGCGGAGCCGTCGAGTCCGCCACGGTGATCACCGACAAGTTCTCGGGGCAGTCTCGCGGCTTCGGCTTCGTGGAGATGTCCACGAGCGAGGAGGCCCAGGCGGCGATCGCTAAACTGAACGACCAACCCTTCGAGGGCCGCCCGCTTAAAGTCAACGTCGCAAACCCGCGGGCTTCGGGTTCCGGAGGCTCGCGCTCAGCCGGGGGCTTCGGCGGCGGCCAGGGTCAAACGTCCCGCTGGTAGGTCACTGGTCGGCTCGGTCAAACCGAAACGGCGCGGGATGCTTCGGCTCCCGCGCCGTTTCGGTATTTGTAGCCCCAGGGTTCGTGTAGGTGAAGGCCGGAAGTCGGTGGAGTTACGCTGATCGGAAATGTCTTCCAGAATCTGTCCATCGGCATTTGGCTGCGCAAGAATGGTTCCTGCGCGATAGGGGTAAGTTAGAGTTTTTTTCAGAAGGACTGTCCAACCAGCCACTGAAGCGGACGGGCGGACCACCTGTGTTGGCGTTTCCTGTGGTTCCTTTGCCGCGCGCCGCTTAGTTTTTCGTTCGACAGACAGGGGCGGCGAGCCCACGGCGGACGTCTACGCGGTCTACTTTGTTGCCGCGGTTCGTCCGGTCGTCATTGCTGTTCTGCATCAGCATCGCTATCCGGACACTTGGAGAGACAGGCTTTGAGGCCAGCGGTTGTCTCTCGCCGGGCTTCTCGCGCGCTGGGTCATCGAGTTCCTGACGGCGCGCCCCCGGCGGTGCGGTAACACTCGCTGGAGCGGGCGCGCTTCACGCGCCCCTCGGCTCGTAGCTTTTAGAGAGTGGAAGGGGAGGGAAGCTCAGCGACCCTCGCGAGCCTCGGCACCGGCTCTTCCCTGATCGCGAGTGAGAGGCCGGCGGCGATGAACGCCAGGATCGCCGCCGAGACGAACGCCCAGAAATAGCTCCCGGTCAGGTCGAAGAGCCAGCCTCCGATTATCGCGGCCACGGCGGATCCCACCTGATGGGAGAAGAAGATCCAGCCTGAGAGCTCTCCCACCGAGTAGCGGCCGAAGATGTTGGCGGTGAGCGTGGTGGTGGGAGGCACTGTCGAGAAGTAGTTGAGCCCGAACACGACAGCGAAGAGGAGCAGTGACGGGACGTTCCAGACAATAGTGAGGAAGAGAAGGGAGAGCCCGCGGATGAAATAGTACCAGGCCAGCGGTCCCTTCCGCCCGAACCGGTCGCAGATCCAGCCCGCCGCGATGGTCCCCAGGATGCTCATGGCCCCCGTCATGCCCAGGGCCTGGGCGCCGGCCATCTCCGAGAAGCCGTGCTCCAAGGTATGCGGAATCAAGTGAGTGCCCACCAGTCCGCCCGAGGTGTAGCCGCAGATGAAGTAGCTTCCCGCGAGCAGCCAGAAGGCGGGGAACTGCGTCGCTTCGGTCACCGAGACACGCGCTTCCGCGGGCCCGGAGGCAGCGCCGGTTGAACGCCTGAACGGGTTGGCCCCGTACGGTTCCAGGCCTTTATCTTTGGGGTCGTTCTTCAG
>CAYJUC010000178.1:0-7872 GCA_964372605.1 uncultured bacterium | reverse complement strand
CGGCGGCGAGGACGGCATCCTCCGCGTGCCGATCGTGGGGGGTGCAGATCACGACGGCGTCCACCTCGGGGGCGCGGAGCGCGGCCGCGTAGCTTCCAAAGGCGGCGGCTCCGCCAAAGGCTTTCCGGTAGAATTCGGCGCTCCCGGGATCGCGGCTCGCGAAGGAGAGGATCACGTCACGACGCAGGACGCGCGCAGCGGCGGCGTGGCGCCGCGCGATCCAGCCGCATCCGAGGATGGCAAGACCGAGGCGCTGCACGTCCCAACTTTAGCATACCCTTTTGAGTTGGGCAGCCTCTTCCGGTATCATAACCGGCGCGCAAACGTCCCCCGCCATCGCCACATGATCACGCTTAAAACCTTCTTCGCGGAGGCCCGGGCCAGACGGCTGATGGGCATCCGCTGTCTCGGCTGCGGGGAACTGGCCGTTCCCCCCAAGGAGTTCTGTTCGTCCTGCCAGGAGAGCTCGTGGGAACTCGTTCCCCTGTCCGGAGTGGGGACCGTCACCAGCTTCAGGGTGATCCCGCCGCGGGGGGCAATGCCTGAGGCACCTTACGCGGCGGTGGTGGTTCGGCTAGCCGAGGGAATCTCCGTGCCCGGACGGGCGGTGGATCTCCCGCTGGAGTCTCTCGCGGCAGGGCTTCCTGTCAGATTCCGCCCGCTGGTCGCCGGCGATCAAACCGTCATCGGCTTCGGCCCGGCCGATTGAACCCAGGCAGGGAAATCCCGCGCCCTCGGATTTTTTAGCCGGCCTTGCCTGCGAGGTACATCTCCCCCGCGGGCTGGGGGAGCCCGCCGGCAGGCTCCAGGGTGACGGCGAATATCTCAGCCTTCTTGACTCCGGGCATCGGCTTCACTTGAAGGATCCCGCTCCCCTTCGGGTCCAGGTCGAAGACGCCGCCATCTCTAAGCCGGCGGTGGCCACGAACCCGCTCAGCTCGCGCAGCGTCTCCCGAAACGCGGCGCGAACCGCGACGAGCCCTTGCACCAGGCTCCGCACCTCGCGGGACAACTCGCCGGTCACGCCGGCGAGGCTCAGAATATACTGCTCGATCCGGTCCAGTCGCGCTTCCATTATCTGGCACCCAGCTTATGCGGAGCGTTCGGATCGGGTCGGCTTAGGCCGTAGAGCCGGCGCGCGTTGGCCCACAGGATCTTCTCCCGGCTGGCGTCCCCGATGTCTGCGCGCGCCCGCAGCGCGCGGACGGAGAATCGCTCGCGGTCGGCGTGGGGAATGTCGGACGCGTAGACGACGCAGTCGTCCCCCAGCTGGGCAAGCACCTGCGGCAGCATCGGCTCGCCCACCTCGCAGCTCACGTACAGGTTGCCCCGCTTGAGATAGGTCCACGGGGCTTCCCTGGCCCGGTAGTCGATCTGGGGCACCCGCTCCGCAATCTCGTAGTAGTGCTGCATGCGGCCGAGCCAGTAGGGCATCCACTCGCTGCCGGCTTCCAGAAACACCACGCGCAACGTCGGGTGCCGGTCGAAGAGGCCGCTGTTGACGAGATTCACCAGCGCCATGAACACGGTCATGACGAACGGGCTGACCTGGGAGTTGAACAGGTTGTCGTACAGGTTGTTGAGCGCCGGGCACGGCCAGCCGACGTGGACGGCCACCGGCAGATCCATCCCGGCGGCCGTGGCCCAGAACGGCTCGAACTCGCGGGCGTCCAGCATGCGATCGCCCACCGTGCCGAGCAGCATGACGCCCACCAAGCCCGGCTGCGCGCGCGCCTCCCGGAGCGCCAGGAGCGCCGACGGAACATCCGCCAGGTCGATGCTCGCCACCCACTTGAAGTGCTCCAGGTCCTCGGCGCACGTCCGGGCGATCCAGCGGTTGTAGCTCCGGCAGAGCGCCTGGCTCAGGAGCGGGTCCGCGGAGAGCGACCCGGCCAGAAAGAGCGTGGGGTAGATCACCTGGACGTCGATGTCCTCTTGCTCGATATCGGCGCGCCGGCTCGCCGTCCCGCGCAGCTCGAGGCTTTCGACGCTCTCCGTCTTCCTGGCGGAGATCTCGCGCAGCACGGTCCCGTGCCCGGTGGGCGTGCCCATCACGTTCGGGGCGCGGCCCTGGAGCTTGGGGATCAGCCGATCGTCCACCATCCAGAACGCCCGGTCGCCGCTGGTAACCACGGCGGGGCGACGATCGCGGTACGCGGGGTCCAGAAAGTCGTCAGCGAACGTGGCGGGGGATTCCTCCACGTGCCCGTCGGCGTCGATGACCGGCATGACCGTCGCTCCCCTAGCGCGCCCTCACCCCGGCCCTCTCCTTCAGGAGGGAGAGGGAGCCCTTTCGGTTCCCTCGCCCCGGGAGGGGGAGAGGGTCAGGGTGAGGGGGTCGCCGTTGAGGGTGGCGATCGAGTTGACCTTGACCGGGCTCAAGAGCGATTGGAGAACGTAGCAGCTCTGCTCGCCGACGCGAATCAGATGGGCGATCTTTTCAGGGGGTTCCGGCGAAGCGACCGTCACGCGGCTATCGAATTCGAGGGGATGGCTCCGGATGGTGCCGGCCAGCACGGACCCCTCGATGTGGAACCGCGTGGCGACATGGACCCGGATGTCGTCGATCCGGAGCTTCAGAACCTTCCCGAACCGGGAAAGCTGGGTGAGGAGTCAGAAGGCGATTGACGACGTGAAGTAGGCCAGTGGCGGCGGCGCGCTGTTGTCGCCCCCGAGCCACGGCCCCTCGTCGCAGGCGATGTCGAACGTGAACCCCTTGGCCGGCGCCAGCATCGTGACCCGGGCCTCCTTGCGCATGTTCTTCGCCGCTCGCGCCTCGACCTCCAGGTGGAGATCGCGCTTCTGGGTCTCCTGCATGCCGACCGGAATCTCGCTCATCTCGTCCTCCTTTCCCGCCCCCGATACTGGTCGAGCAACTTGAACCGTTGGACCTTCCCGCTCGCTGTCCGTGGAAGCTCGCTCACAAAGACGATCTCCCGGGGCACTTTGTAGTGGGTCAGCCGCGCCCGGGCGAATTCTCTGAGCTCCCCCTCGAGCGCTCCCGAGGCGATGGCCCGGTGATCGCGGGGGACCACGAAGGCCACGCCCTTCAGCACGCCCTGCTCGTCGGGGACCCCGACGAGGGCGGCATCGTCCACCGCCGGATGGCCGCGGAGGAGATCGTCGACCTCCGACGGCGCCACCCACAGCCCGGAAATCCGGAGCATCTCGTCGGCCCGGCCCACGAACGTGAGGTTCTCCTGCGCGTCCTGATAGTACCTGTCCCCGGTGTTGAACCAATCCCCGTGGAAGACCTTGAGGCCCGCCGCCCTGTTTTTCCAGTAGTGGCCCACGGTTTCCGCGCGGATCCATAAGGTCCCGATCTCCCCGGTCGGGACCTCCCGGCCGTCGTCGCCGACCAGCTTCACGTCGTACCCATCCACCGGTTTGCCGACAGAGCCCGGAAGCTCCTCGCCAGGCCGGGTGATCACGTACATCATGGCCTCGGTGGAGCCCAGATGACTCACGAGGCTTCGACCGGACCGTTTCCGCCATTCGGCCCCGAGGGCCGGTGGCAAGGGCTCCATGCCGGTCATCCAGAGCCGCACGGAATTCCCGTCAAACCCTTGATGCTGCTCCTCGGCCCAGCGGGAGAGCCGCGCGTAGAAGGTCACCGGGGCCACGACGACCGTCGGCCGAGCAGCGCGGAGGATTTCCGGCATCTCGGCGGGTCCCGGGCGGTCCCGGCAGAGGAGGCCGGCCCCGCCCACGAGGGCGGGGAAGAAAAAGACCCATTCCAGGGCCACGCACGAGAAGAGCCGGGGAATAGAGAAAAGGATGTCGTCGGCGTGGATCCCCACCGTCGATCGGCCGGAAAGCTCGGCCGTGTACACCGGAGCAGCATGCCGGTGGACGACCGCCTTCTGGCGCCCGGTGGTGCCGGAGGTGTAGAGCCAGAACGCCATGTCATCCGCTGTCGTCTCGGCGGCGGGAAGGTCGGCGGCCGCGTCCTGGAGGAGCTTCGCCCACGACACGGCCCCGGGGGCCGATGCGGCGTCTCCCTCCACGACGACGGTGGTCCGCAGACTGCCGATCTTGCCGAGGAGCGGCTCCACCTTGGGGAGGAGGGACGCGGAGGCGACCAGAGTCGCGGCGCCGCTGTGACGGAACATGAACTCGTAGTCGGCCGGCGAGAGAAACGTGTTGAGCGGCAGCGCCACGGCCCCGATCTTCAGGGCGCCCCAGAAGGCGTAGGCGAACTCCGGACTGTCGGGGAGGAGGAGCGCGACGCGCTCTTCGCGGCGGACATCGAGCTGCCGGAAGGCGTTTGCCGCCTTGTTGACGCGGGCCAGCAGCTCCGCGTAGGAGATGGCTCTCCCGTCGGAGTAATACGCCGGGCGGGAGCCTCGCCCCGCTTCGACGTTCTTGTCCACGAAGAACTCGGCCGCATTGAAGCGCACGGGAAACTCTAGCGTCGTCGCCATATCCGGTGAGGCACACTAATATGGGCCGCCCGCGCCTGTCAAGAGACCGCATCAACTCAAAACTTCGGTTACCGAAGGAAAGGCCGGTGAACATCCGGGCGCCGCCCCCTTCGGTGACCAGCACCGCGGCCCGATCGACGGGCGATCCCGAGGATGTGTAGCGGCGCCGGATTTCCTCCAGCTTCTTCTCTTCCGGAAGTTGAACGGTATCCCGGGGGGATATCTTGCGCCCCAACAGGTACTCCAGGATGTCCGCCTGCACCACGCAATGATTGAACTCCTGAACCATCTGCTCGAGCGGGAAGCGGTAGTGATGGCCGATCCACGTCCACGTCCACGCGGGAAACTGCTCGGCCAGGTTGCTGAGCTCCCGATAGAGCCCGCTGAAGTAGCCGTCGACGGGATGCAGCTCCTTCCACGGCTGCGCCCTGACCCAGAAGATCTGCGCATCGCGGCTCGGTTTTCGCTTGAAGAAGCGCCTGACGATTTCGGCTTCGGCTTCCCAGAATGGGAGCGCGGCCGTGATGAGCTCCCGTTCGTAGCGGCTCGATCGGGTGTCGGTTTCGCTCGCGCGTTGTCGCGGCATTGGCGCCTCCTCGGCGGCTCAGGGGAGGGCCGCGATGATTTTCCGGTATTCGTCCTCGGTGAAGGCGCGAAGGATCTCGAAGCGAACCTCTCCCTTCGACTCGACGGCGAGTGAGAGCCTGGCGACCGTCTCGTCGTCGGGCGCCTCCCAGATGGCGAGGGCGTCGAATCCGCCAGCCGTCACCATGTAGAACGCCTTCACCCTGGCGCCCGCGGCTTCGAGGAGTCGTTGGCCCGCCTCGTGCCGGGCGGGACTCCCCTTGATCTGCTTGATCCCCTGGTCGGTCCAGCGGAGGAACACAAGATATGTCGCCATTACGCGCCCCATCCTAGCTGAGGAACCGTCGAAACCGCAAGTGGCCGTCCTGGTTCAGGACATCTGAGACGAAAGGTCCTCGCGGGCCATGTATCTGAACCAGTTCGGGGGGCTACCTTGTTTGACAATGGTACGCCTCTAGTGTACAGGTAAAATGCGCATCATGAGATGGAGAAGCCTATGGCGCGAGAAAAAATTCTTTCATTCGTCGAGGCCCGAGCAAAATTGAGCCGGATCCTCGACCAGGTGAGCCGGGGAGGCAAGCCTGTTATTGTCGGGAAGCGGGAAAAGCCGATTGCGGCGATCGTCGGGATCGACCGGTACAGGGAAATGGTGAGCGCCGGCAAAAACCTCCGGCGGCTCAACGGCAGGCGGATTCTCAAGCTGCGAGCCACGGCAAGCGCGGTTGGAGATATCGACCAGGCCATCAGCAGCCTCAGGCGGTCAAGAATAGAGACGCTATTGGGCTCGCTCTGAAATGACGCTTGCCACCGATACCCACGCCCTGGTCCACCATCTTACCGGTCGGCAAAAGCGGCTGGGTCGAAGGGCTGGAGTCATCTTTGACCGCGCAGACCGTGGCCTGGATACTGTCCTCATTCCTTTCACTGTCCTGGAAGAGATCATGCTCCTCTCGGAAGCAGGAAAGATTCGCCTTCGGTTGCCTTTCAGAGAGTTCCTGCTCTCGCTCATGCAAGCGGAAAATTTCGATCTGGGCCAGAACGATGCTCACCTGCTTTTGGAGGCCGCCACGCTCACCGGGATCAGAGATCCCTACGACCGGATGATGGTGGCGCAGGCAAGAATAGCCGGCGTGGCTCTTATGACGGGTGACGAGAAAATCGCGCAGTCGGGACTGGTTCGTACTGTCTGGGATTGAAGACCAGCGGCAATGGGTGACCGGACCCCGAGGCTGGCCAGTCGCGCGAGGGCGACGCTCTTGATCTGCGCGGTCGCCCATTTCCTTCACGACGGCTTCTCCGACACGCTCTACGTCCTCCTCCCGCTCCTCGCCTCCGAGTGGAGCCTCTCCTTCGCCCAGGTGGGCCTGATCCGCTCCACCTATCTGGTGGGGATGACGAGCTTTCAGATTCCCGGGGGAATCCTGGCCGAGCGATGGGGAGAAACGCGGCTGCTCGCCGGCGGAACCGCTCTGGTGGCTCTCGGCTACCTGACGCTGGGGAGCGCGGGGAGCTTCGCGCTTCTCCTCGTCGTCCTGCTTGTCGCCGGGCTCGGGTCCGGAGTCCAGCACCCGCTCTCTTCTTCGCTCGTGTCGAAGGCCTTCGAGACGGGAGCGCGGCGCGTGGCCCTGGGCACTTACAACTTCTCCGGTGATCTGGGGAAGGTCACAGTGCCCGCGCTGGTGGCCGTCGTGACAGCCTGGGTAGGGTGGCGGTGGGCGGCCGCCGGCTACGGCGCCCTGGGTCTCCTGGGCGCGCTCGGGATCTTCGCGGTGCTGAGTCGGCTCGGCGCCGGCCGAGGTGACCGCGCCACGGCCCGAGACCCGAAGGCGACCGCGGCGGGATGGGGGATCAGGGACACCCGGGGGTTTCAGGCCCTCTCGGCCATCGGGATCATCGATCAATCCACCCGCACCGCGTTCCTGACCTTTCTTCCTTTTCTGCTCATCTCGAAAGGATCCGCTGTCGGGGCCGTCGGGCTGGCGCTCGCGCTGGTGTTCGCGGGCGGCGCGGCGGGCAAGTTCGCGTGCGGGGCGCTGGCGGAGCGGATCGGAGTGATCCGGACGGTGGTGGTGACAGAGCTGCTGACGGGCGGCGGCATCATCCTTCTGCTGATCCTCCCGCTCACCCCCTCCCTCGTCTTCCTCCCGCTCCTGGGCGTGGCGCTCAACGGCACTTCCTCGGTCCTCTACGGGAGCGTGGCCGACCTGGTGATGCCGGAGCGGCGCTCGCGCGCGTACGGTCTCTTCTACACGCTCGGAATAGGCGCCAGCGCGGTGGGGCCGTTTCTCTACGGACTCCTGAGCGACTGGGCCAGCGTGCCGGTGGCCCTCGGGGTCGTCGGCCTCCTGGTGCTGACGACGATCCCGCTCTCCCAGCTCCTCAGAATGCCGGTTGCAAATCCGGCGCGCGTCAGCTAGATCCCATGACGCCTGCGCCGAGTTGGGAACCTCCTGCTGCGTCCTGTGCTACGGCCAGACGCGTGAGGCTGTGGCGCGCGTCCAGGCTCTTGCACTCCGAGTCATTGCCGAGCGCCTCGAACACGGTGAAGCTCCCGCAGAACTGTTGAACGTCTCCTTCGAAGCCGCGTGAGCCGGTGGCCCTCGACCAAGGCTCGGCGGGGCCTCTCAGCTCTCCTCCGAATCGGCTGGCGCATCAAAAGGCAATCCGGTTCACATCGCACGCTTGCCCGCGAAGGCTGGCCAGACTACGTCCACGGATGCTCGCCCGCATCAGCCGTCGGACCGGTCTTCGCCCCGAGGATCTCTAGGCTATCTCTCTTCGCGACTGCCGAACGCCCGCGCTAACCGACGCGCGCCGCTTTCGCGCGCGGCCGGGTTGAGCGCGCGGTTAGACCCTGCCCCTT
>CAYJUC010000177.1:1983-7904 GCA_964372605.1 uncultured bacterium | reverse complement strand
TGTACTTCTGGTAAAGCCGCTCCATGGATGGCATCTCCTCACGGCACGGGACACACCAGCTGGCCCAGAAGTTCACGAAGACGACCGACCCTCGAAAGTCCTTCAGCTTGACGGGGGTCCCCTTCAGGTCGGGAAGGCTGAACTCAAAGACAGCCTTCCGTTTGTCAAACACCTGGATGGGCGGTTCGTGCTCTCCCCGGGCCGAAGGAGTCGGCCCCAGGAGTACCGCCCCGGCGCAGACGAGACTCAACACCCGCACGATCAATCTGACGCTGCTTGCCATGCGCGCCCCCTTTTCCCGACGTCCGGAATCTGACGCCCGCCAGCGTTCCTTCTGTAGTAGCTCGCCATCCATCGCTCCCCGATTCCGAACCAGTGGAGGAAGAGCGTCTCGCCATGAGGCGTTTTCCCGAGGAACATATTGGCTTCCAGCTCGGGCGCGCAACGGCCCCCTTGCGCATGTCCTGCGGGAGTGAATGGATCCAAAGAATCGTTGCGAGAAAGGCCGCGCGGAAACCTCTTGGAAAACCTGTCCCCCTCCAAACCCGCTACGTCTGCCTGAGGGGCGGGAAAAGGAAGAGGTCTACGCGGAGCGGAAGGCGATCAGTTCGGGAGGAGGGGAGAGAGGATCCTTAACCGCGGATCGAACTGGAGGCGTTGTTGCATTCCTCAGAGACGATGCGATAACCCAAAGGGCGAAGGCCAAGAACACGATGGGCAACATGGAGCAACTGAATGCGCAGCACGCCTCAGAAACTTCAAGATGCGGCGCCAGATGCATCTGCCCGCCGGCACAGATACCTACGAGGAGGACCAGCACTGCAACGACCACGAGCGCTGAAACCTGACGGGATGGACCAATCATTGCACGCAAGAGGTTAAGATGTTGCGGGTTCGAAGTCAAGGGCTCTCGCTCGCTCGGGGGGTTGTCAAGCGATCCTGCCACTGACATACTTACGCCCACACTCTCCCGAGGCGCATTGTCATGACTGATCGTTTTTGCGGCTGGACCGGAGCGGCGTCAATTGTACTGCTCGGCGTGTGTGTGCTACTGCCCATCCTGCGGGCCGAAACCGCCCAAGCGGCCCGACAGACGCCCGCTGAGCTCAGGCAGGGCCAGGCGCTGTACGAGACCCACTGCGCCGGCTGTCACGGCGTTGAAGCCCGGGGAACAGGCAAGGGGCCGACATTTCTTTCGAAGACCTACACGCCGTACCTTCATGCGGACATCGCCTTCCGGCTCGCCGTGGAGCGAGGCGTTCGGGCGCACCACTTCCGCTTCGGCGACATGCCCAAGATCCCGGGCGTGAGCCGGGAGGATGTGCAGGCCATCGTCGATTACGCGCGCTGGCTCCAGCGAGAAGCCGGCGTATACTGAGCGCCCGCAGCCCTCGCGGGGAGTCAGGAAGGACGCAGCCGTCACCGCGACTTTCCGCGGACGGCGAGCACCGGGCAGTGGGCCAGCGGGATGACCCGCGCAGTCACGCTCCCCATGAAGAGCCTCGACAGGCCCGTGCGGCCGTGAGTCCCCATCACGATCAGGTCCGCGCGCTTCGCCCGGGCGACCCGCGCGATCCGTTGGTATGGAACGCCGTCCACCAGGAAGGCTTTCACCCGCACCTTGGCCTCCCTGGCTTTGGCCAGGAGCGTAGAGAGTCGCTTCTGGGCGCTCTGGCGAGCCTCCGCCTCAAGGGCCTCGTACATCTTGGGGGGGACGTAGCCGTCCCCGATGTACGCCGCCGAGCGAAGCAAGACGTGGACGAGCAGAAGCTCGGCCCGATTCTGCTTGGCCAGCGCGAGAGCCTTGGTGAAGGCCGGGCCCGAGGCCGTGGAGAAATCGGTCGGGTGGAGGATTCTGCGAAACTGCTGCATCACATAACTCCTTTCGTGAGCAACCGATGCCCCGTCAGCGGGCGACCTCGGATTCGACCTGCCGGAGGAGCGCCGCGACGGCCCAGGGCGGGCGGCCCTGCCCTTCACCGAGGGCGACGAGCACGTCCACGACGGAGACGATCCCGACCAGCTCGCGCCCCTTGAGCACCGGCATCGCGCCAAACCGGCGCTGAGTGAAGATCCGGGCGGCGGCGCGGATGGGAGTGTCGGGGGAGAGGACGAACACTGGCCGCGTCATTACCTCCCGCACCGGGACTGCCTCGCTCCCCGCCTCCCGCAGGTCGCGGTCGGAGACAATGCCCACCAGCAGAAGTAGGAGACCAGCACGCCGCGATCTCCCAGGATCATGTCGGCCTCGGGAGTGGTGGGGCCGTTGGCCCCCTCAACGACGAGCCTCGCCCGGACCCGATGGCGCTCACGTGTCCCACGTTGCCGAAGCCCTGCACCGCCACCCGCGCATCCGTTATCGGCAGGTTCAAGCGCGCCAGCGCCTCGCGGGTGGCGACCAGCACCCCCCGGCCGGTCGCCTCGGCGCGGCCCAGGGAGCCGCCCACATGGACCGGCTTCCCCGTCACCACCGCCGGGACCGAGTAGCCCCGGTGCATCGAGTAGGTGTCCATGATCCAGGCCATGATCTGCGGCGTGGTGTTGACGTCCGGCGCCGGAATCTCGCCCTCCGGACTCATCAGGACAGAGATCTCAGTCGCGTATCGGCGCGTGAGATTCTCCAGCTCCTGGAGCGAGAGCTGCTTCGGGTCGCACACCACGCCGCCCTTGGCGCCCCCGCGGTCGTCCATCTTCACCGGGAAGTTGACCGTCAGATCCCTCCTCGGCGCGCGCAGGTATTCTTCGATCCCGCGCTTGAGCGACAGGTGCTTGACCGCCCTGTCGTACTGGGCCAGCGCCATCTCGTAGGGGTTCGGCGTCGTCATTGGTCACAGTGGATAGCGAAGGAGGGCTGCCACTCCCCCGGCCCGCGCGAGATCGTCGTGACCCTCGACCATCTCCACCATGCCGCCCGCGGCGATCACCCGGTTCACCATCGCCTCGCCGAGCTCGATCCGGGTCGTGGCCTTCCCGCACACACGGCACGCAGGACCGTCCCCGGGCTGGAGCGTTCCGCAGTCCGCGCAGACCCGTCCGCTTTCCCCGAACCCCTTGAGCAGATAGAGCCGATGGACGGCCCCGCGGCCGACTGCCTCGAGCGCCGCTTTCAGCCCCGCGACAGCATTGAGGCTCTTCGCGGCCCGGGTGAGCGCCTCGTCGACCGCCGCCTCCTCCTCTTTCGGTTCACGGCGAGCCAGGAACTCGGCCGCCCGGCCGACGATCACGCTGGCAGGCTCGTGCCGGGCACCGGCCACGCTCCCGACGATCCGCTTGACGATCTGTTGTGGCAACTGCTTGGAGAAGGTGGCGAGGGTTCCTGGCTCGCCGGCCAGGACGATCCGTTCGATCCGGTCTGCCTCGAACAGATGGCCGAGGGCCTCCGCCACCGCCGCAAAGTGCCGCCCCCGGTGATCCTGGATATGCCGCTGATAGCGGGACTGGGCCAGCAACGCCCAGCCGCCTTGCCGGTGACGACCCGGAACCTCGCTTTCGAGCGCCACTTCGTCGGCCGCGCCATCAGCGCGGAGCGGGATGAGACGAGCGCTCTCGCCGTCCACGAAGACGATCATGGCCGCGGGGGTCTCCTCCAGCAACGTCGCCAGCGGACGCAAGAACGGGGCGTCCGAAACGACGAACGCGTTCTCGAATGGGACCCGCACCGGGAGAACCTCCCGAAGGCCCAGAGCCTGGCAGGCGAAGAGCGCGACCCCTTGAGCCGCGGGAAACTCGGCCTGCTCGATGAGCGCTTCACCCTGAGACTGGATCCAGCTCAGGTCGGCGTCCATCCCCTGGCTGCCCCCCGCCTCGCGGGCCCGGCGGATCTCGTTCTTGAGGAAGATCCGAACCCGCTCGCGCTGGTGCTCGTCGGTCCAGCGCGTGTTGAGATACACGCTGAGAACGGGGGTTGTCACACCTTTGATCTTGGCCAGCTCCAGGAGCCGCACATAGAACTCCATGATGACTTCCCTTCCCTTCCCTTTTGCGTGTCCGCGCGGTCCTGATAGCCGCGGGACGGATTTCCTCAGATCCGGCCGGCGCGTTCCTCGCGAAGCTTGCGCTCCAGAGCCTCCCCCCGGATTCGGGCGCGGCACGGGCCGCAAATCAGGTCCTCCGACGGCGCTGCGCAAACGAGGCAGCGCTGGAGGACCGTGGGAGCCTCCGCCGCCTC
Source organism: uncultured bacterium (assembly GCA_964372605.1). Taxonomy (GTDB): domain Bacteria; phylum Methylomirabilota; class Methylomirabilia; order Rokubacteriales; family CSP1-6; genus CAYJUC01. Next base: position 3,736 of record CAYJUC010000177.1, on the reverse strand, counting down.
CGCCGGCGCCGCCGGAAGCGGTTCTCGAGAGACGGTGAGCACCGGGCACGGAGCCGTGCGAACCACGCGTTCGGCGACGCTTCCGAGCAGCGCGCGCGAGACACCGGTGCGGCCGTGCGTGCCGAGGACGATCAGGTCAATCCCGTGGCGCGCCGCGTACCGTACGATCTGAACCGCGGGCGAGCCGGACTCAACCGCAGTCAGCACCGGGACGTCTTCACCAAGCTCATCCGCCAGCGTGATCAAGGGCGGCGGCATGGCCTTGTCCGCCCCGGGCCAGACCACGTGGAGGAGGTGAAGCCGGGCGCCAAAGTGCCGGGCGTAATCGCGCGCCACGCGGGCAGCCGCGTCTGATGACTCGGAAAAATCCGCCGCGAAGAGGATCTGGCGGACGGTGAGGACCGGGGGTCGCATCACTCCTTTTGGCGCTGGCGCTCTGTCTCCGGTGGTTCCCCACCTGTCAACAGGCGCTTGGCAGCGTAATACTTCTTCGGGCGCCGGCGCTGGTCTCTGGCGCGCTCGCTGTGCCGCTCGATCTGCCGCTTGAGCATCGCCAGGCCGCCGTCAAAGGCCAGCCGGGCGGTCTCACCCACCTGCTCGACCCGAAGCGTGGGCCAGCGCGGGAGTCGCACGGTCAGGGCGCACCGGATGGAAACCCCACCCTTCGGGCCGTTCTCGTCGAAGAAGGCGACCTGCGCCGCCACAGGCTTGACCCGGAGAAGCGCGGCGCTCATCTCACTGGCGACCCGACTCCGGAGCGCCAGGTCATTGGGAATTCCGCGGATGTTGATGGTCATCGTCGCTCCTCAGTCCACGAGCCGGATCAGCTCGATGCTGAGGCTGTCGCGCGCGACGCAAGATTCAGGCCGCACGGGACTCGCTCCCTTTCTGGCTCGCCGGCCCCACCGTGACCACGGGACACGGCGCCAGGCGCACGACCTCGATCGCCACGCTCCCGAGGAGGAGGCGACGCATACCGCTCCTCCCCGTGGTCCCCATGACGATCAAGTCCACGTCTTCCTCGGCGGCAGCGCGGAGGATATGGTCCGCGGCCCGTCCCTCGTCCAACCGGATGCGTGTCTTGAGCCCGGGGGCCGCGTCGATGAGCCTGCCCAGCTCGCGCTCGGCCTCGGCCCGCGCCTCCTCCCAGTAGCGGGAGAAGATCTCCGCCGGAAAATCTCCCTGAACGGTGAGCGGGGGGACGACGTGCTGAAGGATGAGCTCCGCCTCGAAGGCGGTGGCCAGGTTCCTCGCCGTCGGCCACGCGGCCAGGGCCGCCTCGGAGAGATCGGTCGCGAAGAGGATGCGAGTCACTTGGATGCGCTCCGTTCCGATCGATCCGATCGCCTTCAGCGCCTGCTCGGTCATCTTGAGCAGGAAAACCGGGATCGGCGCCGCACGGAGCACGGATTCGGCCACCGAGCCGAACAGGAGGCGGCCGAGGCCGCTCCGGCCGTGCGTCGTCATCGCGATCAGGTCCGCCCCGACCTGGCGGGCCGCCGCCACGATCTCGCCCGCGGCCTCCCCGACCGCGACCCGGGCGCTGGCGCGAATCCCTCGGGCCCGGAGCTCCTCCACCCGAGACTCGAGGTGCCGTTGCGCGTCCTGTTCCAGCGCTGCCGGCGTGTCCTGCGCAAACTTGGGGGCGACGCCGATCACCTCCTCGGGTGTCAGTGACACCACCCGGAGGAGGAAAATCTCCATGTCGAGCGAACCCGCGATCTCCTTGATAAAGGGGAGGATCGCCTCCGCC
>CAYJUC010000177.1:0-1883 GCA_964372605.1 uncultured bacterium | reverse complement strand
TTCGTCAGGATCCCGATCAGACGGTTTTCCTCGACCACGGGAAGGGCGCCGATCTTCCTGTCGAGAATTTCTCGGGCCGCCTCGATCAGCGGAGCCTCCGGTGAGACCGTCACCGGGCTTTCGGTCATGATGCCTCCCGCGGGCGAGCGAGGGGAAAACGGGGACCCTTCTCCGACTACGAGGCGGCGGAGATCGCGATTCGAGATGATCCCGACCAGGCGCTCGCCATCGATCACGACGACGTGACGGATCCCGTGAGCCCGCATCAGGCGGATAACGTGTTCAACGGACAGCTCGGGCGATACCGCGACCGGGTTCCGGCTCATCCAGTCCCGGACCCTCCCCACCTTCTCGCTCGGAGTCGCATCCACGTTCCGCTCCCGTCATTCGCTACCCGCGCCGGGGTTCCCGGCCGGAATAGCCGACACCGCGGTTATCGTTCGACCGGGAGGTCGTCCCGGTTCCCCCACTCGATCCACGAGCGGTCGTAGCCGACCACCCGGGGGTAGCCGAGACGCCGCAGCACGAAGTAACTGTGGGCGGCCCGGTGGTGAGTCTGGCAGTAGGTGATCACGGTCTTGTCCGGGGTGACGCCCTTCGCGACGTACATCGCGCGGAGCTCCTCCAGCGGCTTGAAGGTTCCGTCCGGCCGGAGGTGCGCTTTCCACTCGATGTTCACGGCTCCCGGGATGTGCCCCCCTCGCCTGGCCCGGACATCCGTGCCCGCGTACTCGGCGGGCGTGCGGGCGTCCACCAGCGCCACCGTGGGATCCTTCAGGCGATCCCGGACCCACTCGGCGCTCGCCACTCGCTCCGGACGAAGGCTCGGGCGGTAAGTCGTGGTCGCCACCTTCGGGATCTCTACGGAAATGGGGAGCCCCGCCCGGCGCCACGTCTGGATCCCCCCGTCAAGGATTGCGACTTTCGAATGGCCGAACACGTCCAGCGTAAAGAAGAGGCGGGAGGCATGAAGCCCGCCCGAGTCGTCGTAGATCACGACTCGAGTGTGGGGACCGATCCCCAGCCCGCCCAGGAGGCGCGCCCCCTCCTCGACCGTCGGGAGCCGGAACCCGCCTTCGGGGACGGCGATCCGCGCGTCGTTGACATTGAGGTACACGGCGCCGGGGATATGGCCCTTCTGGAACTCCCCGGGCTCGGTGACCATGTCCACGATCCTGAGGTCGCGGTCACCCAGCCGCGCGTGGAGCCAAGCGGCATCCACCAGGAGCCGGCTCTCCTGAGCCGGGGCCAGCGGCGCTCCAACCAGGAACGCCGCCAGGCCGACGAGCAGTCCGATCGTGATCCGCTTCATGCCCTCTCTTCTCCCGCGATCCGTCGCTCCAGTTTCTTCTGCGGCCAGAACATGCCGAGCGCCATCAGGACGAGCAGCCCGGCCAGCACCCAGAGCGGGACGCCGAGCAGGTCGGCCAGCGTGATGGCCCCCATCTCGCTGCTCCCGGCCGATGAGCCGGGTCAGTACCCGCCGAGAGCGAACCCGGCGCCTAAGATAAACCCGCCGGCGATCATAGGCCAGAGGTAAGTCGGCTGCACCGCCACCGGGTCGTCACGATAGACGACGTTGAAGTTGTGGAAGTCGCGCCCGGCCGCACCCAGGATCAGCACGCGGATTGCCATGAGAACAAGGGTGTGCAACCGTGATGCCAGCATCGGGCCTCAAGAAATCGCCACGTTATGGAGCGGGCGCGCCCATGGGTGGGGCACCTGCGCCCCACTCTCGGGCGTTAACGGGACGCCGACCGGCGTATAATCGTGCCACCCATGGCGGACGGCGCGGCACCCGTCGAAGGCCAAATCCTCACCGGCCCGATTTTCAACGAGCCGATGCGGGTCGAGACCGTCCGCCCGCAGGGCCCGGATACGTG
>CAYJUC010000176.1:0-7916 GCA_964372605.1 uncultured bacterium | reverse complement strand
GCCGAGGCGTAGATTCCGTCGTCGATTCCGTAGTAGTCCTCGGCGAAGAACATGTGGCCGCTCACCTCGCCACCCAGCAGAATTCCATCCTCCCGCATCTTCCGCTTGAGGTGGGAGTGCCCGGTCTTCCACATGAGAGGCACCCCGCCGTGGGCCCGGATCTCCTCCGCCACGTTCTGGGAGCACTTGACGTCGAAGAGAATCGTGGCGCCAGGATGGCGGGTGAGGAGGTCCCGGGCCAGGAGGATCAGGATGGAATCCGCCTCGTGGCGCTGCCCCCGCTCGTCCACGACCCCCATCCGGTCGGCGTCGCCGTCGTAGGCGATCCCCAGATCGGCGCCGACCTCCACGACCTTGGCCTGGAGGTCCCGCACGTTCTCCTCCATCTCGGGGTCGGGGAGGTGGTTGGGAAAGCGGCCATCGGACTCGCAATAGAGCTCCACCACCTCAACGCCGAGGCGGCGGAGCAGGTCGGGAGCGAAGAGGCCGGCCACGCCGTTCCCCGCGTCCACCACCACTTTGAGCCGCCGGCCGAGCCGGACCCGCTGGGCGATCACGTCGAAGTAATCCTGCCGGGGACTTCGCTGGCTGAGCGTGCCGCTTCCGGACTCCAGGGCTCCGGCCTCGATCATCGCGCGGAGCGACTGGATCTCCTCCTCGGTGAGGGGCGCGGCTCCCCGGTGGACCATCTTGATCCCGTTTTCGTCGATGGGGTTGTGGCTTCCCGTGATGGTGGCGCCGCCGTCGAGCTTCCAGTGGGCGGTGGCGAAGTAGAGGACGGGCGTGGGAACGAGGCCGATCTCCACGACAGAGACGCCCGCGCTCTGGACTCCCTCGGCGAACGCGGCCTTGAGGTCGCCCGAGGTGAGGCGGTTGTCCTGACCGACCGCGACGGTTTGCGACGGCTCCCCGGCGTTGATCTCCCGCCCCGGCATCATCTCCCTCCCGGCCTCCGGCCTCCCACCCTCCGGCTTTCCACCCTTCCTGCGGATGAGGCTTCCATAAGCGCGCCCGAGGAGACGAGCGACCTCGGTTGTCAGGTCGCTGCCGACCTTCCCCCTGACGTCGTAGGCGCGGAAGATGTGCGGGTTCAACCTCAACTCGGCTCTCCTTTCGCCGGGGTCCTCCGGTCTCGGGGGGCCTGTCCCTTGAGCGGCTTCGTCTCGGACTGGAGGAGCTCGATGAACGCGCGCGCCGCCGGGGAGAGTCGCTTGGCCTGGTGGCGGATGACGTGGAAGTGCCGGCGGAGGGGGAGGCCCTTGAGACGGACGATTCCGAGCCGGCCCGTCCGGCGCTCGGCGCCCACCGCGTGGATCGACACGATGGCGACGCCGAGGCCGGCCATCACGCCCTGCTTGATCGCTTCAGTGTGGCCCAGCTCCATGGCGGTCTTGAGCTCGAGGCCGGCCTTCCTGAGCAGCCGCTCCGCCACCTGGCGCGTGGCCGAGCCCGGCTCTCGCATGATCAGGCGCTCCTTGGCCAGCTCGGCCGGCGCGATCTCCCGCCGCCTGAAGAGTCGGTGGGTCGCCGGGACGATCAGGACCAGCTCGTCGTCGATGTTGGCTTCCACGCAGGTTTCCCGTTCTTCGGCGATGTGCCCGCCGACGATCCCCAGGTCCAGTCCGTTGGACTGGATCTCCCGCTCGATCTCCCGCGTGTTGGCGATCCTGAGAGCAACCTCGATCTCCGGATAGCGCGCATGAAACTTCCCGATGATGCGGGGGAGGAGGTAGATGCCGGGGGTCGTACTCCCGCCAAGCTGTAGCTTCCCGCGCCTGAGCCCCCTGAGCTCCCCGATGGCCTGCTTGGCGTCCTCGGCGGTGGCGAAGAGCCGCTGGGCGTAGGCCTCCAGCAGCCGACCCGCTTCGGTGAGGCTCACGGATCGCCCCAACCGGTCGAACAGCGGGGCTTCCAGCTCTTCCTCCAGCTCCTTGATATGCTGGGAGAGCGCCGGCTGGCTCAGGGCCAGCCGTTCGGTGGCCCGCCGAAAGCTCTTGGCCCGGGCCACGGCCAAGAACACCTCCAGTTGCCGCAGCGTCACCCGGTCTCCTCCCGATAAGCAAAACTTCTCAGTCGGATCAGAACTCCATATTGGACTTATACCACCGAGCGCCCTACGCTGCCAGTCAGAATCACCACGCCCGGTTAGGCCGGGGAAGGGAGGGGGGCACGATGATCTTCCGCCAGTTCTTGAAACCCGAAACCGGCTGCGCGGCCTATCTGCTCGGCTGAGGGGGCCAGGGCGTTGCCGCTGTGGTGGATCCACAGCTCGAGGTCGGCCCCTATCTGGAGGCCGCTGCCCAGAAGTCGATGCGGATCACGCATATCATTGAGACTCACGTCCATGCCGACCATCTGTCGGGCGCCCGCCGCCTCGCGGAAGTCACCGGCGCGCCGGTTTTCTTCCAGGAGTCTGCCGCCGTTCGCTTCCCGCACTGCGCCATCAAAGACGGCGAAGAGCACGAGGTGGGAAATGTCCGACTGACTGTGCTTCACACCCCCGGCCACACGCCCGAGAGCATCTCGATCCTCGTGAGTGATCGGACCCGCGGCGCCGAGCCGTGGTTCGTCCTGACCGGCGATACCCTCTTCGCGGGCGGGGTCGGTCGGCCGGATCTCCTGGGGGAGGGAGCCGAAGTCCGGCTGGCTGAGCAGCTCTACGAGAGCCTCTTCGGGAAACTCCTCGCGCTGCCGGATCACGTCGAGGTCTACCCCGCCCATTTCGGGGGGGCGGCCTGCGGCAAGGGGCTCAGCGGCAAGCCGGGCTCCACGATCGGCTTTGAGCGGCGCTTCAACCCGGCTCTCAAGCTCGGCTCCAAGCCTGAGTTTGTCCGCTTCGCGCTGGAGGATCTCCCACCCCAGCCGGAGGCTTTCGCTCAGAACCGCCGCCGGAACCTCGGGTTGGAATGAGAGAGATCCGGCTGGGTCTTCGGGAGAACCTCCCCCAGTTCACCCTCCTGGTTCTGATCAACGCCTTCGTGGGGGCGATGGTGGGGTTGGAGCGGACCGTGCTCCCGCTCCTGGGGGAGCGGGAGTTCGGCCTCACCTCCAAGACCGCCATCACCTCTTTCATCGTGAGCTTCGGCGTTACGAAAGCGTGCCTGAACCTGGTCGCGGCCCGGCTCTCCGAGCGCTGGGGGCGGAAGCCGATTCTGATCCTCGGCTGGCTCTTCGCCCTGCCGGTGCCATTTCTCATCATCTGGGCGCCTGAGTGGTGGTGGATCGATCTTGCCAACGTGCTCCTCGGCGCCAACCAGGCCATGGCCTGGTCGATGACAGTCATCATGAAAATCGACCTGGCGGGGCCACGCCGCCGTGGCCTCGCCCTCGGCATCAACGAGTTCGCGGGCTACCTGGCCGTCGGCGTGACCTCGTGGGCCACCGGCTATCTGGCCGCCCGGTACGCCCTCCGCCCCCAGCCGTTCTATCTCGGGATCGTCATCGCACTGGTGGGATTGGCGCTCTCGGCGCTCTTCGTCAGGGAGACGCGCGCCCATGCCCGGCTTGAGGCGCGGACCTTCCACCGCGAGGTCGATGCGCGGGCACTCTCCCTCCGGCACGTGTTCTTCCTCACGAGCGTCGGGAACCTGAGCCTCTTTGCTGTCTGCCAGGCCGGACTGGTCAACAACCTGAACGATGGGATGTCGTGGGGGATCTACCCGCTCTTCTTCGCGGCCCACGGCCTTGGCGTGGGGGCCATTGGAGTGATCAAGGGGGTCTATCCGACGGTGTGGGGGTTGCTTCAACTTCTCACCGGCCCGCTTTCCGACCGGCTTGGCAGGAAGGGACTCATCGCGGGCGGGATGATAGTTCAGTCAGGAGGGATCTGGCTCACCGTCCTCGTCCCCACCGCCTCGGCCTGGCTCCTCGGAGCGGGACTACAGGGGCTCGGCACCGCGATGGTCTACCCCACGCTCCTGGCCGCGGTCAGCGATCTCGCCCATCCGGCCTGGCGCGCCACGAGCCTCGGGGTCTATCGCTTCTGGCGCGACCTCGGCTATGCTATCGGTGCGCTGCTCTCGGGTCTGGTGGCTGACCTCCTCGGACTCGAGGCGGCGATCCACCTGGTCGCGGGGTTGACGCTCGTATCGGGCCTGGTCGTGCTCGGGGTCATGAGCGAGACGCTTCAACAACCGGCGAGGTTGAACGCGGGCCGGCGGTGACCAGGAATCGTTCGCGGGGCCCGAAAGCGGGGTGAGGAGCCGGGCGATGAAACCGATCTATCTCGTGAGCCGGGCCCGCGTGGCACCGGCGCGGGCATCCTGAAGCATTGGCGCTTGCCAGCCGTGCGCGGGTGTGATAAAAAAAGCGAACCGGTGCAGCAAGATAGCTTTGGCTGTTAACAGGCGTGTCCTTTGGGGGGCCACGATGATCTTCCAGCAGCTCCTCAATGAGGATGCTGGGTGCCTCTCCTATCTGATCGGCTGCGGCGCGGCCGGGGAAGCCGTCGTCGTGGATCCCGGACGTGATCGTGTGGATGACTACCTCCGCCTGGCCCGGAAGAAAGGGCTCAGGATCACCCAGATCATCGAAACGCACACCCATGCCGATCACATCTCGGGGAACCGCGACTTGGCCGCGGCGGCCCGGGCTCCCATTCTCCTCCACCATGCCACCGAGGCGGTCTTTGACCACCTGGCCGTCCGCGACGGCGACGAGATCCCTGTCGGAACTGTCCGCCTGAAAATCCTTCACACGCCGGGCCACACTCCGGACAGTATCAGCCTTCTGGTGACCGACCACTCCCGGGGGAACGACCCCTGGTTCGTCCTCACCGGGGACACGCTCTTCGTCGGAGACGTGGGCCGCCCCGACCTCGGGGGCGCGCGGGCCGCGGAAGAGATCTACGAGAGCCTGCGCCGCGTCCTGCTTCCCCTGGACGACAGCGTGGAAGTCTATCCGGCTCACGGCTCGGGCTCCATGTGCGGGCGAGCCATGTCGGCCAAATCAGGCTCCACGATCGGGTTCGAGCGGCGCTTCAACCCCGTCCTCCAGGCGAAGAGCAAGGCGGAATTCATCCAGCTCCTCATGGCGGGCCTCCCTCCGAAGCCTCCGTCGTTTGAGACGATCGTGGCGAAAAACAGGGGCGTGATCCCGCTCCACGCCGCCAAGCCGAGACCGTACACGGCGCGGGAGGCGAGGGAGGCGGTGGCCGGCGGCGCCTGCGTGGTGGATCTCCGTGATCCGGCCACCTATGGCGAGGGCCACATGCCCGGCGCGCTCAACGTCTGGATCGAGAGCCCCCAGTTCGCCGAGCGCGTGAGCTGGTTCGTCCCGAGCGGGGCGCCGCTGCTCCTCATGGCCCAGGGGCCGTCGGATCTCGATCGGGCGCTCCAGGGGTTGGCGCGCGTGGGGGTGGACAACGCGGTCGGATTTCTCCAGTGGGGAATGATCGAGTGGCGGAACGAAGGCCTCCCCGTGGAGGCGGTACCGCAGATCACGGTGAACGACCTCGCCCAATGGCTGGAGGAGGGCCGGGATCTCGTCGTTATTGACGTGCGGGAACCCTTCGAGTGGCGGGAGGGGCACATCGAGGGCGCGCTTCACCTGCCGATGCTGGAGGCCGTGGAGCGCCGGAGCGAAGCTCCACCGGATCGCCCCAAGGCGGTCCTCTGCGCGGGCGGGCTTCGGTCCAGCACGGTGATCAGCGCCCTCAAGCGGCAGGGCATTCAGGGCTGGTATAATGTTGGCGGCGGGATGACCGCGTGGCTCAAGGCCGGCTATCCGGTCGAGCAATCCTGAGCGCGATCGACCAGCGCCGCGCCCTCGGCTCACCAAGCCCCTGCAAGAGTAGAAATCCAGTGAACAGCCAGTATGAGGCTCGAGGCCGCGGCAGGCACTCACGTTGTTGATCGGAAAGGAGGTGATCGGCATGGCCCAGTACCTCTTGGTCGAGTCCAAGAACCCGCTGGAAGGCGGCGGGCACTCCTTCGAGCTGGCCAAGCAGCTTCGGGAGCTCAAACACAACGTCACGCTCTACCTGGTCCAGGACGGAGTCTTCACCGCGCGGAAGCGTTTCGAGGCGGGCGAGAAGCTCATCGCGGAGGCGAAGGCCCAGAACCTGACGCTCCTGGCCGATGAGATCTCCCTCCGGCAGCGCGGTATCACCAAGGACCGGCTTTCGGAGGCGGTCAGGGTGAGCAGGATGGACGACTTCGTGGACCTCCTCATGGAGAAGTCCGACAAGGCGATCTGGCACTGAAAGGAGCCCCGGGATGGCGAACAGGAAAACGCTGCACATTTGCATCACCGCGGGGCCGTACGGCAACGAGACGCCGATCAGCCTCTTCCGGCTGGTGGACACGGCCCTCGACAAAGGGTACAACGTCAACGTGCTGGCGTACGAGGACGGCGTGCTGCTCACCGCCAAAGCGCAGAAGCAGCACGACGATCCGATCTGGAAGGACAAGGCCGAGCATCACACGGATGCCGGGAAGGCGCACAACACGACGGCCGAGTTCGTCGAGCGGCTCATCGAGAAAGGGAAGAGTGAGCCCAAACTCAACTGGTACGTCTGAGGGCTCTGCTGTGTGGAACGGGGCGTTCCACAGGGATACCACCTCGATCCCGTCGTGCACGGCACGCTGGGAGATCTCTACAAGTTCACGGAGCAGGCCGACAAGACCTTGCTGATGTCGGCCCACTGAAATTTTCTCGGAGGGGGGCGCGCCCCCCTTCCGAACCTCCCCCGGGGGTTGCGCGGGCAAAGCCCGCGCTCGAGGGGGAGACATCCTCGGAGGGTCAGAGCCATGCCCAAGAAGATTTTGTCGGTGCTTGCGCATACGGAGTACGGGAACCTCGAAGATAGCGACATCGGCCTCTTTGCGTCCGCCTTCTCCTCGGTGGCGGGGCAGCCCCTGACGCTCCTCCTGCGAGAGGATGCCGTCAACTATGGGGTTCGGGGCCAGGACGGCACCGGGATCAAGATCGCGGGGGCGGTGGTCCAGCCCGGCTTCCTCATTGAGACTGACCTCACCTCGTGCAAGCAGTCGAACATTCCCGTTTACGCCGTTCGTGAAGACCTGGAGACGCGCGGGATCAAGCAGGACGACCTGATCGCGGGGATTCAGCTCCTCAGCAAGAAGGAGATGGGAAAGTTCGTCGACCAGTTCGACACGGTGTGGAACTGGTGAAACCTCGGAGGGGGGCTTCGCCCCCCTTCCGAACCTCCCCCGCGAAGAAGATTGCGCGGGCGAAGCCCGCGCTCGATAGGAGTCGCGTTGAGGTGACCGTGAGGGACCGGATGGAACCTGCGCCGGAAGGGGAGCCGGAGACCGCTACCGTTGTCGACAATCGAGGGATGCTCTGCGCCCAGGGCATCCTCCGGCTGATGCGGACGATGATGACTGTGGCCCCGGAGGGCATCGTCAAGGTGCTCTCGTCGGACCTGGCGGCCGAGCACGACTATCCCGCCTGGTGCCGGAACACGGGCCACCGCTTCCTCGGACACCGGCAGGAGCCCGACGCCCGCTGGGGCTCGCTCATCGTCTCCTTTGTCCAGAAGCGAGCCGACGAGCCCCCACCGTGAACAGTCTGGCCGTCATCGCCTCGCGCGGGAGTTTCAACAGCCTCGTTCAGGTGACCACGCTCCTGATGGCCGCGGTGGGATCGGGGATGGCGGTGAGGGTGTTCTTTCGCGACGAGGCGGTCCTCAAGGTCACCAAGACGGGGGCGCGCGAGATCAACCTCTCCGAGGTCTACCGGGGCCACGAGAAAGGCGTGATGGAGCGCCTCTCGGCCCAGGCGCTGACCGACCTGCCCAGGCTCTTTCGGGAGATCCGGGAGATGGGGGACGCGCGATTCTACGCCTGCAGCTCCTCCATGGCGATCTGCGGGGTGAGGGCGGAAGACCTCCTCGACGGAATCGAGGTGCGCGGGCTCACCGCCTTTCTCCTGGAAGAGGTCGCCACCGCCGA
>CAYJUC010000175.1:2464-7921 GCA_964372605.1 uncultured bacterium | reverse complement strand
CGGCCTCGTCCGTGATGCCGGACATGTACATGAAGCGCATCTTGTAGGTCGGCGATGCCTCTTCGAAGATGGTATGGAAGCCCGGCTCGTGGCACACGGCGGAGACGGCGACTGCGCGGATCCGCGGCTCGTGGGCGGCCGCGATGGTCCCGAAGAACGAGCCGAAGCTGTTGCCGGCGAGGCCGATGCGGGCCGGATCGACCTCGGGCCGGCTCGCGAGCCAGTCCACCGCCGCCTTACCCGTGTCGATCCAGGCAGGCATGCTGAAGTAGATGCCGAGCACCGGGCTCTCGTACTGACCCGGCCCGTCCAGGGCGAGCACGGCCATGCCTCTGGACAGCCAGCGGTCGCCGTACATGGCGACCGACATCTCCTTGAAGCTGTCCATGCCGGGAAGCGACACCACCACCGGGATGCGCCCGCCACGATAGTTGGGTGGCAGGTGAAACCAGGCCGGCAACGACTGGCCTCCCGGGAGCGGAATCCACGCCGCCTCGACATGGTGGTCGGCGAGCGCGGCGTACTTCGTGAAGCACTCGCGCTTCTTTCCGTTGTAGAAGCTGTTCTGCTGGTTGTTCTCATCGATCGGCCACTGCGCCGTGCCCCAGTGGATGGCCGACATGAAGTAGTTCTCGCGCGCGGTCACGAGGTTCTGGTCCTGCTCGGCGGCCTGCGCCCTGGCCTCGCGGCGGCGCGCGACGGCCTCGAAGGCGGGCGAGGCGTCGGCCAGCTTGGTGATGCGCTGGCGGATCACGGCGAAGTCGGCGTTGGCCTCCGGGCCGCAGGGCACGGAGAGATAGATCGAGCGCGGCTGATCCCAGTCCATGCCGACCGCGCGGATCGTGTTGTCGAGCAGCCAGCGCTGCTCGGTCCAGCGGCGCGTGAGTGGTCCGCCATGAGTCTTGGCTGCCGGCGCGGCGCCGGGCGGCGCATCGGTGGCTTTCGTCTCGTTCACCAGAAGAGAACGGTCGCTCATCGGGTGTCCTCCTACTTGAGAACTTCCTTCAGCCTGGCCAGAACGGGCGGGTCCAGCTTGACCAGCCCCAGAACGGTTCGCTCCAGATCTTCCCCGGTCATGGGATCGACCTCCAGCTTGGACTTCTGAGCGTCCGCCAGGAACTCCGGATCCTTGAAACTGTCCGTGAAGGCTTTGCGGAGGAGCTGCACCCGATCCTTGGGCGTGCCCGGCGTCAGGACAAAGGGGCGGTTGATGGCGGACATGTCCTGGATTCCGAACTTGATGAGCTGGCGCGCCTCGTCGGTCTTGGCGAAGGTGATCGCCAGCGGGATGTTGGGGATCTCCGGGTGGGGCTGCGACTGCGTCTGGAGCACCACCGCCACCTCGCCCGTGTCGATTCCTTTCCGCCACGTGGCCCTGAGGGACTCCCAGGCCCAGCAGCCCCCGGCCACCTCCCCGCCCTCGGCGGCCAGCCGAATCACGGCGGTACCTTTGTAGCCCGAGACGAGCTGGATCGGGAGGCCGATGGAGGCGGCGAGGAGCTTTGGGACGTTGTCGGTGGCGGTGCCGGGCCCCACACCGCCCAGCTTGGGCGGCGTCTTCGCGGCCATCCATTTCTCGATGCTGGTGATGCCGCTCGCCCGGATGAAGGCGCACGCGGGGTTGTCCTTCACGGGAACGCCGAGGTACTCGAATTTCCGCGCGTCAAATTCAACCCCCGGTTTCCCGAAGATCTGTTCCAGGAAGAGGCCGCCGAGGAAGTGGCCGACGGTGAGGCTGTCCGGCTTGGCGATCTTGTAGGCGTAGTTGGCCGCGATCAGGCTTCCGGCCCCCGGCATGTTTTCCACGATGATGGTGGGATTGCCGGGGATGTGCCGGCCCATGTGCCGTGCAATGACCCGCGCGTAGGTGTCAAAGCCCCCTCCGGCCGCGGCCCCCACGACGATGCGAATGGTCTTACCCTTGTAGAAGTCGTGGGTAGCTGCGTGCGCGGTACCCGCCAGCAAGACAAGCCCGGCGATAGCAAACGCGAGGGAACAAGCATTTCTATGCATGGCAGTCCACTCCTGCTCGCTCGGTCTCTTCGCTACTTTTGCTGAATGGCGCGCCAGATTTTCCCGGCGGTGAGCGGCATGTCGACGTGGCGGACCCCGAAAGGCGAGAGCGCGTCCACGACCGCGTTCACGATCGCCGGTGGCGCCACGCAGGCGCCGCCCTCGCCGACGCCTTTGACTCCCAGCGGGTTGAGTGGAGACGGAGTCACGGTGCGATCCAGGACGAGCTCCGGCATGTCATCGGCGCGCGGCATCACATACTCCATGAACGTTCCCGCGAGGAGCTGGCCGTCCTCGCCATACACGACGTGCTCCAGCAGCGCCTGGCCGATTCCCTGAGCCAGGCCGCCCACGATCTGCCCCTCGACGAGCAGCGGGTTGATGGCGTTGCCACAGTCGTCCACCGCGATGAGGCGCTCGAGCCGAACGTGACCGGTCTCTTTGTCCACCCTCACGACGGCGATGCCCGCCCCGAAGCTGAACGCCGGCTGGTCTTGTCGAAAGAAGACGGTGGCTTCGAGCCCGGGGTTCTCTCCGGACGGCAGCCCCATTCCGCGATGCGCGAATTCGCCGACCCGGTCCCAGCCAACCATCTTATCAGGCACGCCCTTCACCTGGAAGCCGCCCGGCACCGGCTGGAGATCCTCGGGGCTGGCTTCGAGGAGCTTGGCCGCGAGCCGCCGCCCCTTCTCCCTGACCTCCGTGGAGGCCTGGGCGAGGGCGCTCCCGCCGAGTCCCGCGCTGCGGCTCCCGAATGTCCCGACGCTCTGCGGTGCGCCCAGGGTGTCGCCGTGGCGCACGATCACGTCCTCGTACAGGACGCCGAGAGAATCCGCGATGATCTGGGCGAACGTCGTCTCGTGCCCTTGCCCGTGCGGACTCGATCCCGTGATGGCGGTGACCTTCCCGCTCCGCTCCACCCGCACGACCCCGCTTTCCCATCCCAGCACGTTGGTCGATTCGACGTAGGCCGCGACGCCGATCCCCATGATCTCGCCGCGCTTGCGCGCCTCGGCCTGCTCTCGACGCAGCCCCTGATAGTCGGCCAGCTCCACCACGCGATCCAGCGCGCGGGCATAGTCCCCCGAGTCGTAGGGGGTCCCGAACGCCGTGCGGTAAGGGAACGCGTCGGGGGGGATGAAGTTCCGCCGGCGAATCTCGACGGGGTCGAGCCCGGTGACCCGCGCGGCCTCGTCCATGACGCGCTCGATGAGGTAAACCCCGACCGGCCGCCCGGAGCCTCGATAGGGGCCGGTGGGCGCGGTGTTCGTGTACACGCCGATGCTCAGAAGCTCGGCATTCTGGATCCGGTAGGGGCCCAGGACGTGGACCGAGTGGGACATCGGAGGAACAATGGAGTGGGAGAGGAGGTGGGCGCCCAGATCGAAGATCGCCTTCACCTTGAGACCGGTGATCTCTCCGTCCTTGCTCACCGCGGCTTCGGCTTCGGAGACTGCGGCCCGGCCATGGTGGGTGGTGAGCAGATCCTCATTCCGGGTGGACATCCATTGGATGGGCCGGCCGAGCCGGCGCGTCAGCGTGGCCGCCACGATCTCCTCGCGATAGAGCGGCCCCTTCACGCCAAAGCCGCCGCCGACATCGGGCGCGATGAGGCGGAGCTTCTGCTCGGGGAAACCCAGGACCGATGCCAGCTCGGCCCGCGTCGAGAATGGCGTTTGCGTGGTTAACCAGACGGTCAGCTCCTCGGTCCCCGGATCGTACCGGGCGATCACGCCGCGCGGCTCCATCGGGACTCCGGCGATCCGGTTGTGCTCGGCACGGACTTTCACGATGTGGGCGGCCCGGGAGAACGCCCCGTCCACGTCTCCACCCTTCATCGGCATACTGAAGGCCTGATTGGTGCCGAGCTCCGGGTGAGCGAGCGGAGCGCCCGGCTGAAGGGCCAGCTCGGGATCTGAGACGGCCGGAAGCGGTTCGTATTGGACCTCGATCAGGTCGATCGCATCGCGGGCCAGCGACGGGCTCTCGGCGACCACCGCCGCCACAGGGACGCCCGTCGAATCGACCACCTCGTCGGCAAGGTACTGGCACCGGGCTTGCTTCATCCCGGGGAGCGCCACCAGGAACGAAAGGGGACGAAGCGGGCCCAGATCCTTGGCCGTGACGACCCGGATCACTCCCGGCGCCTTCCGGGCCGCGTCCGTCCGGATGGCGATCACCCGTGCGTGAGCATGCGGGCTTCGGAGGAAGGCCAGGTACGCGAGCCCGGAGAGCTTGAGGTCCTCGACATATTGCCCCTGTCCCGTGATGAGCTTCGGATCTTCTATCCGCTTGAGCGGACGGCCGACATATGGTTGCTGACTGGTCTCAGGCATGCTTCGCTCCTTCCGGCGTTATTTTTTGATTCCGAGGAGCGCCTGGGCATTCTTGTCCAGGATCGCCTCCACGTCGTTCTTGGGGAGCCCGGACTCCTCGATGTAGGTCACGCAGCGCTTGAATTTCGGCCCCACGAGGTACGGCCAGTCGGTCCCGAGCATCAGCCGGTCGGCGCCGTAGGCC
The DNA here is from genome assembly GCA_964372605.1 of uncultured bacterium. GTDB lineage: Bacteria > Methylomirabilota > Methylomirabilia > Rokubacteriales > CSP1-6 > CAYJUC01. The sequence continues at coordinate 3,388 of CAYJUC010000175.1, read as the reverse complement.
TCGCAGGCACAGCGGAGCGCGGCCGGGTACGAGTTCACGGTGTCGAACCAGAGCCGCTTGACCAGCCTGCTCGGCGGCTCGTCAACGCCTTCCCGTGGCCGCTCCCGGACAGGCGTGTCGTCCAGGCGCTGGAGCAGGAACGGGAGCGTCCCGCCGAGGTGGGGCACGATGATCCTGACGTTCGGGAAGCGCTTGGTCAGCCCGGACTGCACCAGCCGCAGCGCCGCGATCGTGTCCTCGAACGGCGCCCCCACCATCCAGGTGAGGCCGTACGCGTCCGAGCCCGGGCAGCCGATACCGACGGGATGGAGGAAGAGGACCGTCCGCCTCCGATCCAGCTCGGCCCAGAACGGAGTGAATTCGGGGTCGTCGAGCTGCCGGCCCATCACGGAGCAGCCGACGGTCACCCCCACCGTGCCGAGCGTGTCGAGGCAGCGCCCCATCTCCTCGATCGCCGCGTCCACGTGTGGCAGCGGCACGGTGGCAAACGCAGAGAACCGGCCGCTGTGCCTTTTCACGACTTCCGCGTAGAGGTCGTTTCCCAGGCGCGCGGCCGTCACAGCGTCTTGCTTCTTCGCGAAGTAGGGGAGCGAGCTCGCCGTCGAGAGGACCTGCATATCAATCCCGGCATCGTCCATCAGGCCGATCCGCTCGTCCAGGGTCACTTTGGCGCCCGGCGCCACCCTTGCCTGCAAGCCCTTGGCCCCCGCCTGCTCCAGGCGATCCAGGTACTCGTTCGGGAAATAGTGCGCGTGAACGTCGATCCGCATGCTCTCCTCCTTCAACTGTGATCTTCGCCGCGACCTGCGTCCGCGAGTCATCCTCCTGATACAGCGCGGACGTAGGGGAGTCAAGCGCGAAGTTGGCGCATGGGGAGAGGGGGAACGGGGTCAGGCGGATGCGTGGCCTTTGCGGCGCCGGTAG
>CAYJUC010000175.1:0-2364 GCA_964372605.1 uncultured bacterium | reverse complement strand
ATGGGGAGAGGGGGAACGGGGTCAGGCGGATGCGTGGCCTTTGCGGCGCCGGTAGTAGGCGCGCGATTTCGCCGAGCCGCCGCATATCCGCATGCTGCACCAGCGCCTCGAGCGGTTCTTGCTCGTGTCGAGGAACAGCCATCCGCACGAGGGGCACCTCCCGACGCGCCCGAGGAGGTCGGAGGTGAGGAGCTCGATGGCGCGCTGAATCAGGCGATGGCGGATGACGGCGGCGCCGGAGCCGGCGACGTCGAACGTCAGCGCGACGCGCCCGCGCCGGGCCGGCCGGAGGCGGGCGTGGCCGACGGCGGCGGCCCAGGCATGGGCGAGGGCGTCGAGGTCGGGTGGTCGCGGCTTGCCGGCCGAAAAGACGTCGTGCAGCAGCGCGCGCAAAGCGCGGAGCCGCTGCAGCTCGGCGTCATGATGTCCGCCGAGCTTGTTCGCCTCGCTCCTGCCGGCGACGCCCGTCGTCACGGCGAGCCGCAGCAGGTCGTCGAACGACCCCGGGGCGACGTTCACGAAATCCAGTGCCGGATGGCCTCCGATCAGCACCACGCCGATAGTATAGCACCGGCAAAAATCGCTTGACAGGTGAGACGCGCCGTACGACCATCAAACGAAACTTTGGTGGTGATGACAGGGGAGGCGGTCATGAACGATCCGATGCTCGAGGCGCTGGGGGCCTCCGCTCCTTCTCCGTTGGAAGCCGACAAGCTGAAGCTCTTCGGCCAGTTCGTCGGCGTGTGGGACTTCGACCTGACCGACTTCGCCTCCGACGGCACGCGGTCGGCCGGCAGCGGTGAGTGGATCTGGGGCTGGATCCTCCAGGGGCGCGCCGTGGAGGACGTCTGGATCCTTCGCGCCGGCAAGCGCCGGGAGTACGGCGCGACAATCCGCTTCTACGATCCGACGCGCGATCACTGGAGGGTGTGCTGGGTCGCGCCGGTCGGCGGGTGGTTCCGGACGTTTGTGGCGCGCGCGGTTGGGGACGAGATCGTGCTCGAGGGGGTCGACGACGCGGGGCGGCCGATGCGCTGGGTCTTCTCCGAGATCACGCCTGATTCGTATCGCTGGCGATCGATCGTCGCCGACGCCGGCAGCGAAGGATGGCGGCTGGCTATCGAGATGCGGGTCCGCCGGCGCGCTCGCTCCTGAGCGTCGACGCAGGCTACTTCAGCCGAGGGACGCGTCCGGCGACGGCCCGCACCTTGCGCGGGGCTGCGAGCCAGATCGCCACGGCCGAGAAGGCGCTGCAGGCGATGGCGATCCAGAAGGCCAGGGTGTAACTGCCGGTGGCGTCGTAGAGCGCACCCGTCACCCAGGGCCCGGCAGCCCCACCCGCGATGGCTGCCAGCATCAGCGTGCCGAAGATGGTGCCGTAATGCCGGCCCTGGAAGATCTCGGCGGGGATGGCGCCGATGACGGAGGTGAGGCCATAGCCGAGCATGCCCTGCGAGAGGACCATGAGGGCGAGCAGCGTCGGCGTGGGGAAATCGCGCAGGAGGAGCAGGGCCACAAAGCAGAGCGCAAAGCCCAGGCTGCCCACCGTCCACACCCATTCGCGCCCGATCCGGTCCGAGAGGTGGCCGAGGGCGATCTGGCCCGGGACGCCGGCGAGGCTCACGAATCCGAGCGCCCAGGCCGCGTAAGTCGGGCTGAACCCGATCTCGACCAGATATCTCGTCTGGTGCACCTGCACCGCGTACCAGGCGAAGAGCCCGCAGAAATATCCTGTCATGGTCCACCAGAATCGGGCCGTGCGCATGGCGCGGCCGAGTGTCCAGTCCACGGCGACCCAGGCCGGATCCACCACATTCGCCGGGCGGTCGCTATCGACGGCACTGCCCGCTGCGTCGTCGCCGTCAGGCTCGAGCCCGAGATCCTCGGGCCGCTGCCTCAGCAGGAGGTTGAGCGGCGCCAACAGCGCCAGCACCAGGATGCCCATCGCCCAGCAGGCGGCGCGCCAGCCGGTGCGTCCGATGAGGGTTTGCACCCAGGGCAGCAGGACGATCGAGCCCACGCCGACGCCGGAGAAGGCGAGGCTCATCGCCAAGCCCCGCCGGCGCACAAACCAGTTGGGGAGGTAGAGCGCCTGACCGTTGTAGCTGAGGCAGATGCTGCCCCCGCCGACGAGCAGTCCGAGGGTGGCGTAGAGGTGCCAGGGCTGGCGCACCAGCGTGGCCAGCATTAACCCGGCCGCCACGAGGCCTACGCCCATCTCCACCACCACCCGCGGCCCGCGGTGATCCATCAGGCGGCCGAGGGCAGGGCTCAGGACTGCCGAGACGAGAAAGCCGAAAGAGAACGCGCCGGCCGTCACGCCCCGCTCCCAGCCGAACTCGTCGAGGATCGGCGGGAAGAGGA
>CAYJUC010000174.1:5929-7936 GCA_964372605.1 uncultured bacterium | reverse complement strand
GCCCTGTCATCGTCGGGAGTGCTCCTTCCCGACGATCTCCCGCCGGGGCCCCGCGACGGGCCGACCCGGAAGCTCGTGCTTCCGGCGGCCCGCATGACCCTCGAAGAGGTGAAGCGCTGGTACGTCACTAAGGTCCTTGAGGAGGAAGGGGGGAACAAGCTGCGGGCCGCCGAGATCCTGGGCATCGACCGGCGCACGCTTTACCGGATCCTGGAACGGTGGGAGACCGGGCAGGAGTCGGACGAATGAGGTTCTGGATCGGTCTCTCGGCGTATGTCCTTCTGGCGTCCGGTTGCGCGTCGACGGCGGGAGTTTCCGAGCGCGGCGATGTGATCCGGCACATCCTCCCTTCCACAGTCCAGCTCCGGGTCGAGCGCGACGGCGGGGGGCGGCGAGCGGCATCCGGAGTCGTGCTGGCCTCCGACCCGGAATCCGGCCGTTCGTGGATTCTCACCACGCGTCACTTCTTGACCCCCCCGGGCTCCCAACGGGTTTACATCGTCACCCCCGGGCGAAAGGAGCGGGCGGAAGCTGTCATCTTGGTCATGAGCACCGAGGACGACCTCGCGGTCATCGAGCTCGAGGGAATGACCCTCCCACCGGTGAAATTCAAGGAGGTGGTCTATCTCGGGGATGAGGTTTGGGTCGTCGCCTTTCCGTGGGGCCGCCGGTTTACGGTGGTGAGCGGGGTGGTGAGCCAGATCGTTTCGGACGAAGGTGAAATGGCCGTTGAGGGCCCGCCCCGGATGGTGGACGCCTCGGTGAGTTACGGGGCCAGCGGTGGCGGGGTGTTTGACGCGGCCAGCGGGAGGCTGGTCGGAATCGTGGAGGGATATCGCACGGCGAAGGTGGCGATCCCGGCGACGCCGGAGCGTGTCCTGGAAGTCCCGGTTCCCGGCGAGACCACGATCATCTCATCTCGAGCGATCCGCCACTTTCTGGTGACCTCCGGGCTCGAGGCCCTGATTCCCAAATAAAAAAACGGGCACGCCTTTTTCGGGCGTGCCCGTTCGGGATGGAAGGGACAGTTACTGCGACACCTGGACGCTGGTGGCGATCTTCTTGCCGTCCCGCTCTTCGTAAGAAGCCTTCACGGATGCCCCTTCTTTCAGGGTGTCTACCTGGAGCCCCTCGGCCAGCCAGAGCTGGGTGCCGTCCTCCAGGACGAACATCCGATCGGCGGGGTCCACCTTCTGGATCTTCCCCTCGATCTCGGCGGCCCAGGCGCCGGCTACGGAAAAGACGAGCAGCAGGACCAACGCGATTCCCAGAACCTTCCGCATGACAAACCCTCCTTGAAAGAGTTGATGGAAGTGGTTGACTGCCGTAGATGAAGAGCAAATGCGATGCCAGGAGAAGGGAACCAGAGAAGGTGAGCTAATTCGGAGTGTTACGCTGGGAGGCCCACTCGCACAGAATCATTCACTGTGGCGGTTTGGCGCGGCGGTGTGGCAAGTTTCCACAGAACGCCACCGGTTCCGGCAAATCGCGGGTTGAAAGATCCCACGATCCTCCTTTATGCTACAGGCTACCTTTGTTGGGGAGAACTGCTGAAACCTGGCGAAAGGAGACAATCCGATGAAAATCGAAGGGCACTACGATTTTCGGGCGCCGCGCGCGAAGGTCTGGGAGGCTCTCCTGGACCCCACGCTCCTGGCCAACGCCATGCCGGGCTGCGAGAAGCTGGAGGCCCAGGGCCCGGACGAGTACAAGGCCACCATGAAAATCGGCATCGCCGCGGTGAAGGGAACCTTCGAGGGGAAGGTGAAGCTCTCGAACCTGGAACCGCCCACCCGCTACACGATGGCCGTGGAAGGGAGCGGCGTCCCCGGCTTCGTCCGCGGGACAGCGGCGCTCCAGCTTTCGGACGTCGAGGGCGGAACGCGCGTCTCGTACGACGCCGACGTCCAGATCGGGGGCCTCATCGCCGGCGTGGGCCAGCGGCTCATGGGTGGCGTTTCCAAGATGATGCTGGACCAGTTCTTCTCCAAAATGTCGGAGCAGCTC
>CAYJUC010000174.1:0-5829 GCA_964372605.1 uncultured bacterium | reverse complement strand
GGTCACGGACCGTGACTTCGCGAGCGTCCGATCCATGCTGGCCGCCGCGCGCGCCCGGGGTCGACGCGCGCTGTCCGAACCGGAGGCGAAAGCCGTCCTGCGTCTCTCGGGTATTCCGGCCCCCCGCGGCGGCGTTGCGACGAGCGCGGCGGAGGCCGGGGTCCTGGCTGCCCGGTTGACGCCGCCGCTCGCGCTGAAGATCGTGTCACCCGATCTCCTTCACAAGAGCGACATCGGGGGCGTCGAGCTCCACGTCAGCGTGGCGGACGCGGAGGCCGCCTGGAACCGTCTTGCCGACCGGGTTCGCGCGCAGCTTCCCGGGGTGAGGCTTGAAGGGATCCTGATCGAGGAGATGGTCTCCGGGGGCGTCGAAATCATCGGGAGCGTGACCCACGACGCCCGGCTGGGGCCGGTTCTGATGGTGGGCCTGGGGGGGCTCTGGGTCGAGCTCCTCCGCGATGTGAGCTTCCGCCTCGTGCCGGTGGATCGGGGAGACGTCGTGGAGATGCTGGACGAGCTCAAGGGGGCCGCGCTCCTCGGTGGCGTGAGGGGCGGGGCGCCGGTGGACCGCAACGCGCTCGTGGACGCGCTCCTGGCGCTGAGCGGGCTGTCTCAGGAGTTCGAAGAGGAGCTCCAGGAGGTCGAGATCAACCCGCTCGCCGTTTCGCCCCACGGCGTGTGCGCGATTGACGCTGTCATCCTCCTCCGGAGCGCGACGTGACGCCGATGCGCGAGCTGCTCGAGCCGGACTCGATCGCTGTGGTGGGAGCCTCGGCCTCGCCGGGCAAGTCCGGGTACATCCTGCTGAAGAACCTCATCGACCACGGCTTTCCGGGTCGGCTCTATCCGGTCAACCCATCGGCGGATACCGTCCTGGGGCTCCGCGCCTACCCCTCTATTTCGGCGTTGCCCGAGCCTCCCGACGTCGTCTTCATCGTGGTGCCGCGGGAGCACGTGCTCGATGTGGTCCGACAGTGCGAGACGCGAAAGGTGCGGGCGGTAGTCATCGTGTCCGCGGGGTTTGCGGAGGTCGGCGGCGACGGAGCGATTCTGGAGGGGGAGCTTCGGCAGGTTCTCGAGCGCTCGGGGATCCGCGCCATCGGTCCCAACACCGTCGGGTTCGCCAACGCGGGCCGGAAGCTGGTCGCGAGCTTCGTCCCTTTCCCGCGCTGGATCGACGGGAGAGTTGCGCTGGCAGGCCAGTCCGGGCTCTTTGCGGGGGGGCTCCTCCACGAGCTGATGGCTCGGGAGGTGCAGTCACCCGGGATGCGCCTGGCGGTGTCGTTCGGGAACAAGATCGATCTGGACGAGGTCGATTTCCTGGAGCACGCCTCGCAGGATCCCGCGATCCGCGTGATTGCCCTCCACCTGGAGTCGCTGAAGCGCCCGCGGGAGTTTTTCGCTCTCGCTCGCCGCGTTTCCCCCCGGACGCCGGTGATCGTCCTCAAGAGCGGTCGCACCGCGGCGGGCGCCCGGGCGGCAGCCTCCCACACCGGCGCGCTGGCCATCGAGGATCGGGTCCTCGAGGGGGCATTCCGCCAGGCAAACATCGTGCGCGCGTCGAACGTGGAAGAGTTCATGGCGCTCATCCGGAGCTTCGCCTGGGCCCCGGTGCCGGATGGGGGACGGATCGGGGTCCTGACTCATAGCGGCGCCAGCGGCGTCATCGTCGCCGACGAGATCGATGAGGCCGGGCTCTCGCTGGCTTCTCTCGGAAAGACCACGACCGACCGGATCGCGGCGCTCCTGCCTTCCTGGCAGCCTGTCGGGAACCCGGCCGATGTCTGGACCGGGGTGGGCGGGGCCGCTCGTCGACTGCTGGAGGTCCCGCTGATGGCGCTCCTCGACGACCCGGGCGTGGATGCCGTCCTGGGCGTCCTGCTGGCGCTGCCCGCCACCGACTTCGCCGAGCTGGCGGAAGTGTTCGGCGAAGCCCGACGGCGCCATCCCCGGAAGCCGATCTTTCTGGTGCTGTACGGAAGCGACGTCAAGGAGCGGTGGCTCCGCGCGCTCGACGACGTCAAGATCCCCGTCGATCCCGACACGCGCCTCCCGATCCGCGCCATCCGGGCCATGGTGGACTATGACCGGCGCCGGCGGCGACACTCCGCCGAAGGCGCGGAGAATGCGGAAGCCGCTCGCGGGCGCGCGCCGGGGGCGCTGACAGGGGAGGCTCCATGAAGACCGAGAGAACGCGCGTCTACAATCCTCACCTCGAAACGCTCTCGCGCGAAGAGCTGATGGGCCTGCAGCTCCGGCGGCTGACCCTGCTGCTGAACCGGGTCGCCCAGCGGAATGACTTTTTCCGCCGTCGCCTTGCCAAACACGGGGTCGCGCCAGATCAGATCCGCTCCCTGGAAGACTTCGCGGAGCGAGTCCCCACCCTCGGGAAGCAGGACCTGCTGGAAGATCAGGCCGAGCGCCCCCCGCACGGCACGCGCCTCGATCTCCCCCCGAGCGAGCTGGCGCTCACCTGCCTCACCAGCGGCACCACCGGCCTGGGTCAGGAGGTCCACCCGCTTACTTTTCACGACCTGGAGGAGCTTGGGGACAGCTTCTGCTACAAGTTTCACTGGGATGGCGTTCGCCAGGGTGACCGCGCCTACACCATGTGGCCGATCGGCCTGCAGATCGCCGGTCTGGCCGTCCCCCGGGCATTCCAGAAGTACGGGGTGGAGAGCTATCTCGTCTCCGCGCTGGATGCGACCCGCAAGCTGGAGACGATGCGGCGCTTCCCGCCCAACTACATCGTCACGGTGCCGGCATATCTCACGCGGTTGACAGTCCTCTGCCAGCAGATGGGGATCGACCCGCGTCGCGACTTCCCCGATTTGCGCGCCATCGATGCCACGACCCAGGCCTACACGCTGGACTGGGCCCGAGAGATGGAAGAGTTCTGGGGCGCGCCCCTGACTGAGATGTTCGGCGCAACCCAGTCCGTCCCCGGGATCATGTTCTGCTGCGAGCGGGGCGTGCGTGACGGGGGGCGTCGGGGAATGCTTCACGCCATGGAGCACCGGCTGCTCTTCGAGGTGATCGATCCGGAAACGGGGCGCCACGTCGGGTCCGGCGAGGAGGGCGAGCTTGTCCTCACCACGCTGACCCGCGCGGTTGCGCCCATGATCCGCTTCCGCATGGGAGATCGGGTCATCTACCAGGGACACACCGAGTGCCCCTGTGGCCGGCCGTTCGCCGGCATCCAGGCGGGGACCGTGGCGCGCTACGACGACATGATCAAGATCAAGGGGCAGAACGTCTGGCCGGAAGCGGTAGACGCCGCCGTGTTCGGCTTTCCCGAAGTGGAGGAGTACAAGGCCACGGTGTTCATCGATGCCGACGGGCGAGAGACGGTGGCTGTTCAGTACGAGGTCAAGCGGACGGCGCAGCTTTCGGACGCGGATCGCGCCGCGCTGCCGGCCAGATTGAGCGCGCGGGTGAGGGACCGCGTCGGGGTCAGCATGCAGTTCACCGAGGCGGCGCAAGACAGTCTGCCGCGCTACGAGTTCAAGACGCGCCGGTGGACCGACGAGCGGCAGGCCGGACGCAGGGTGGAGCATTACCTGGCGAGATAGGCGGGGGGAGTCCATGACAAGCGCGAAAAAGCTGGCGGAGATGATCCGCCTCGCCGAGGAGCTGAGGGCGGAAGGGCCACCCATCCTCACCCACGAGCTCCTCCAGGTGCTGAACAGTCTCATGATCCTGCGGGACGAGGTGGACCCACTCGGGAGCGGGGTAGGGGAACGGTGAGCATCACCGCCGTCCACCCCCTCCTCCAAGTGCTCGCCCCGGGGGCCAGGCCGGGCAACTGCCCTGCGGTCGCCTGGGTGCCGGTGGCCGACGGCCCGATCAACCCCAAGCAAGTCGAGGTGAAGAACCCGGCTCGCATGGCCGAGTATGTAAAGGAGTCGGCGCGATATTTCGGCGCGGCGCTGGTGGGGATCTGCCGGCTCACGCAGGAGGATCTCCGTCAGGGCGCCGCCCTGCCCGAGCTGACGTGGCACACGGCAGCCATCGCCATCGGCGTTCCCATCGCGACCCCGGCTCTTCCGCTCGCCAGCGAGGTAACCCGCGCGGCGGCAGAAGGCCGGGGTGACCTGGATGCCGCAGAGGTGGCCATGTGCGTGGCCGCCTTGATCCGGGAGATCGGATATCGCGCCCGGGCCCATTTCTTCCTCGCCGAGGCCGTGGACCACCGCGTCCTGGCGGTCCGCGCCGGGATCGGCTGGCTGGACGGCGATGGGCAGGTAGAGACCGGCCGCTACGGGCGGTGGGTCCGTCTCGCCACGGTGACCACCGATCTGCCCCTTGCCGCTGATCTCCCTGGCCGGCCTCCTTCGCCGCTGGGACGCCTGGCCGCGCGGTGCCGCCGCCTCCCTCGGGATCGAAGCCCCTCGCTTCCGGGCGCTCGGTTGCCCTCCCCCACCACCCGCATCGTCGGCCCGCTCCCGCGGATAGACCAGCGGGACGAGCACCACACCAAGGCGGCCCGCGGGGATCTTGGGCCGGTCGTGCAGCAGCGCTGGACGGCGGAGTCGGTGGACCCCTTCCGGCGGATCTATTTCCCGGAGAACCGGCCGCAGAACGCGCCGATGCGCTCGTGGCGGGGCTTCGCCGATGGACCGGTCAACCCGGAACCCCAACCGCTTTCCGACCCGGCGGCCATGGCCGCCCACATCAAGGCCGCGGCGCGCTTCTTCGGGGCGGACGTGGCGGGGATCTGTCACCTCGATCAGGCCTTCGTCTTCACTCACCGGGGCCTGCGGATCGACTACGCCAAGGGGCTGGACGGTCAACCCATCCACTTGCCGCACCGGTTCGCCGTTTCCATGGCGATCCAATCGGAGTACGAGCTTTACGCGAATTCGCCCAACTTCATCAATGACATCCCGCATGGCAAGGGGTACCTGAAGACGGCTCGGATAGCGGTCTGCCTCGCCGCCTACATCCGCGAGCTGGGCTACGCGGCGAAAGCCCACTTCTTTATGAGCGAAGAAGTGCTCCATGTCCCCATCGCCGTGATGGCCGGCGTGGGCGAGCTGGCGCGCAACGGCTCGTTGATCGTGCGCGATTACGGCCCCCGAGTGCGGCTGGCCACGGTGACCACCGATCTGCCCCTGGCCGTGGATGGCCCGGTGGACCTCGGCGTTCAGGCCCTGTGCGGGATGTGTAATAAGTGCGCGGTCAACTGCCCGGCCCAATGCATCCCGGCCGGACCCAAGCAGGTTGTGCGCGGGGTCCTGAAGTGGCAACTGGACAATGACAAGTGCATGACCTACTGGACGGCCAACCCCCAGAAGTTCAACAGCTGCGCTCGCTGCATCGCCGTCTGCCCGTGGAACGTCCCTCCCCGCTGGTACACCCCTTGGCTCACCCGCGGTCTTCGCACCTCCCGGCTCTACCGGCGCCTCTTCCTCCTGGCCGACAACCGGATCCGGGGCAAGAAACCGAACCCGCCGATGAAGTTCCTCTGGTACCGCGTGCCGGGAGGGCCCGGAGACGTGCAGTTACGCGTGGTGGAGTAATGGGGTACAGGCTCGGGATTGACGTCGGCGGAACCTTCACGGATCTCGCCCTGGTGGACGAGGAGTCGGGGCGCGTCGCCGTGGGGAAGGTCCCCTCGGTGCCTGCGGATCCCTCCGAGGGGATTTTGAACGGGATCGCGCGGATTCTCGCCGAAGCCGGGGTGTCGCCCGACCAGCTCACGTACCTCGCGCACGGGACCACCGTCTCGACAAACGCTTTGCTCCAGCGCAAGGGGGCCAAGACCGGGCTCCTCACCACCCGCGGATTTCGTGACCTCCTGGAGATCGCCCGCCAGCGACGCCCCTC
>CAYJUC010000173.1:5985-7949 GCA_964372605.1 uncultured bacterium | reverse complement strand
TGTTCGTCAATCTGGTGGTGGACCTGCTCTACTCCGTCCTGGATCCGCGGATTCGCTATGAGTGACGTCGGGCCCTGGGGGGAGACGCTCGAGCGCCTCCGCCACCGGCGGGGCGCGCTGGCCGGGCTCGTGATCGTGACGGGCTTCGTCGTGATGGCGCTCATGGCTCCGCTCCTGGCGCCCGAGGATCCCTTCAAGTCTCACTTCGCCAGATCCCTCGAGGCTCCATCCCGCGAGGCGCCGCTGGGAAGGGATGAGCTGGGACGCGACATCCTCTCCCGGATCGTCCACGGGGCGCGGATCTCGCTCTCCATCGGCGTGGTTGCCGTCGGGATCGGCGTCCTGGCCGGGGTTCCGTTGGGGGCCATCTCCGGTTACTTCGGCGGGCGCGTGGATCTCCTGGTGCAGAGGGTGGTGGACATCATGCTGGCTTTTCCGGGAATTCTCCTGGCGCTCGTCACGGTGAGCATCCTGGGTGTGGGGCTCTACACCGCGATGGTGGCCATCGGTCTGGTGTCGATCCCGGCCTACGCTCGGCTTGTCCGGGGCTCGGTGCTCTCACTCAAGGAGCGGGAGTTCGTGTCCGCCGCCAGAGCCCTCGGCCACGGCGACGCCGCGATCCTCGGGCGGCACATCCTCCCTAACTGCCTGGCGCCGGTGCTGGTGCAGTCCACCCTCCAGATCGGCAGCGCGGTCCTCTCCGCTGCAGCCCTGGGTTTCCTGGGGCTCGGCGCCCAGCCCCCCACGCCCGAGTGGGGGACGATGCTCTCCAAGGGCCGCGACTTTCTCCGTGTGGCGCCCCATATCACGGCCTTTCCCGGAGTGGCGATCATGCTCGTCGTCCTCGGCTTCAATCTCCTGGGCGACGGACTGCGTGATGCGCTCGATCCCCGGCTGAAGAGCTAAACACGTCCCCTCACCCTGACCCTCCGAAAGGGCTCCCTCATGGAACGGGCAGAGATCAGGCGGTTCGTGGATCGGCTGGGAATCGCGGCGAGCGATCAGGGCGTCCGCCTGATTCGTGCTTGGCGCTTCGCGCCGCCAGCCTCGGCCAGGGCTCGTCGCGTGGCCGAACAGGCCCGAAAGGAGCTGCGCCAATACCTTGAAGGGCGACGGACCTTCTTCACCGTCCCCGTAACCCTCACCGACCTCCCTGAGTTCCAGCGGAAAGTTCTCGCTACGGTCCTGACGATCCCGTTCGGCGAAGCGCGCACCTATACGTGGGTCGCACAACGCATCGGTCACCCGCGCGCCGCGCGCGCCGTGGGGACGGCGCTTGGACGAAACCCGGTGCCCATTATCGTGCCGTGTCATCGTGTCCGTCGGAGCGACGGGAGCCTGGGCGGCTATCTGTTCGGCCTCTCGTTCAAAGAGCGGCTCCTCGCCCTCGAGCGCGAGAGTCCGGGCTTGACACGGCGGGCTCGACGCTGATAGAAGAGCTTGAACGGGAAGTTAACCCTCGGGCATGAGGAGGGAGCGCGATGGAAACCGTCGAGCAACGCAACATCCGTCTGATCCTGGAGCACTTCACCGCGGAGAGCGCTCACGATCACGCGGCCACCCTTGAGACGGTCTCGGAGGAGATCGAATACCGGATGGTGCCGCTGGGATGGGTGATGCGGGGCAAGGAGGAGGTCAACCGCTATTACGACCTCTGGTGGTCGGCGTTCCCCGACGTGAGCATCAAGGTGGATCGCATCAACGCGGCAGGGGAGTGGGTCATCGCGGAGTGCACCGCCACATCCACGCACTCGGGACCCTTCCTGGGGATCCCGCCGACGGGCCGCAAGGTGACGAATCACGTCTGCTGCGTGATCCGGGTACGCGACGGGAAAATGGTGGAGGAGACGGTGTACTACGACCAGATGGAGCGTCTGACCCAGATCGGGTCCGCCATCACCGTTGACGGCCACCTGCTCGAGTTGCCGCAGCTCGCGGCCGTGCGATAATTCGCGATCTCAGAG
>CAYJUC010000173.1:0-5885 GCA_964372605.1 uncultured bacterium | reverse complement strand
GTGCCGGAGGCTATCCTCCACCTGCGGCAGAGAGGCGAACGCCGCATGCCAGCCGTCACCCAGCTCGACCACCCGCCGCAAGGCGCGGGGAGTGTGGCCGCCGATCAAGATGGGGATTGCCTTCCGCGCGGGCTGCGGGAAGCACCCGATCTCGTCGAACGAGACGAACTGCCCCTTGTAGGATGCCCGCTCCTGGCTCCAGCACTTTTTCATGATCCGGATGGCCTCGTCACTAAATGCCCCGCGCTTGGCGAAGGGCCCCCCGAGGGTCGTGATCTCTTCCTCCATCCAGCCCACGCCCACCCCCAGGATCAGCCGTCCGCCCGCGAGATGATCCAGGGTGGAGAGCATCTTCGCCGCGAGAACCGGGTGGCGGTGGGGGAGGACGAGGATCGAGGTCCCCAGCTTGACCCGTTCGGTGACCCCGGCGACCAGCGCGAGTGTGGTCAGTGGCTCAAGGAAGTTTGCCGTGGGGGGGAGAGGGAACTGGCCGGTGTCGCTGTACGGGTAGCGCGAGCGGATCGCGTGGGGGATGACGACGTGGTCGCTGACCCAGAGGGAGTCGTACCCGAGCGCCTCCATCCGCTGGGCGAAGGCGATGACGTTCCCGCGCGTGGCGATGGGACCGAACGTGGGCAGGTGGCACCCGAATTCCATGAGCCTTACTCCTTGTGGAGGCCGGTGGCGTGGAGCACGCGGTCGCCGAGCTCGCCGTCGACGATCATCTGGACGAGGCGCGAGTGCTGGATCTTGCCGCTGGAGGTCTTCGGGATGGTCTGGGGTTTCACCAGGAGCACGCGCGCCGGACGGTGCCCCCGGCTCCGGTAGACGCGGTGCACGATTTCCTGCACGATGCCTGAGTAGACTTCGTGGCTGGCCGCCGGGTCCCGCGCCTCGGCCACCACGAACAGCCGCTGGGTGCCGATCCGCTCGCTGTCGATGCCCACGGCTGCCGAGTAGCGGATTCCCGGCGCCAGGTCCACGATCTCCTCGATATCGGACGGGACGATGTTCTCGCCCCGGGTGATGATCACGTCCTTCAACCGCCCGGTGATGTAGAGACACCCCGCAGAGTCCAGGAAGCCGAGATCGCCGGTGCGGAGCCACCCCCCGGGTGTCAGGACCTCCCGGGTCGCCTCGGGGTTGTTGTAGTAACCCTGCATCACGCCGGGGCTCCTCACCACGATCTCGCCCTCGCGTCCCGCCGGGCACTCGGCGTCGCCATCCATGATCTTCACTGACACGCCCGGGCAGGGAAATCCCACGGAGACGAAGCGGCCCGACGGGTCGAGCCGAACCGGCTCCCCCCGCGGCCAGATCGCCACGGCCAGGGTCGCTTCGGCCAGGCCGTAGCCGGGCGTCACGACATTTTTCAGGTTGAACTTCTCCTCGAAGGCCGTGATGGTGGAGAGCCTGACCGGCTCGGCCCCTGACAGAGCCATCTTGAGCGAGGAGAGGTCCAGGCCGGTGGTGTCTTTGACGTTTCTCACGCAGTTCCGATAACCGAAATCCGGTGACACCGTGAAGGTCGCGCGCTCGGAGGTCAATGTCTCGAGCCACTGCCGGGGGCTCCTGAGGTCGGGCGGCAGGAGGACCAGCTTGGCTCCCAGGTAGGGGGGCGTGAAGGCGCAGCCGATGAGCCCCATGTCGTGGTAGAGGGGGAGCCAGCTCACCACGGTATCGTTCGGGCTGAGCCCCGCCGCCTCGGCCATGGACTTGACGGTCGCCACCACGCTGGCGTGCGAGAGCATCACCCCACGGGGGTGGCCGGTGCTCCCGGAGGTGTACTGGATAAAGGCCGTATCCTCCGGGCGGACCATCGGGAGCCGGGACGCCGGATCTCCGACCTCGAGCTCCGACGGGGTCAGGAAGTGCCGGACGTTGGCCGCGGCGGCTTGCGCCTCCTCCACGCCAGACCTGAACCAGTCGATGGAGACCACGGCCGTGGCCTCGGAGTCCCTGAAGATGTTGGCCATCCCCTCAACGCCAAGCGTCGGGTAGAGGGGGACGGGAATGGCCCCGAGGCAGAGTGTGCCGAAGAAGGTGTAGAAGAACTCGGCGCAGGTGGGATAGATGAGGCAGACCTTGTCTCCCTGGCCGACGCCGAACTTTGCCAGACTTCCGGCGTACCGGCGGCTCATCTCCCAGAACTGGCCGTAGATCACTGGCTGATCGAAGACGGTGAAGTAGATCCGGTTAGGATCCGCCGCGGCCCGCCGTCCCATCATCTCGGTCAGCGTCTCTCCCCCGGTCATCCTCGGATCACCCACGGCGCGCTCCGTTCGGCTCAGCGTCGTTCTCCGAGCGTGGTGGCCAGTCGCTGCTCGGCCCCATCCCTGAAGAGGACCACCTCCACCGTCTCACCCGGCCGACGGGCGCGCACGGCAACGATGAGATCGTCCGGGGTCGTGACCGGGACGCCGGCAAACTTCACGATGAGATCCCCGGGCTTGACCCCCGCCCGATCTGCCGGGCTCCCGGCCGCGATGCCGCCCAGCTTCACGCCCGGCCGGTCTTCCTCTGCGCCGTCGAATGTCACGCCGAAGAAGGTGCCGGAGCCTCGCCCCGAGGGAGGCGGAAGCTTCACGAAGGCCGGCGGTGGAGTCTGGGGCCCCAGGGCGGCGATCAACCGCGAGGCGAAGGTGAGCACCACCTCCATTCCCTGAGGGTCGATCTTTTCCCAGCTATCCGTGGGTTTGTGGTAATCCGCGTGGACCCCGGTGGTGAGCAGCAGGACCGGCAGCTCCCGCGAATAGAACGGGGAGTGGTCGGACGGGCCGAAAGGGTCTCCCCTGAGCCGGAGGTCCAGCGGCAATCCCGTGGCCGATTCTTTCACGAGTGCGCGGAGCTCCGCGCCGCTCTCCACTCCGGCAACATGGAGTCTCCCGCTGCGGAGCCGGCCGATCATGTCCATATTGAGCATGAATACGGTCCGCTCCAGGGGGACCGGCGGCTGCTTGACGTAGTGAGACGACCCCAGGAGCCCCATCTCTTCCCCGGCGAACGCCGCAAAGATGACTGTTCGCGGCAACCCGCCCGCCGTGACGAGGGCGCGGGCCAGCGCCATGAGCCCGGCAGTCCCCGAGGCGTTGTCGTCGGCTCCCGGGTAGATCCGGCCGTGCGCATCGCTGCCGCGTCCCAGATGGTCGTAGTGGGCGCCGATGACGATGGCTTCGTCGCTGAGCTTCGGGTCGGTTCCGCGGAGAATCCCCAGCACGTTTTGGGCTGTCCCGCGCTCCCGGATCAGGCCGACCTCCAGCCTCGCCGTGCCCCCGGGGAGAAATGACTGGGGGCCGAGGCCCCGATCGATGGCCTGCAGGAGGTCCGCGAGCCGCTTTCCCGATGGCGCGAGAAGGGCGTCGGCCACCGCGTGGGTGACGTGACCGGCTGGAATCCCCAGGGGGCGGCCGGCTCTCCCGAGGGGTGGGAGCTCTCCTCGATCGTCGGTGGGGCGCGTCGCCAGGATGATGGCCCGGGCGCCGTGCTCCCGCGCGTTGATGATCTTCTGGCGGGGCTCGCGGTGACGCGACGCGTCGGGCGTTCGGAACGGGTTGGCCGGGTCGTTCTCCCCCAGCGCGTGAGTCACGGCGAGCACGATCTTGCCCCGCGCGTCCAGGCCCGCGTAGTCATCGTAGTGAAGCTCTGGCGCGGTGATCCCGTAGCCGACGAAGACCACCTCTCCCTCCGCGCTGCCGTCGGATGATGCGGCCAGCGGCGTGAACTCCCGGGCGAGGCTGAAGGTGCGGAGGGCGGGGGACAGGAGGGTGAGGGAGTTTGCCGGCCCCGGCCTGAGACGGGTCAGAACCTCGAAGGATTGGAAGAAGCTCCCTTTGTCGCCCCCGGGCGCGAGGCCGGCTTGCTTGAAGACATCGGCAATGTGCCGGGCGGCGCGCTCGGCGCCGGCGGTGCCCGAAGCGCGCCCCTCCATCTCCGGCGCCGAGAGAAGCTTCACCTGCTCCAGGAGCCAGTCGGCCGGCGGGAGCGGCGGCGCCGCTTCGGCCAGCCTAACGGTCAGGAGGACGAGGAGAGCGAGGAGGCGGGGCAGTCTGGAGATCACGCGTCCTATTGTAGTGGAAAACCGGCTCGGGGAGAAAGAGTTCGCGGCGCCCCCCGATTCGTGCTTGATTCCGCCCTCATTCGCGGTGTATAGGATGACTCAGACGGAGACCCGCTTGACGGCACAGGAGCGAACTATGGGCCGGGGCCTGGTCGAATCGCAGGCCGACTGGCGCGGCGCCGACATGGCGCGCCGCGAGGACTGGGTCCACCGGCTCACCCCCGAGGAGATCGCCGACGTCGAGCGGGCCTTCCGCGCCGCGCGAGGCATCCCGCTTGCGGAGCTGCGCAAGGAGGACTTCCCGCTCGATCGCTTTGGGATGCTTGCCGAGCGCGCGCTCGAGCTCCTCGAGAACGGCCCGGGGATGTTCCTGATCCGCGGTTTTCCCACCGAGCGTTACGCGACGCCGGACCTGAGGCTCATCTACTGGGGGCTCGGGAAGCATCTCGGGACCGCCGTGTCGCAGAGCGCCGAGGGCGACGTGCTCGGCGACGTGCGCGACCTCAAGGTGGACCTCCAGGGGCCGAAGGGGCGCGGCTACAAGACCAATGCCGAGCTCGAGTTCCACACCGACTCCTGCGACGTGACCGGCCTGTTCGTGCTCAGGGTCGCGAAGCGCGGCGGCCTGTCGATGATCGCGAGCTCGGTCGCGATCTGTAACGAGATCGCCCGCACGCGGCCCGATCTGCTCCTGGTCCTCTTCCGGCCGTTCCACTGGAGCCTGCAGCAGCAGCAGCGCGAGGGCGAGGCGGCGTACTACGAGCAGCCGATCTTCACCCTGCACCAGGGGCATTTCGCGTGCCGCTACATCCGCACGCACATCCGCTCCGCGCAGCGGTTCCCCGAGGTGCCGCGGCTCACGCCGGAGCAGCTCCAGGCGATGGATCTCGTCGATCGGCTCGCCGCCAGCCCCGGCTTCCATTTCTCGATGATGTTCGAGCCGGGGGACGTGCAGTTGCTGAACAACCACGTCACGCTGCACGCGCGTACCGGATACGAGGACGACCCGGAGCCCGAGCGGATGCGTCACCTGCTGCGCATGTGGCTGTCGGTGCCGAACAGTCGGCCCCTGTCACCGCTGCTCGGACAGATCTATCGCGACCAGCGGCCGGGCGCTGTCCGCGGCGGGTTTCCCTCGCGGACCGGCCGGCTCGTGTTCGAGACCACGGAAACCTGAGGCGCGTCCCCGGAGGCCCGCATGGCGAAGACATTTCGCGACCTGCTTGCCGCCGGCGGCCCGCTGATTCTCCCCGGCGCGCACGACGCGCTCTCCGCCCGCCTCATCAAGCAGGCGGGGTTCGAGGCGTACTTCATCGGCGGTTTTCCGGTGGTCGGCGCGCGCTATGGCGTGCCGGACATCGGCTTGAAGGGGCTGGGAGAGATCTCCGCCGCTGTGCGCGGCATCATCGGGGCGAGCGATCTGCCGGCGCTCGTCGACGCCGACGACGGCTACGGCGACGTCAAGAACGTCGTGCACACCGTTCACACCTACGAGCGCATGGGCGTCTCGGCGCTCCAGATCGAGGACCAGCGCTGGCCCAAACGCTGCGGCCACATGGCCGGCAAGACGGTGGTGCCGGCCGAGGTCATGGAGGCGAAGGTGCGCGCGGCGACGCAGGAACGGATGCGTCACGAGACCTTCATCTGGGCCCGCACGGACGCCCGCGGCCCCCACGGTCTCGACGAAGCGCTGCGGCGCGCCGAGCGCTACCTGCGCGCCGGCGCGGACGGCCTCTTCATCGAGGCGCCGCGCACGGTCGAGGAGCTGGAGATCATCGGCCGCGCGTTCGACGTGCCGCTGCTGGCCAATCCGCTCGCCGGCGGCGTG
>CAYJUC010000172.1:0-7980 GCA_964372605.1 uncultured bacterium | reverse complement strand
AGTTGGCAGAGCGAAGGCCTCACATGCCAGAGGTCGCAGGTTCAAGGCAAGCAACGTCCACCAGAAAATTCAGTAGGTACGAAGGAGCGGTGAGGAGCCGCCCCCCGCGGGCGGTAGGAGGGCGCCGATGAAGCCCGTTCATCTTCTCCTCATCGTGACCGCCCTGGGGCTTGTCCTTGTCGCGAGTTCAGCGTCGGCAGGAAGCCGGGTTCACCGTGGCGACGTGGTTGTTGTCGCCCCTCGTGGAACCGTCGTCATTACCTCACCCAGTTCCGTGGTCGTTCGTCCGGGGCGGAAGCTCTTCGTGGTGCCGACCCCGAGTGTCTTCCCGACCGTTGTTCATCCGCATCACTTCTTCGTTCCCCGGTTTAGGGCGTTCGTGGTCGTGACCCGCCCCTTCTTCCCGTTTGTCGTGTCCGCACCCCCAGCCATCGTGTCCCCGCCGCCCGTCGTATATGCCCAGCCGGCACCCGTCGTGAGCCTGGCCCCGCCCCCGCTGCCCACGCCTACGGTCATCGAGTACCCAACCGGCTGGTATCAGCTCCGCGGAGACGGCGTCACGACGCCGTATGTGTGGGTCTGGATTCCGAAGCCACTACCACCTCCGCCAGTCCCCGAAACGCCGCCGACCGTGCCGCCCGCGCCGCCGTCCGACGCGCCAGCCGACCCACCCTCGCAGCAGCGGCCGTCGGCGTCCCACACCGAGCTCTACCTCTGGACCGACGAGCTGGACGTGCCGCACTGGACCAATCGGCTGGACAACATCCCGGAGCGTTATCGCTTCCAAGCGCAGCGCCGGTCGTAGGACCGGCCGTGCGGTCCACTTCCCTGTCGAGTCCGGGAATCCCGTCTTAAACCTGAATCCTGCGTGAAAACTGATCGATTCAAGAGAATGCGGTTGCGCAAGGTCTGAAGCAATCTGACGCCCGAGGAGTTCGAGGGGCCGGCTCGCCGATTTTTCGCTCCAGGATGCCACGAATGCGGTTGACAGACCTGGAGAGATGCGGTAGAAGGGCAGCAATCTTTCGTGAATCGCCGTCGGGAGGAAGCGCGATGGCACGGCTCGGGCTGACGCTGGCGTTGGAGCACTACGATCGGCACGTCCCGTTCTTCGACGGGACCGTCAAGCCAGAGGAGATCGAGCTGACAGCCTTCCATGTGGGCCAGGTCATTCCGTCCAGGCGCGGGGCGAACCGGCACGAGCGGATGATCAAAGACCTGGAGTTCGACGCGGCGGAGGTCTCCCTCTCCTCCTATCTGATGGCCAGGGATCGTGGGCTTCCGCTCACCGCGATTCCCGTGTTTCCCCGCCGGCTGTTCAGCCAGTCGTTGATCTACTGCCACGCGAACTCCGCTATCCGCGCGCCCCGGGACCTCGTCGGGAAGAGCGTGGGGATCAACTCCTTCCAGACCACGCTTTCGGTCCTGGCCAAAGGGGATCTTCAGGAGGAGTACGGCGTCCCCTGGCGGGAGATCCGCTGGTACACCGTCAGCGAGGAGGCGCTCCCGTTTCGTCCCCAGACCGGGGTCGTGATCCGGCCGATCCCGAAGGGGAAAGAGATCGGGGAGATGGCAAGTCGGGGGGAGCTGGATGGCGTGATCCTGCCGCATCCCCCCCGCTCGATCCTGGACGGGAGCGGCGTGCGGCGGCTCTTCCCGGATCCGAAGCAGGAGACGCTCCGCTACTTCAAGAAGAACGGCTACTATCCCATCATGCACGTGGTGGCCCTTAAGGCGGAGCTGGCCGCCCGAGAACCGTGGGTTGCGGGCGCGCTCATGGAAGCCTTCGAGCAGGCCAAGGCCGTCGCGGCCGGGTACTATGACGACCCGAACTGGTCCCGGCTGGCCTGGACGAGACAGCTCGTGGAGGAGGAAGAGGCGCTCCTCGGCGAAGATCCCTGGCCGTTTGGGATCAGACGCAACCTGGCGAACCTCGAGCGCTTCATCCGTTACTCCCACGATCAGGGGCTCATCAAGGCGCCGATGCCTGTCGAGTCCCTCTTTGTCGAAACGACTCTGGATACATAGCGACGCGACTGACCGTTTAAAGGAGGAGGCCTATGAGAGGTTTGCGGCGTAGTTTCTGGGCGTGTTCGATCGCGTTGGCGTTGACCATTCCCTGGCTCTCGGCGGCCGACTGGGCCGCGGCGGCCGAACTGCAGTTCGCCATCTTTCACGCCAAGACCGACGCCTTCGGCATCGCCGAAGAGAAGTGGATGGACGCCGTGGCCAAGCGGACCGCCGGCCGGGTGAAATTCAAGCCGGCCTACGCGGGCTCGCTGGTGACCATCACGGAGGCGTTCGACGCGGTTCAGAGCGGGACGGTGGATATCGCGTTGACCGCGGCCTCCGTGCTCTCAGGCAAGGTCCCCGACGTGAGCCCGTTCGAACCGCTGGGCGCGTACGCTGACAGTGGGTTCGTCGAGATGATGAAGGAGGCCGGGCCGCTCCTGGAGGCCATCTTCGCCCAGCACAAGGTGGTCTATCTCTGGAGCCAGCCCGGGATCGGGGTGATCAACGTCTGCCGCGCCAAGCACACCAAGCTTCCCCAGGACTACAAGGGGCTCAAGATCCGCGCGGCGGGGCGTTGGCAGTCCTTTCAGATGCGGGCCATGGGGGCCAGCCCGGTGGTCATGGATCCGGGATCCCAGTTTCAGGCGCTCCAGACCGGGACCATCGACTGCGCTCTCGCCGTCAACAACCTGGCCCTCTCCTTCAAGCTCCACGAGCCCGCCAGGTTCATCACCGAGTACGGGATGCCGGTGAACCTGAGCATCGCCCTGATCAACCCCAAGGTCTTCGAGAGTCTCTCCCCGGAGGACCGGAAGATCATCCAGGAGGTCTCGCGGGAGACGACGGCCGGGTCCGTGCCTCCGCTGATGCAGGCGCAGGGCGCCGACGCCGCGAAACTGAAGGAGCGCGGAGCCAACCTCTACTATCTCACCGACGCCGAAAAAAAGGCCTTTCAGGAGGGCAGCCAGGCCGTGTTCGACGAAATCCGGAAGAACGCGGGGGAGCAGGGGAAGAAGCTCCTGGACATCATGTCCAGATACCGCTGACCGGGCCGGCCCCGAGGGTTGGCGAATGCCCAGGGTCTCGATCAACGGCGCGCAGATCAACTTCGAGTCTGCCGGCGACGGCCCCGCGCTGGTTCTGCTCCACCCCAACCCCTTCGACCACACCATCTGGCGTTACCAGACCGCCCGCTTCTCGCTCTGGTTCAGGGTGATCGCGATGGACCTGCGCGGCTACGGGCGCTCGGAGCGGACGACCGACTGCTCGATCCGCACCATGAGTGATGACGTGGCCGGGCTTCTGGACCATCTGGGGATCGCCCAGGCGATCGTTGTGGGACTCTCCGTGGGCGGCATCATCGCCCAGGAGTTCGCCGTGGATCACCCGAGCCGATTGACGGCGCTGGTCGTGGCCGGGTGCTCCGCATCCGGCGCCGCCGTCCAGGAGTTCATGGATGCGCGGATCCAGGGTTACAGCGGTCGAGGGGTCGGCGACTACTACGACGTCCACCTCCGGGCGCTGACCGCTCCGGGGTTCCCGGAGACCCGCATGGGCGCCTACCTGCTGGAGACCTTCCGGGAAAAAGGCCCCACCCTGCGGAAGGAGCCCCTCGTGGCCATCTACCAGGGGATCAAGGCCTGGTCGGTGGCGGAGCGCCTGGGTCAGGTCCGGGTGCCCGCCCTCTATATCGCCGGCGAACACGATCCCGCGCTGGCCACGACCCAGGCGGCCAGCCGGCTCGTCCCGGGGGCGGTCTTCCACCAGATCCCCGGCGCCGGTCATGCCTGCTGTCTGGAAGCGCCCGACGAGTTCGACCGGCGCGTTCTGGAGTTCCTTCGATCACACAGGCTCTTGCCGCCGCCCAACCGCTGATGAGGACGCTGGCGAGGATCAACGTTGCCCTCGGTGCCGTGGGGGCCGCCCTGACCGTGATCATGATGGTCATCGTCCTCTACGACGTCTTCCGCCGGTACGTGCTCAACGACCCGACGATCTGGGCCTTCGACATCGCCAGCGTTCTCCTGGTCTATATCATCTTCCTGGGGCTGGCGCTGGCGCTCCAGGATGGGAGCCACGTGGCGGTGGATATTTTCCTGCTGCTCTTCCGCGGGCGCGCGCGCCGCGCCTTGCGCCTGGTCGGCCTCGCGTTGACCGTACTCTACGGCGGCGTCCTCACCTGGGTGGTCGCCCGCTACACTCTCCAGGCGATCCAGCTGGACTGGAAGGCGATCTCCCTGGTGCCGATCCCGCTGAAGTTCGTCTATGCCGTTGGACCGCTGGGCGCGTTTCTGTTCACGCTGACTGCCGTGTTCCTGACCGTCGAGCTCGCGCGGAGTGACGAGTAGGGATGGAGAGCGTCCTCTTCTTCGCGATCTTCGTCGCGGCGCTGCTCCTCCTGATGACCACCGGGACCCCGGTGGCGGTGGCGCTGGGCTTGATCGGCGTGTTCGGCACCCTCTACTTTGCCACGCCTGCCCAGCTGATCCGCCTGGCCCAGATCGCGTTCACCCGTTCCAGCGATTTCGTCTTCATCGTCATCCCGCTCTTCGTCCTCATGGGGGACATGCTGGCTTCCGGCAAGATCGGCGACGACCTGTTTACCGCCGCCCAGAAATGGTTCAATCGGATTCCCGGCTCGCTGGCGGTGAGCACCATCTTCGCCTGCGCCGGCTTCGGGGCGGTCTGCGGCTCGAGCCCGGTCACCGCCGCCACCATCGGGTCAGTGGCCGTGCCCCAGATGTGGAAGAAGGGGTACGACCGCCCGCTGGCCCTCGGAGCCACCGCGGCCGGGGGAACGCTGGGGATCATGATCCCTCCCAGCGTGGCATTCATCATCTACGGCATCATCACCGAAACGTCGGTGGGGGAGCTGTTCATCGCCGGCGTCATCCCCGGGGTGCTCCTGGCCTGCCTCCTCTCGCTGACGGTGATCCTGATGGTGAGGCGGCGACCCGGGCTGGCTCCGGTCGCCGAGGGTGTGACGTGGCCCGAGCGGTGGCAGTCGCTCCGGTTGGTCTGGCCGACAGTCGTCCTCTCTGTCGTCGTGTTGGGTTCCATCTACACCGGCGCGGCCACGCCGACCGAGGCCGCCGCAGTCGGCGCCGCCGGCGCCATTGTGCTGACGATCGTTCAGCGACGGTTCACCTGGACCGGCTTCTCCCGCTCGATCCTGGGGTGCGTGAAGACCACGGCCATGCTGATGCTGCTCCTCGTCAGCGGGCTCTTCGCGTCGTTCGTCCTGACCCGCCTCGAGGTCCCGCAGAACTTTGCGAGCTTCCTGACCTCGCTTCCGGTCAGCCCCTGGGTCATCATGGTCCTGATCAACCTGCTGCTGGGAATCTTCGGCTGCCTGCTCGACCCGCTGAGCATCCTGGTCATCACGCTGCCGGTCTTCTTCCCCGCGATCGTTCAGCTCGGGTACGACCCCATCTGGTTCGGGGTGATCATGACGCTCAACACCGAGATCGCGGCGATCACGCCGCCGGTGGGGTTCAACCTCTTCATCCTCAAGGCCGTGATCCCCGGCGCCGAGATGGGTGAGGTGATCCGCGGCTCGCTGATCTTCATCATCCCGCTCGGCGTGGGGATTGCCCTCCTGATGTTCTTCCCCGACCTGGCGCTGGTTCTGCCCAGGTTGATGAGGCTCATGCGGTAAGCCAATGCCCAAACCATTTCCGACTCCGTTGGCCCGCTTCGCTGCGCTGGCGTCGTTCCCGATCACGCCCGAGGAACGGGAAACACTTCTCGCCCAGTTCGAGCGGCTCTCGCTGGCGCTCGACGCCCTCGATGCCTTCGTCGGCCAGGAGGCGGAGCCTGCGACGGGCTTCGATCCCCTCCTCGGAGGATTCTCGGAGGGGGGCACCGCCCCCCTTCCGAACCTCCCCCCGGATTTGCGCGGGCAAAGCCCGCGCTCGAACAAGAGCCTCGGAGGCGAGGGATGACCGCGGAGAGTCTCTGCTGGCTCTCCATCAACGAGCTGGTCCGGCGCTACCGGGCTCGGGATCTCTCGCCGGTGGAGGTGACCCGCGCCCTCCTCGACCGGGTCGGCGCGCTGAACGGCCGATTGAACTGCTTCCTTGCACTGCTCGAGAGCTCCGCCCTCAGCGAGGCCCGGGAGGCCGAGCGCCGGTATCTGGCGGGATCGCCGTTCGGGCCGCTCGACGGCGTTCCCGTGTCCGTGAAGGACCTCTTCGACATCGCCGGGCTCCCAACCACCGCCGCTTCCCGGATCCTGGCTGACTCGGTTGCCGAGGCGGATTCGGCCGTCGTGGAGCGGCTGCGAGCGGCCGGGGCCGTGCTGTTGGGCAAGACCAACCTGCACGAGTTCGCGTACGGCCCCACCGGCGTGAGCCACCACTTCGGCCCGGCCCTGAACCCGTGGAATCCGGAGCATATGCCGGGCGGCTCCAGCAGCGGCTCTGCCGCGGCGGTGGCGGCGGGGCTCTCGTTCGGTTCGGTCGGCAGCGAGACCGGAGCTTCGGTGAGGCGGCCCGCGGCGTTCTGCGGCGTGGTGGGGCTCAAGCCGACCTGCGGGAGGATCAGTCGCTACGGCATGCTGCCGGCGGCCTGGTCGCTGGACGCCGTCGGAGTCTTTGCCCGCAGTGTGGCGGGAGCGAGAATGATGATGGACGCGCTGGCGGGTCACGATCCGCGCGACCCTTATTCCAGCCGCCGGGAGCTCTCGAGAGGGAGCGGTGAGGGGGTGGACGGCCTGCGGGTTGGAGTTCCGCGCGCCTATATGGCGGACGTGGACGCGGAGGGCCTGGCAGCGTTCGAGTCGGCGCTGGCGGTGCTCGGGCGGCTCGGCGCAAAAGTGGAGGATCTCCCGCTTCCCGCCGTTCGCTTCACCGCGGTCACCTCGACCATCGTGGCCTCGTCGGAGACCACAGCTTACCACCGGCGCTGGCTGGGCGAGCGGCCCCGTGATTACGGCGATGACGTGAGGGGGCGCCTCTACATGGGCGCCGGCATCAGCGCCGGGGAGTATCTGTTGGGCCAGCGGGCGCGGCGGCTGATTGCCGCGGAACTGCGGGGCGCGTTCGCCCGGTGTGATCTTCTCGCGGCGCCCACGGCGCCCGGTCCCGCCCCGCGGATCGCCGACGGGCTCCGGGCGATGGGCGACCGCGCGCTCGAGGTCGGCGCCCACCACACCAACCTGGTGAGACTGCCGAGCCTGTTGGGGCTCCCGACGATCTCGGTGCCGTGCGGGTGGAGCCGTCAAGGTCTCCCGCTCGGCCTCCAGCTGGTCGGCCGCCCATTTGACGAGGCGACGGTGATCAGGGCGGCCCGCGCCTACGAGCAGGTCGCCGGCTTTGCTGAACGCCGCCCGCCATTATCGTGAAACCCGTCATGGAGGAACGCGAATGAGACCAGCTGAGTGTTACTCCTGGCATTTCATGCCCTGGCCGTACCTGCCGCCCGATTTCGACGAGCGCTACGAGAGCGGCTGGGTGACGGTGCCCAACAGCCTCTTCGACCGGGAGAAGGCCAAGGGGCTGTATCAGGAGTACATAGAGGAGCTGGTGTACGCCGACGAGCTGGGATTCGACGGGATCGTGCTGAACGAGCACCACCAGAACATCTACGGGCTCATGCCCTCGCCCAACCTGATCGCCGCCGCGCTGAGCCAGCGGACCACGCGCTGCCGGATGGTGATCCTCGGAAACCTCCTGCCGCTGGCCCTCCGGCCCCTCCGAGTGGCCGAGGAGTACGCCATGCTCGACCAGATGAGCAACGGCCGCCTGGTCGCCGGATTCGCCATGGGGGGCGGCCAGGAGCTCTTCAACTACAACGTCCCCCCGCCGATTGCGCGCGAGCAGTACTGGGAGGCGATCGACCTCATCGTGCGGTCCTGGACCGAGGACGGGCCGTTCAGCCACGACGGCAAGCACTACCCCACGCGCTACGTAAACCCGTGGCCCCGCCCCTACCAGCACCCCCATCCCCCGGTCTGGATTCCCGGGG
>CAYJUC010000171.1:2850-8073 GCA_964372605.1 uncultured bacterium | reverse complement strand
CAGACCTTCCGTAGGCAAGCTCTCATTCGTGCTTGATTCGCTTCACGGGCTCGGTGCAGGCGTGCCAGGACTTCCTGCCCCTTCTTGCGGGGGGCGGGGCGGTCTTGGAGGCCTGGGGACTCCCGGCGCCGATGGAGCGATCGGTGGGGTGCGCGGAACGCCTGCCGGAGGGGCCACCACCGGGGCCGGCGGCGCTCTTACCACTGGCCTGGGCTTGCTCGGATCCTTCAGCTTGACCTCGAGGAGCCCTTCGGGCCGCTTGATCACCACCCGATCCTCCTCGATCCGTTCGAGCTGCCCCCCGGCCACCGTGTCTCCTGTCTTGTAGCCGAAGACGCGCTTGGTGGTCGGATCCTCGAGGTAGGCGAGCCGGGTTTCCCCGTTGATCACGACGCCGTGGAGCACCGGTCTCGCGGCTGGCGGGAGGGGCGCGGGCGCAGTCACCACCTCCGAGCGGTTGGGGTTGAAGAGATTCTGGGTCGCCACCACACCGTAAGCGGCGAGCGATGGCCGGGTTGGTGCCGGTTCGGTCCCGGGGGTGACAGAAGCATGAAGGGCGGGAGGAGCGGCCGGCGGAGGGATGGAACGGGGTGCGGAGAGAACGTGTGAGAGCTTGACAGCTGACAGGACTGCGACCGCGGCCAGAAGGAGATTTAGCGCGAGCAGTCGTTTGGACATCAGCTATCCCTCGGGGCTATCCCTTGGGCGGTCCGGCAGGCTTCTCCGCCCTTTGGGGAGGACCGGAAGACAAACTAAAACCTGACACCGTCAGGGTTGTCAGCAGCTCACGCGGTTGTCCGACGCTGATCACTCTAACTTTCAAATCTTGAAGGGTCAAGAACATTGTCGTCCCTTCAAGCCGATAGAGGAGGCTCGTGATCTCGCGGATCCCGCCCGAGACCGTGATCTCGACCGGGATCTCCAGGAGGTCCCCCCGCTCCACCGGTTGGAGGATCCGTTCGCTCCGAACCTCCACGCTGGCCGCCGCGGCCAGGTCTTTGATCTCCTTCTGGAGCGCGGAGGCCGCCAGGGGGGGTGTGGCGCCGGGGAGGAGGCGCTGGGAAAGCTTTTCCACCGCCGCTCCAAGCTGAGCCAGCTCGCGCTGCACCGTGTCCCGCTGGGCGATTCGCGCCCGCGCCTTGACGAGGACCGCTTCCCGCGCCGGAATCCGGTCCCGCTCCAGATTCTTGATCTCTGTCCACCGCGGTTCCAGCACATAGAGATAGCCGCTCGCGAGGATGGCCGCGAGGAAGGCGGCCCCTATCATGACCTGCTCGCGTTTCGATAGCCGGTTCATGGGGCAGTTCGCCGGGGTCCCGCCCGGGGGGCCGGGGCTTGAGCAGGCTTGGACGGACTCTCCCAGCTCGCGCGGATCCTGAATTGCTCCTTGTCCCTCGCCTTGGTGACCGGTGAGGCGAACTCGACCTTTTCCAGCCGGGAGGAGCTCTCCAGGAGCGGGATCAACTGGCTCGCGACCGCGGCCTGGCCCGTGAGCTCCACCCCCTTGGCGTCCATGGTAAGCGCGGAGAACCAGGCTTCCATGGGAATGATCTCGGTCAGTTCCTTGAGGAGCGGCAGTGGCTTAAGGCTGGCTTCTTCGACAGCCGTGACGATGGCCAGCAGCCGGCGCTTCTTCTCCAGCTCGGCGCTCCACCGCTCCACGGCGCGAACCTCCGGGTCAAGCGCTCGAACGGCTTGGTTGAGCCGGTCCAGATAGCGCTGATCCTGATACCCGCGGGCGAAGATCACGCTGAGCCCCAGGAGCGCCGCGACGGCGACGCTCGCGGCGGTGGCGAGCTGCCCCGGCCTGAGCTGGCGCGGGCGAAGGGGTTCGGGGAGCAGGTTCAGCGCGGGCCGGCGCGGGGCCAGCGCCACTCCGAGGGCGAGGAGCACGAGCCCGCTTTCCGCTTCTTCTTCGAGGCCGGCGATGGCCCGGGCCGAGGCGGGGTTGAAGGGAGGCGGCGTCACAGGGGCGAGCGCCGCGAGCGCGGGTTCCGTCGCGAGGGCGCGGCTCCCGTCTCCGGACACCCAGACGCCGGCCAGCTCGCTCCAGCGCAGAAGCGTCAGGCTCTTCCGGATCTCTCCGACCAGCGTCTCCGCCTCAGCCCATGGGAAGCTCCGGCTGAGCCGGAGGCGCGGGCCCTCGAGCAGGAGCAGGTTCACCTCTTCGCCGACCCGGTGCAGCCACGCCGCCCGGTCGGCCCGAGACCAGCGCCCCACGAGGGCGATCAGGTCGTGGGCCGCCACGGTGAGGGAGACCGGGCGCAGATTCGCCTCCTCAAGGAGGCGGAGGGCGCGGTCCACGGTCCGCCGCTCGGCTGCCACCACCAGGACATCGATCGGACCTCCCTTGGCTCCCGGGAACGCCGCGAAGTCGAAGCAGGCTTCCTCGGCGGGGAAGGGGACGTGGCGCTCCAGCTCGAAGGCCACCATCTGGGAGAGGCTCCCATCCACCACCGGGGGAAGCTTCAGAGCCTTGACGACTGTCAGGCTCCGAGAGAGCCCGACCCGTGCCTTCCGCGACAGAATCCGCCTGGACTGGAGCTCGGCCTTGAGGAGCGCGGCGGGGTGCTCATGCCCTTCTATCGTGAGGGCCTCGATGCCCCGCCGGCCTTTGAGCGCCACCAGGGCGATGGCCGAATCCCTGAGGGCGAGCCCCACGCGCATGATCCCGATTACCTCCCTACCGACGGGTTTGGGTTCCAAGAACGGATCACGACAGCGGGGGAACCCCGCTGAGCTTCGATCGTCTTCTCGACGATGGCGAGGACACGGATGCGCATTTCTCCGCCCATCCAGCCAGCCGCCTCGACGCGGAAGGTGCGGCTCCCGACTGAGAGTCCGCGGCCCGCGAACCTGGCAGGGACGGTCGCATACGGAGCAATTCGCCGGGATTGGACGATCTCAGAGACCTCAGCCTCAGAGAGCCCCAGGGCCTTGAGCACCGGCTCGGGAGCGGTGTTGATGTTGACCTGTCCGCGTCCTCGCACAGTCACGAACTCGGCGAGCCCGGGCTGGCCCGCGCTCCCGAAGTAGAGCGCGGGCGTCACACCTTTGATTTGCAAAAGCTCTGCCACTTCTTCCAACGGCCCGTTTCGGGCCCGGTAGGGGACCGGAAGCCGGAGGTAGGTGTCTTCGCTCTCGGCGCCGTTTAGCCGGTGCAGATCGTTGGGATCTTTCCAGTCTTGAAGGGAGTCGTTGATGGTGTCGCGGAGCTCCTTGTCCATGCCGAGAGTCATCAGGAGCCGATCCACGCGGTCAGGGGGCGCGCTGTTGAGGTTCAGCCGGCCCTCCTCGTCGGTGATCCGATAGCCAAACTGCCCGGGGCCCAGCACCACGTCGGCGCGGGGGAGGCGGGGGAGGGGTTGGGCCGGGCTCCGGAAAAACGTCAGGAGCGGCTCCTCGCCGGTGAACCCCTGGAGCGGCGCGTCGGTCAAGATCTCCCTGATCGCCTGCTCGACCGCCGCCTCGGCGAGATGAAGTCCGATGACACTCTCTCTGTAGCTCCTGACCATGGTGGCCTCGAGGCGCATGGAAAACGCAAACTCCGCCACGAGTGTCCCGAGGAGCGCCAGGACCAGCATCACGGCCAGAAGAGCGAAGCCCCCCTCAGTGTGGAATGCGGAATGCGGAGTGCGGAGTGATCGAAAATCATTGGCATTCCGCATTCCGCATTCCCCATTTCGCGTTCTCATGGCGCCCTCGCCCGGAGCGTGACCGTGAGGGGTGGGAACGGTTCCTCGCGCCCGTTGAGCTGGGTGGTGAGCCGGATCTCGACGGCCTGGGGGAGCCCTCCCTCGGCGGCGCCGTCCCAGCGCGCTTCCCACTCGCCGCCGGGCCTCAGGTAACGGAAGGTGAGGTCGGTGATCGACGGATCCACGAGCGTCGGGGTCTCCACCTCAAACGGATCGGTGTTGGGGAGGACCTTCTCTCTCACGGCCAGCCCGGCACGCCCCCCGCCCTCGTGGGCGAAGCTCACGGCGGTGAAGGCGATGGACGACGCCAGCGGGAAGGGCGGCGCGAGCGTCACGAAGGCCAGCCGCCGCTCCTCTCCCTGGAACTGGACCACCGGAGATCCGCCCGCAGAGGGAACCATCCGATAGGGGAAGGTCCCCGCCACCGGGCGAGTGAGTAGCTCGGCCACGCTGCGGAGGTGCTGGTGAGCCTCGGCCCGCTCGTCGCCCTGGCGCCATGCCGCGAGACCGACCCTGAGACCACCCAGCAGGATGGCCAGGAGCGCAGCCACGATGCTGAGGGCGATGAGCATCTCCAGAAGGGTGAACCCGCGCTCCTTCATTGGGGCAAGCCCTCCAGCGCCGTCCGCAACGTGGCGACTTCCACGCTCCGGTTGCGGCCCCAGCGGACCTGGACGCTCACGCGGAAGATCTGCAACTGGGAAGATCCCTGGAGCTTCAGCTCCTCCGGCACCGGCTCGCGATCTACCCGCCGCTCCCAGGCGAACCCGCCGTCCTGGCCGGAGTCGATGCCCTCGGTCGTCGGCTCGGCCTCTCGAATCTTCTGGTCGGCCAGGAGCACGGCCCGCTGGTGGTCGCCCGACAGCTTGAGCAGGCGGAGCCCCTGAGAGAAAAGCTGGATGATGGTGACCACCGCGATGCCCAGGATGGCGAGGGCCACGAGCACCTCGATAAGCGTGAAGCCGCGACTCTCCCGGGCGGTTCTCATCCGGGTTCCCGAGAGTTTGAGATGCGGCCGGTGATCGGATCTACCGTGACCCGATAAACCGTCCCACCCGGCGATTGGAGCCTGAAGCTCGCCCCGCTGGAAAAGCCCTGGGGGGAGAAGGTGACGGCCCCGCTGGGCGCATCGGCCGAGAACTGAATGCGGGATGAGAGCTGCCGCTGGGCCCTCGGGCTGTCGCTGCCGACAGGGCTCAGGGTCAGCCGGTGCGCCTCCGGGTCAATCCGGATCTCGTGGGCCACGCGTTTGGTGACAGCCTGCTCTCGTCCATAGCGGAGGAACGCCGAGAGCTTGGCCACCTGAGCCCGGAGTTCCACGGCTTCGATCCCCCGCCCCGCCGCAGGGAGGACCAGCCCGGCCACCAGCGAAAGCAGAAAGAGCACCACGACCAGCTCGACCAGGGTGAATCCCCTCACCCCACCCTCTCCCCCCCAGGGGGAGAGGGTAAAGGTGAGGGGGTGAGCCCTAAGCCGCGCTGTCATCTGGTCTCCCAGCTCGTGATGTCAGCGTTCTCCCCCTCGCCTC
>CAYJUC010000171.1:0-2750 GCA_964372605.1 uncultured bacterium | reverse complement strand
CCGCGCTGTCATCTGGTCTCCCAGCTCGTGATGTCAGCGTTCTCCCCCTCGCCTCCCGGGGCGTTGTCCGCCCCGTAACTCATGAGATCGTAATCCCCGTGGTCTCCCGGGCAGCACTTGTAGTAGTACTGATTTCCCCACGGATCCTTCGGGATCGTTTTCTTGAGGTAGGGGCCGTCCCAGTTGGCCACACCCGGGTTGCGGACCAATGCCTCAAGCCCCTGCGCGGTCGTGGGGTAGCTGCCGACGTCAAGGCGGTGCTGGTCGAGGCCAGCACCGAGGAGCTCGATCTGAGCGCGAGCCGCCGCCTGCTTGGATTGGCCCACGCGGCCGAAGAGGCGCGGGCCCACCAGGCCGGCCAGGAGGCCGAGGATGATGATCACCACCAGAAGCTCAATCAGCGTGAACCCCCCCTCACCGATCTGAGGAATGCCAGTCCAGCGGGTGGCGCGGCGAGCGGGCGCACCAACGGCGGGGCCGGGGGTCCCAGCATCATCTCCCGCCCCGCCTTCGGTGTCCCACCCTTCTTCGGGCGGGGGTGGCTCCGGCCTCCGGGCTGCTCGCCGTGACAGGACCCGCTGGAACAGCGAGGGCTGCTCGCTATGACAGGACCCGTCGGCCCGGTTCATAGCGGAATCTCGTTGATCGAGAAGATCGCCATGAGCATCGCCACCACGATGAACCCGACCAGGAGCCCCATGGCCAGGATGACGGTGGGCTCCAGGAGACTGATGAGACGCTTCACCGCGCTTCGCACATCCGTCTCGAAACTGTCAGCCACCTTCAGCAGCATCTCCTCCAGCCGGCCCGTCTCCTCACCGACCCGGACCATGTGGAGGGCCAGGGGAGGAAAGACCCCACTCTCCCCCATGGGAGCCGAGAGCCCGGCACCCCGCTTGACCCCCTCGCCGAGCTGCTCCGTGGCCCGGGCCAGGAGCTGATTGCCGAGCATCTCCTTCACCACCTCCAGGGCCGCCAGCATGGGGACCCCGCTCTTGAGCAGCGTCCCCAGCGTGCGGGCAAAGCGTGAGACCTCGAGCTTCAGCACCACGTCGCCAATCAGCGGGCCGCGGAGGCACGCCCGATCCCAGGCCCGCCGCCCCTCGCTGCTCGCCAAGATCATCCGCCCGGCCAGGAACCCCGCCAGCGCCAGCAGGGCCAGGACCCACCAGTAGTCGGTGAGGGTCTGGCTCACGACAAGAAGGATCTGAGTCGGCAACGGGATCGCCTGGCCAAGGTCGGCAAAGATCTCTGCGAAGCGCGGGATCACGAAGGTGAGGAGGAAGACCACGGCGGCTCCGCCCACCGAAGTCAGGAGCGCGGGGTAGACGAGGGCCGAGGTGATCGCCTCCCTGAACTCCTGGGCCGCCTCCAGGAACTCCGCCAGCCTTCGAAGGGTTACCTCCAGCGCGCCTCCCTTTTCGCCCGCGCGCACCATGTTGATGTAGAGGCGGGAAAAGGGGCGGGGATGGTGTTTGGCCAGGGCCTCGCTGAAGGAGGCGCCGCTTCGGACGCTCCTGAGGAGGTCACCGACCACTGTCTTGAGCCGGGGAGTGGCCGACAGTTCCTCGAGCACGGAGAGGGCGCGATCCAGAGGGAGACCGGCCTCGAAGAGCGTCGCCAGCTGCTGGGTGAAGGCCAGCAGGTCCCGGTGCTTGATCCGGCTGCCGCCGAGTGCCGGCCAAAGAGAGCGGCGCTCGGCCTGCGGCGCCACCTCGATGGGAAAGTACTCCTCGCGGTGGAGACGCTCCACCACGGCCTTGGCGTCGGGCGCTTCCATGACCCCGTCAATGGCCCGTCCCCGCTGGTCCGACGCCTTGTAGACAAACACCGGCATCAGCGCTTCCTCTCACCGGATCTCGTCTTCTTCCTGCGTGACCCGGAGGATCTCTTCTGCTGTGGTGATCCCGGCCTTGGCCTTGGCCCACCCGTCCTCACGGAGTGTGAGCATGCCCTGCTCGATAGCCCGGCGGCGAATCTCTCCGGTGGAGGCCTTTCGCAGGATCAGCCCGCGGATCTCCTCGCCGACGGCGAACAGCTCGTAGATCCCTGTTCGCCCCCGGTAGCCGGTTCCCCGGCACCGCTCGCACCCGGCGCCCTTGAAAAGCGAGACCGCCTCCGGCGCCTCGGAGATCCCGAGGGCGTGGAGGTCGGCGGGGTTGGGTGCGGCAGGGATGCGGCAGGCTGCGCAGATCTTGCGGATCAGGCGCTGGGCCAGCACGCCCTCCAGGACGGAGGCGACCAGGTACGGCTCGCACCCCATATCCTGAAGCCGCGTGATGGCGCCGGGGGCGTCGTTGGTGTGGAGCGTGGAGAAGACCAGGTGGCCGGTGAGCGCGGCCTGGATGGAGATCTCCGCCGTCTCCAGGTCGCGGATCTCTCCCACCATGATGACGTCGGGATCCTGTCTGACGATGTGGCGGAGTCCTGTGGCAAACGCGAGCCCGATCTTGGGCCTGACCGGAATCTGATTGACGCCCTTGAGCTGGTACTCCACCGGGTCTTCGATGGTGATGATCTTCTTGTCCGGCGAGTTGATCTTGTCGAGGGCGGCGTAGAGCGTGGTGGTTTTCCCGGAGCCCGTGGGCCCGGTGACGAGGAGGATGCCGTGGGGGCGGCGGATGAGGCGCTCGAAGCGGGGCTGAATCTCGGCCGAGAAGCCGAGCAGCGGGAGCGGCAGGAAGATGGAGGAACGGTCCAGGAGCCGCATGACGAGGGACTCGCCGTGCACGGTCGGGATGGTGGAGACG
>CAYJUC010000170.1:0-8074 GCA_964372605.1 uncultured bacterium | reverse complement strand
CCGAAGTATCCGCCGGTGACGACGGGCGAGCACCTGATGATGAAATTCCGAAAATCGTTCCCCGCGGCCAGCGCCGCGACGGCGTGACGGAACTCAAGGGAGAGCGTTATGGAGGAGCGGCAGTCGGCGAGCAACGAGCTGGTCTGGAATGCCTGGCCGCGCTACAGCGCCGCCGGGCTCGGCTTCCGCAACTACTGGTACCCGGCCATGCCCTCGCGGAGCCTGGGCAAAACACCGCGTCCGATCACCCTGTGCGGGGAGAGGATCGCGCTGGTCCGCAACCAGGGTCGCGTCTTCGCGCTCAACAACCGCTGTCCTCACCGGGGGGTGCCGCTGTCGGCGGGACGGTGCATGTTCCCGGGGCTGCTCACCTGCGCCTACCACGGGTGGACTTACGACCTCGAGACGGGAAACCTGGCGGTGGCGCTGACCGACGGGCCCGATTCGCCGATCGTGGGCAAGGCGAAGGTGTGCGTGAGGACGTACCCCGTGGAGGAGCGGGCCGGGGTGGTCTGGGTGTACGTGGGCGAGGAGCCGGCCCCGCCGGTGGAGGCCGATATCCCGGAGGAGCTGCTGCGGCCCGACGCGGTGGTCAACACGCTGTTCGAGGTGCGCGAGGGGAACTGGCGCTACGCCGCCGAGAACGCCGTCGATGAAGCTCACGGCAAGTTCCTTCACAGGAACGCGCTGTGGAACCTCTTCTCCCAGATTCCCGCGTGGACAAAGAACGTGCGGATGGTGCCCAGCGATGACGGGATCTATCTCATGCGCGTCCGCGATCAGTCCGTCTTTCAGGAGAACTACCCTCGGATCGGACGCTGGCCGAAGCGACAAGGCTTCTGGCGAAGTCGACGGCGGGGGCCGTCGGTCTCGCTGGGCATGCGGCTGCCGTGCCTGGCGCGAGTCGTTCAGCCGGGAGGCTGGACCGACTACGAGTTCTTTGTGCCGGTGGACGGAGACCACCACCTGGCCGTGTTCCTCGCCGCCAAATGGGCGAGCGGGCTCGGCGCATGGATCTGGCGGGCCCGGTACTGGCTGTACATCCGGCGGTTTTACTACCTGCTGTTCAACCGGGCCCAGGATGAGTGGATGATCAGCCTGATGAACATCCCGCCGGAGCGCTTGTATCGCCCGGACGTCTCGGTGACGTCGTGGCGGAAGTGGTGCGAGGAGCAAGCGCGGAAGGCGGAGGGGGAGACGCGCGGACGAGAGGACACGCAGCGAGTCGCCGCGTCGGAGCCCGACCCCGATCTGGATCTCCGCACCGCGGGTTATCGCTAGCGCATTCGTAACGGAAAGAGGAGAGGCCGCTATGACTGAACGAGTCTGGGACCGTTTTCTGACCGAGCAGGACAAGGCCCATCTGGCCGCCACCACCGACCGGCGCATCGGCTTCGGCGCGCGGCCGGCCCTGCTCCTGGTCGACCTGTACCGGTGGGTGTTCGGCGACGAGCCCCGACCATTGCTGGAGGCGATCAAGAGCTGGCCCGCCAGCTGCGGCCTGGCCGGCTGGCAGGCGCTGCCGCGCATCCAGAGGCTGCTCGCCACAGCCCGTCAGGCCGGCATCCCCGTGATCCACATCACGATGCTCGATGCCGACGGGATGCTCGGCTGGAACGAGGCCGCCCACCG
Source organism: uncultured bacterium (assembly GCA_964372605.1). Classification (GTDB taxonomy): domain Bacteria; phylum Methylomirabilota; class Methylomirabilia; order Rokubacteriales; family CSP1-6; genus CAYJUC01. The sequence continues at coordinate 6,442 of CAYJUC010000170.1, read as the reverse complement.
GGACAGTTTCCGCGAGCCTACCGATCCCGCGATGCTCGAGCGCTGGCGCCGGCGGACCGAGATCGTGGACGAGGTGGCGCCCATCGCGGGCGAGCTGGTGTTGCGCAAGAGCGCGCCCAGCGCCTTCTCGGGCACGCCGCTGATCGGCCAGCTCAACTATCTGGGGGTGGACACCCTGCTCGTGGCCGGCGAAAGCACCAGCGGCTGCGTGCGGGCCACGGTGGTGGACGGCACGACCCACCGGTTCCGGATGATCGTGGTGGAGGAGTGCGTGTTCGATCGGCACGAGTCGGCGCACGCGATCAACCTGTTCGACATGCACCAGAAATACGCCGACGTAATACCGCTCGAGGAGGCGACCGCCTATCTTCACCGCCGGCGGGCGGAGCAGCGCGAGGGGGCGGGGACGGCGACTCTGATCGAGGTGGGCAACCGGTAGGCCATGAGAGTAGAGCGCGCCTTCGGCGAGCTCCAACGGACACCATAGGCGGAGGTGAGACCGATGGCACGGCTGGACCACGTGGGTGTCAGGGTCACGGACCTGGATCGGGCGATCGCATTCTACCGCGGCATGTTCGGCTTCGAGATGCTCGAGCGCCGCATGCTCGCGTCCGGCGCGTCCGTCGAGGCGGCGATGATGAAGGTCGGCGAGGAGAGTGTCCTCTTTCTCCTGTCCAACCCCGAGTTCGTTCCGTTCGCGGCGTCGGTCGAGGGACGGCCGGACCACTTTTGCCTGACCTTCGAACCCGACGAATGCGACGCGGTCTTGAAGCGGCTGGAGGCCGCGGGAGAGTTCAAGCGGCTTGACTGCGCGTTGACGCCACGGACCGGCGCGACCGGCCGCACCCCGTCCAGGTACGTCCTTGACCCGGATAACAACCAGATCGAGGTCAAGGTCCGCCTGCCCTGACCCGGATTATTCGCGTCCGCCCTCGGTACCCTCACCCCAGCCCTCTCCCTCAGAAGGGAGAGGGAGCCCTTTCTGTTCCCTCGCCCCCCGCAGGGGAGAGGGTCAGGGTGAGGGGGCGTGTGAGACGCCGTAAGCGAATTCATGAATCACGCGCGCTGACCCCTCTCCACGACGAGAGCGGGGACCAACCGAGAACCGCTTTGGCCCGGGCGTTGGAAACGGACGGTCTGGAGCCGGTCAGATCGCGCGCCAGATCCCCGATCGAGGGGAGCAGGCGTGGCAGGAGCTCGCTGAGCGGCTCGGCGACGCTGGAGTCGCCGGCAACGGTAAACAGGATCGCAGAGCCCGAGACCGGTCGTTCGATCGCAAGCCGATAGGCGCCGGCAAGGTCCCGCGCGTCGATGTAGTTGAAGAGGCCGAACCGGGACGGCTTCCGCCCTCCGTCAAGCGCGAGCTGGTCCAGCTCTTCGGGTGAAATGACCCACGGCGGGCGCAGGACGACCGTTTCCAGCCCGCACTTCTCCGTGTAGGATCGGGCGATGGCCTCGCCGACCTCCTTGGAGAGCCCATAGGCGTCCTGCGGGCGGACGGGGTGATCCTCGTCGATGGGAAGGTACTCCGGCGCGAACTCGTGTTCCCGGTAGTCCCAGCCGAGCACCGATTCGCTGCTGGTGGAAACCACCCGTCGGACGCCGGCCAGCCGGGCGGCCTCGTGGACGTTGAAGGTCCCCGTCACGTTGGTTCGGAAGGTCACTTCGTTTGTGGCAAGCCCGTCTTTGTGAATCGCGGCCAGATGGATGACGGCGTCCGCCCCGGCGAGGGCCCCGACCACCTGGCCGAGATCCTGAATATCCCCGGCGAGATAGTGGCCGGGTTCTTGAGCCCCGCTTGTCAATTCACGGAGCCGCCGCTGCTCCTGGCCCGCATTCAGATCGAAGACCGTCACCTGGTGCGGGGCGCGGCCGTCCGAGCTGTCGAGCAACTCGCGCACGACCCAGCGACCGATCTTCCCGCACCCGCCCGTCACGACGACTCTCATCGCGGTTGGAAACATGGTGCCAAAAGAACCACGCCGGAGTCAAGGCGGCGTCTCGCGCATCTGCCGCATCGGGCGCCTTGACAGTGCCCGGGGCCCATACTATGCTTCGGCCATTGTTCGACCCACCTCGTGGCACGTAAAGTCACAGCGAGAAGGAGGTTTCACATGAACCGAGGACGATGGAGTGTCATCACCTGCGCGCTGCTCCTCCTGGGTATGGCCGGGGCGGCGAGCGCACAGGCGAAGGGGGAGCCGTACAAGATCGGCGTCACCTTTCCGCTCGTCGGACCGCTGGGCGCTTGGGGCCAGATCCTGGTCCCCGCCATCGAGATCGGCGTCCAGCACGTCAACGAAGCCGGCGGCGTCAACGGCCGGCCGCTCGAATTGGTGATCGAGGACACCAAGGGGACGCCCGACGGCGCCGTTGCGGCCATGCGGAAGGTCGTGCAGGTGGACAAGGTGCCGATCATCATCACGATCTTCACGAACGTGGTGACCGCTCAGATGCCGCTCGCCGACCAGCTCAAGGTTCCCATCATCAGCACGGTGGAGGCGCCCGGGCTGGTCTCCAAGAGCCCGTGGGCCTTCGCCCACTCCGTGCTCCTCACGAAAACGCTCCCCCTGATTTCGGAGCGCTGGAAGCGCGAGAACGTGAAGCGCCTGTTCGCGTTCCATCCGAACACCGCCATCGCCAAGATCGGCTCGCCGCTCGTCAAGGCGGAGGCGGAGAAGCTCGGCATACAGCACGAGGAAGTCCTCTTCAAGCTCGGCGACACCGACTTCCGCGGTCTCGTGGCACGGGCCAAGGACTTCAAGCCAGACGCGATCTTCATCTGGGGACACGGGACGCCGGAGGAGGGCGCCATCATGAAGCAGATCCGCGAGCTGGGCATGACGACCCAGATGTACGGCGGCTGCTCGTGCGTCACCGCGCGGAGCTACCAGAAGGCGGCGGGAGGGGCTGCCAACGGGCTCATTTACGGCGGCTTCAAGTACGACAAGCAGGCGGCGAAAAGGGTCATCGACGTCTACCGCGCCAAGCTGGGCTTCGAGCCAGACTACGCCGTCATCGAGAACTACGACATCGTCCGCATGATCGCGCAGGCGATCAAGACGAATGGCTATACCGCTGAGGGGATCCGCGCGGGTCTCCTGGCGATCAAAGACATGCCCAGCACGGGCGGCGGCTCCATCAACATGGGCCAGGACCGGCAGAGCCTCGTCCCCGTGGCCCTGTACCAGGTCAAGGACATCGACAAGCCCGAGTTCGTCGAGATCAAGCCGTAGCGGGTGATCGGCCCGGCCGGGCGAGGTTCCGGCCGGGCCTCCCACGTTAACATGACGCTCCTCCAGGTTCTCCTGATCGGGCTGGGGCTTGCCGGCTACTACGCGCTGGTGGCCATCGGCTTCGCGCTCATCTTTGCCACCGTCAAGGTGTTTCACATCGCCCACGGCACCGTGTTCCTGGCCGGCGGGTACGTCTTCTTCATCTTCCACCGCTTGCTGGACTTCCCCATCGTGTGGAGCGGTCTGGCGGGAGTCCTCGTGGCGTCGGCGCTCGGGCTGGCCATCGACAAGGCGATCTACCTCCCGGTGCTGCGACGGGGGGGCGGGCTGTTCAGCGTGTTCATCGCGTCGCTGGGGATCGCGCTCGTCTTCGACTCGCTCTTCCTTGTCTGGACCAAGGGCATCGCCAGCGTCGCCCGCGTGGGCAACCTCCAGATCCTGGAGGCGGGGAGGATCGTGGTCCGCCTCATCGACCTGTGGAGCATCGTGGCGGTCGCCGTGGTCTGCGGGGCGCTCTACCTCTGGCTTCACCGGACAAGCACCGGGCTCAGGGTGCGCGCGCTGACGGACAACGAGCCGCTGGCCGCCGTGGTGGGCGTGGACATCGGCCGGACGCGCAACGCCATCTTTCTCGTCGCATCGGCCCTGGCCGGGATCGCCGGGGTGTTCACCGCCTACGACACGGGCATCACCCCGGAGACCGGCCTCCGCGTGCTCTTCATCGGCGTCGTCGCGGTCACCCTGGGCGGGATCCGGAACCTGCTGCTCGGGACCATCGTCGGCAGCCTGAGCCTGGGGATTCTGACCGCGTACGCCGGCTTCCTCTTCCCGACCTGGGTGACCCTAAGCATCTTCCTCATGATGATCTTGCTGCTTATCTTCCGGCCGCAGGGCATCTTCGGCTAGCGCGATGGAGCACCTCCTCTTCCTGGCCACCCTGATCTGCGTCTGGATCATCCTGAGCGTGGCCGCCAACCTGGTGGTCGGCTACACGGGGATGATGTCAATGGGGCACGCGGGGTACCTGGGCGTCGGCGCGTACACCGCCGCCACCGCCAACATCTTCCTCGGCGTCAACTACCTCTTGACGATCCCGCTGGCCGCGGCGGTCACTGCCGCCGTGGCGGTCGTCACGGTGATCCCGCTCCTCCGGCTCGGCACCTTCTACTTCGCCCTGGCGACGCTGGGGCTCAACTTCGTCCTGTTCGACATCTTCCTCAACGTGGGCCCGCGCGTGGAGGGCACGGAGGGGCTCTTCGGCATGGTCATGCCGGCCGGCCTGGAGACGACCACCGCGCGATTCGCGCTCACGCTCTTGCTCACCGCGGCCTGCGTCGGCATCGCCTGGCGGCTGGTCACGGCGCCCCTGGGCCGCGTCCTCCGCTCGGTCCGCGACCGGGAGGATGCGCTCAGGGCCCTCGGGAAGAACCCGCGGGGCTACCAGATCGCCATCTGGGGCGTGAGCGGCGCCCTCACCGGGGTTGCCGGCGCGCTCTACGCGGTGACCCTCTTCTACATCGACCCGACTCTCTTCACGCTGAACACCTCGATCCTCGTCCTGGTCTACATCGGGGTCGGCGGCCTGGCCAGCATCGCCGGCTCGATCCTCGGCCCGCTCCTGCTTATCGCCTTCACCGAGTCGTTCCGGTTCCTCGGGGTCCACTCGAGCCTGGCCGGACCAATCCAGCAGGGCATCTACGGGCTCTTGCTCATCGGGCTCATGATCTACCGGCGGCAGGGGCTGATCGGGAAGTATGACTTCCGCGAGTAGCGGACTCCGCGTCGAGCGGCTCGCCAAGAGCTTCGGGGGCGTCCACGTCTTCGAGGACCTCTCGATCGAGGTCCCGCCGGCGCGCGTGACCGCCTGCATCGGGCCCAACGGCGCGGGCAAGACCACGCTGATCAACATCATCTGCGGCGTGCTCAAGGCCGACCGCGGCGACGTGTTTCTGGACGGGCAGCGCCTGGACGGCATCCAGCCCCACGAGACTGTCGCGCGCGGGATCGGACGCACATTTCAGGACGTTCGGATCCTCCCCCTCCTCACCGCGCTGGAGAACGTCCTGGTCGCCATCCCGTCCCAGCGTGGCGAGAGGCTCCGCGACCTCTTCCTGCCCGGGCGCGGGGTCGGCGCCGAGGAGCGGCGGAACCGCGAGCGCGCGCTCGCGCTCCTCGATGCCGTGGGCCTCGCCCCCGTCGCCCCGCGGCCGGCGGGCGAGCTGCCGTTCGGGCAGCAGAAGCTCTTGGCTCTGGTCAGGCTGGTCGCCACCGGCGCCCGCATCCTGCTCCTGGACGAGCCCGCCACCGGCATCGAGGCGGAGCTCCATCCGCGCATCGTCACGCTCATCCGGCGCCTGGTGCGCGACGAGGGCAAGGCCGTGCTGGTGGTCGAGCACAACATGGACGTGGTGCGGGAGGTGGCCGACCACGTCGCGGTGCTGCACGGGACCGTCATCGCGTCGGGGCCCGCCGACACGGTCCTCAAGGATGAGCGGGTGATCCGCGAGTACCTGGGCCGGCTCTATGCTTGAGGTCCGGGGGCTCTCCGCGGGCTACGGCAACTTCCAGGTCCTCCACCAGGTGGACCTGGAGGTGCCGCCCCGGCGGATCGTCGGCCTCCTCGGTCACAACGGCGCGGGAAAGTCCACGCTCCTCAAGGCGGTCTTCGGCGTCGTGCCGGTGGCCGAGGGGCGCGTGGTCTTCTCCGGATCCGACACCACCCACGGCCGGCCGTTCCAGAAGGCGAGCCTGGGCATCCGCTTTGTCCCGCAGGAGGGGAACACCTTCCCGACCCTCTCCGTCGAGGAGAACCTCCGGCTCGGCGCGGTGAAGCTGGATGGGGGGAGCCACGCCTTCGTGGACCGGGTCGGGGAGATCTACGAGATCTTCCCGATCCTCCGGCAGCGGCGTCTCGCGCCCGCGCGGGTGCTGAGCGGTGGGGAGCGGCAGATGCTGGCGATCAGCATCGCGCTGATGACCGCCCCGACGCTCCTGCTGCTCGACGAGCCCTCCTCCGGCCTCTCGCCGATCATGGTCCAGCGGCTCTTCGACACCATCCGGCAGATCCACGAGCGCTTCCAAACCGCCGTGCTGCTCGTCGAGCAGAACGTCAACGAGGCGCTCCGGATCGCCGAAACGGTCTACGTCCTCGAGGAGGGACGCATCGTCTTCCACGGCGGGGTTCACGAGAAAGACCAGATCATCCG
>CAYJUC010000169.1:6800-8078 GCA_964372605.1 uncultured bacterium | reverse complement strand
CCTCCTTTGTTGTCTCCCTCCAGCATTTTCGAGCGCGGGCTCAGCCCGCGCAACCCCTGTTCCCTCCTCCTTTATCACCCCCGTTCCGCCGGGGGGAGTCTTGAGGGGGGTGGGGACCCCCCTCAATATGAATAAGGCCAGAGACGGAAGTAGCGCTTGATGTTCCCCCACATCCGGTAGAGTCCTTCCGGCTCGATGGCGAGGAAGAAAATGATGAGGCCCCCGAAGATGATGAGCCGGAGGTTCGCCAGAAAGTCGGCAATGGAGGCGTAGGTGAAGCCGAACAGCCCAGCAATCCCTTCGACCATATACGGCAGCACAATGGGAAGGAGGGTGATGAAGACGGCGCCGAACACGGAGCCCAACACGCTCCCCAGCCCCCCGATGATGATCATCGCCAGGTATTGGATGGAGATCACCAGGGTGAAGTGCTCGTAGTTGGCGATCTTCAGATAGTAGGTCCAGAGCGCGCCGGCCACCCCGGCATAGAAGGAGCTGACGGCGAACGCCAGAAGCTTGTACCGGAAGACGTCCACCCCGATGATCTCGGCCGCCACATCCCGGTCCCGGATGGCGATGAAGGCCCGGCCGACCCGGCTCCGCACCAGGTTCATGGCGGCCACGTAGGCGAGCAGGAGGACAATCAGGATCAGGTAGTATCTCCGGAACTCCGTGTTGAACTCCCAACCTCCGAGCGCGGGGGTCGGCACGTAGATGGTCGACTGGGCGCCGCCGCCGATCCACGTGATGTGATTGATGCACCATTCGATGATGAGCTGGGCCGCCAGCGTCGCGATGGCCAGGTAGAGCCCCTTGATCCGGAGCGACGGAATCCCGAAGAAGGACCCCACCAGCGCCCCCATGACCCCGCCCGCGGGAAGACCCACCCAGAACGGCATCCCGTAGCGCGCGGAGAGGATCGCGGCGGTGTAGGACCCCACCGCCATGAAACCTCCGTGGCCGAGGGAGACCTGTCCGGTGTAGCCGGTCAGGATGTTGAGGCCGATGGCGCCGACGGCGGCCAGGCCGATCAGGTTGAGGATCGCCATCTGATGGCTGTCCATGAAGCGCGGGAGGATGAACAGGAAGACCACCAGCGCCCCGGTGGCGTACCGGGCCAGGGGCAGCGGGTAGAGGGCCATGTCCCCCTCGTAGCTCACCTGATAGACCCCGCACTCCCGGTTGATCATTTCTCAAATTCGGAATGCGGAATGCGAAATTCGGAATACCAAAATTCGGAATACCATATGGGGAATTCTGCACTCCCCATTCCGCATT
>CAYJUC010000169.1:0-6700 GCA_964372605.1 uncultured bacterium | reverse complement strand
TCCCCATTCCGCATTGTCATGAACGATTGGCCTTAGCTGTACGAATAGAAGCCACACACATCGCCAAAAGCTCCTGCCCTTCCAGCGTCAATGGCCTCGCGCTCTCTTCTGGCACCACACCGGACTCAGTGAGAAGTTCCAGCCAATATAGACTTTCGTCTGCCTCCTCTTCCACAATTCCCATCTTTGCGATGAAGTCGGCACGGGATCGGGCGCGACACGCTGCTCGATAGTTGGCGCCCACCGAGGTTCCGGCTCGGAGCAGCTGATCTCCCAACCTGCCGGCCGTCCTGGTACGTGGCAGCCCATCGACAAATCTGACATCGTTAAGGGCAAACTGCTTTGTACGCGTTTGCAACTGCTGACCCTTCGCGTCTCCCGCCACACCCCTAATTCCGAATCCCGCAATCCGCATTTCGCATTGGTTAGACGCGCTCGATGATCTCGCGGCCGAAGAATCCATAGGGCCGAACCATCAGAACAAGGATCATCAGGATGTAGGGGACGAAGTCCTTGGTTCCGCCGCCGACGTAGGGGTCGATGTAGCCGGCCGCCACGCTCTCCACCCCGCCCACGATCAGGCCGCCGAGGATCGCGCCGGGCACGCTGTCCAACCCGCCCAGGATCACCACCGGAAAGACTTTGAGCCCGACCAGCGCCAGATGGGTGTCCACACCCAGCATGTTCCCCCACACGATCCCGCCGGTCGCGGCGGCCAGCCCCGCGATGGCCCAGGAGAGGGCGAAGACCCCCCGCACATTGATCCCCACCGACATGGCCGCCTGCTGATCATCGGCCACCGCGCGCATGGCGATCCCCATGCGGCTCCGCTTGAAAAAATACCCGAAGCAGATCAGGAAACCCAGCGACACACCGGCGGCAACCAGGTTCACGGGGGAGAGGAAGACCTCTCCGACCGCATACGGCTTTAATCGGATGGGGAGCGGGAGCTCCCTGGTCGCCGCGCCCCAGAGCATGGCCGCCAAGCCCTGAAAGACCAGGGCCAGGCCGATGGTGACCATGAGGACGGAGACCACCGGCCGGCCGATCAGTGGCCGGAGGACTCCCCGCTCCAGAACAAACCCCAACCCCACCATCACCCCCAGGGCCACGGGGACCGCGAGGAGGAGCGGCAGCTGGTAGACGGAGAGCGCCACGGCCGCGAGATAGCCGCCGAACATCACCATCTCGCCCTGGGCGAAGTTGATCACGCTGGTGGCCTTGTAGATCAGCACGAAGCCCAGGGCGACCAGCGCGTACATGGACCCGATCATCAGCCCGTTCACGAAAAGGTCCAGAAAGAATCCCATGCCTCTGCCTCACGCGGAGACCGGTTCGCGCGCCTCCCCGACCTCACGGATGGCGAGCCTGGTCTCCAGCGTCACCTGGCGCCCATCCTGGTAGGTGATTGCCGCTGTGACCGGCACGACGTCCACGTCCGCGTAGAGGGCCTCGATGATCGCGGCGTACTTCTCGGCCACCACTCTCCGGCGGACCTTCCGCGTGCGGGTCATCTCCTCGTCGTCCGGGTCCAGCTCTTTGTGGAGGAGGACGAACTTCCGGATCCGCGCGGCCTCGGGCAGATCGCGGTTCACCCGCTCCACCTCCCGCTGGATCAGATCGTACACCTCGGGTTTCTGCGCGAGGTCCGCGTAGGTGGTGTAGGCGATCTGCCGGCGCTCCGCCCACTTCCCCACGTTCTCCATGTCGATGCAGAGCATGGCGACCACGTAGGGGTGATCCTGCCCCACGGCGACCGCCTCCCTGATGTAGGGGCTGAACTTGAGCTTGTTCGCGATGAACTGGGGGGCGAACTTGGTCCCGTCGGACAGGGCTGTCACATCCTTGAGCCGGTCGATGACCACCAGGTGCCCGCTTGGGTCGAAGAAGCCGGCGTCCCCCGAGTTGAGCCAGCCATCCCGGAGGACCTCTGCCGTGGCCTCGGGGTTCTTGTAGTAGCCCGCGAAGATCCGGACGCTCCGGGAGATGATCTCTCCGTCCTCGCTGATCCTGATCTCGGTGCCAGGGAGGGGATGCCCGACGGTGCCGAGCTTCACGTCCCCGTCGCGCTGGAGGCAGGAGAGGGCGGCCATCTCCGTCTGCCCGTAGACCTGCTTCAGGTTCACCCCGAGCCCGCGGAAGAAGAGGAAGACTTCCGGTCCCAGCGCCGCGCCGCCGGTGTAAGCGTACCGGTGCCTGCCGAGCCCCATCTGGTCGCGCAGCGCGCCGAAGACGAAGAACTCGCCGAGCCAGGCAAGAAGCTGAAGGCCGACCGGAATGGGCTGCCGCTCCATCCGCCGGCGGGCCACTTCCTGGCCCATGGGCACGAAGCGCCGGTAGAGCCAGCGTTTGAGCGGGCTTGCGTCCTCGATCTTCACCTGAACCATGGAAGCCAGGTTTTCCAAGATACGGGGCGCGAGCAGCACGATGTGGGGACCGATTTCCCTGAGATTCTCCTGCACCGTCTCCGGCCGCTCGGGGCAGTTGACGGTGAAGCCCGCGACCAGATGCCCCGCCAAAGAATAGATGGAGTCCCCGATCCAGGCCGGAGGGAGGTAGGCCAGATACTGATCACCCGGTTTCCAAATCTCCACGGCCATCGCGCTCCTGATCGCCTCGATCAGGTTCGCATGGGTGAGCATGGCCCCCTTGGGAAAGCCCGTGGTCCCGGAGGTGAAGCTGATGAGCGCGATATCCTCGGGCCGGCCCGCGGCAACCAGCTCTTCGAAGCGCCCGGGCTCGGCCCGCCCGAGCTCCCGGCCCAGATCTTCCAGCGCCTCCAGGGACATGAGGATCGGATCACGGTAGTGGCGCATCCCCTTCGGGTCGTCGTAGATGATCTTCGTGACTTTGGGCAGCCCCTGCCGAAGCTCGAGGAGTTTATCCACCTGCTCCTGGTCCTCGGCCAGGACAAGCTTGGCGTCGGAGTGGTCGATGGCGTACTGGATCTCCCTGGCAATGGCGTCCTGGTAAACCGGGACCGGCACTCCCCCGCAGGCCTGGGCCGCCACCATGGCCCAGTAAACCTGGGGGCGGTTGTCACTGATCAGCGCCAGCTTGTCCCCCCGCTGGACGCCCAGGCGGACAAACCCGAGCGCCATGGCCTTGACGTGGTCCTGAGCCTGAGCCCACGTGAAGCTCTGCCAGATCCCGTACTCCTTCTCCCGCATGGCGACGCGGCGGGGATGCTCCCGCGCGTTCCGGAGAAGGAATTGGGGAAGCGTCAGCTCAGCCATCTTCATCCCCAATCATTCCCCATTCCGCATTCCCCATTCATCATTGCCCTGCGGCCTTGGCGCCGAGATACGCCTTGACGACCTGGGGGTGATTGCGGACCTCCTGGGGGCTCCCCTCGGCGATCTTCATCCCGAGGTCCAGGACCACCACCCGCTGGGAGATGTCCATGACCACGCCCATGTCGTGCTCGATGAGCACGATGGTGGTCCCCCACTCCTCGTTGGTGTCGAGGATGAACCGCGCCATGTCCTCTTTTTCCTCGACGTTCATCCCGCCCATGGGCTCGTCCAGCAGGAGGACCTTGGGCTCCAGCGCCAGGGCGCGCCCCAGCTCCACACGCTTCTGGAGACCATAGGGGAGCGCTCCGACCGGCCGCTTCCTGATCGCCTCGATCTCCAGAAAGTCGATGATTCGTTCCACGACCTGCCGGTGCCGGACCTCTTCCCGCTGGGCCAGCCCCCAGTAGATCACGCTCCCGAACACGCCGCTCCGCATGCGGACGTGACGCCCCAGCATCAGGTTGTCGAGGACGGTCATTCCGCGAAAGAGCGCGATGTTCTGAAAGGTGCGGGCCACCCCCAGCCGGGCGATCCGGTTGGGGGGAAGGTGGCTGATCTCCTGGCCTTCCAGGAAGATTCGGCCGTGCTCGGGGTGGAAGACGCCGTTGACGCAGTTGACGAGCGTGGTCTTCCCAGCCCCGTTGGGGCCGATCACCGACAGGATCTCCCCGTTCCGGACCTCCAGGCTGACCCGGCTGAGCGCGTGGACACCCCCGAACTGCTTCGACAGCTGCTCGATCCTGAGCTGGGACACGGAAATGCCCGCCGCGCGCTCACCGTTTCGGAAACGAGTCCTGGAAAGATACCAGCACCGATCCTCCTCGGGTAGAGAACGTGGCCACCCCCTCCGAGACACGGATCCCGTAGCTGAAGTCGCCGATCTTCTCCCACCACTCCTTGACCACGTCCGGACCCTTCACCCCCAGTTCCTGAAGCCGAAACCCCTGAGTCACAGCCAGCGTGGCCGGCACGATGGCCGAATCCAGCACGCTCACCACCCGGACCGTGCTGGTGGCCCGGGCCGGAATCTGCACCGTGTCATAGACCGCCGGGGAATTCAACGTGAAATACTGCCCCTTGGCCTCGAAAGCGTAGGCGAACCTGAGCTCCTCGAGCGACACCGTTTGGCCGCTCGGGTTGGTCACGCTGAACACGAAGGCCAGAACCAGCGGAACCCGGGCCGGGGGCGCGGCGTAGGGGAAGTAGGCAGCCACCTCCACCCTGTCCAGCTTGACCTGAGGCTGGGCGCCGGTCATGTCCATTCCCGTCTCCATGCTCGCGCATCCGCCCAGGACGGCCGCCGCGGTCACGATCATTCCGAGATACCGTGCAAGGCGATTCATGATTCCCTCCCTCAGAGTCACGAGACCCACCGTTTTCGCCGTTTGTAGTGTTTGATGGCGCGAAAGCTCTTCCGCGTTCCGAGATCGGTGAGACCCAGGTAGAAGTCACGGATGTCAGGGTTCTCCCGGAGCTTCTCAGAGTCGCCGTCCATCACCACCCGGCCGTTTTCGAGAACGTAGGCGTAGCGCGCCACCGAGAGCGCGAGCCTGGCGTTCTGCTCCACCAGCAGGATGGGAATACCCCCCTCCTGGTTCAACCGCGTGAGGATCAGGAAAATCTCCTTGATCAGGAACGGGGCCAGCCCCATGGACGGCTCGTCCAGGAGCAAGAGCTTGGGGCCGGCCATCAGCGCCCGCCCGATCACCGTCATCTGCTGCTCGCCGCCGCTCACGAAGCCGGCCACCACGGTGCGCAGCTCCTTGAGCCGCGGGAAGTAGTGGTACACCATCTCCAACCCGGCGGCGATCGTCCCGCGCTCCCCCTTGAGGTGCGCCCCGACGCTCAAGTTTTGCTCCACGGTCAGGTGCTCGAACACCCGCCGCCCCTCGATGACCTGGATGATTCCCAGCCGGGCGATTTCCTCGGCCGGCATCATGTCAATCCGCTGGCCCAGAAACTCGATGGAGCCTACGGTCACCCGGCCGTTCTCATGCTTGAGGAGCCCGGAGATGGCCTTCAGCGTCGTGCTCTTGCCGGCCCCGTTCGCGCCGAGCAGCGCCACGATACCCTGAGGGGGGACCTCGAGGGACACCCCCTTCACGGCGAGGATGACCTCGTGGTAGAGGACCTCGATGTTATTAACCTTCAGCACAGGCCGGCTCCTGGCACAGCGGGTGGCGCGGCGAGCGGGGCGCCCCACCGGCGGGGCCGGGGGTCCCGGCACCATCTCCCGCCCCGCCTGCGGCGTCCCACCCTTCTCTGGGCGGGGGTGGCCCCGACGGTGGGGCTGCTCGCCGTGACAGGACCCGCTGTGCCTAGTAGCCGAACCATTCGCCGTCCCACTGCTTGGCCCACCTGGCCCGGAGATCCACCTGCTTCACCGGCTCGAACTTTCCGCTCTTGATCCGGTAGATCGGAACCACGGACCCGGGGCGGTGATCCGTCGCCGTCAGCGTGACGGGCTGGAGTCCCAGCCCGGGCGTCCAGCCCCTGAGGGTCTCCAGCGTCTCCTTAAGGCCTGGGCCGGTGAGCTTGCCGGCCTGGTCGGCGCGCCGCATGCCTTCGGCCATCATGAGCACCTGGGCCCAAGCCTGGACGGTGCGAATCATCCGCGACGCTGGCGGCACGCCCGGGTTGATCTTCTTCCCGTACTCGAGCACCTTGTCCATGAGCGGAACCTTGTCGCCGTAGAAGCCAGTGACGGCGATCCCCATCACCCCTTCGGCCGCAGGGCCGGCGAGCCGGATCAGGTTCTCATCGTATCCCCAGTTGTTGACGATGTGATCGGCCCCCAGGCCCAGGGAGTGGGCATCCTTGATGGTGGCGGCCACCGACATGGTGACGTTACCGTGCCAGGCCAGGTGCGGCCGGAATGCCTTGGTCGCCAGCACCTGGCTCTTGGTGTCAAGCGCAATGAGCGACACGTCCTGGTCCGGCCCCACCTCGAAGCCGAGGATCTCGGCGTGGTTCTTCAGCGCCTTGATGGGAGCGCTGGCGTATGGCACCGGGAAGGCATAGAACATCACGATGCGGGGCTTCTCGCTCCTGGCCCGAGCCTCCCTGAAGCGCGGATCCTTCATCCAGACCTCGTCGAACCAGGCGGTCATCGCCGCGCGGGCATTGGAGGAGTAGTCGCTCCCGTAGACGAAGTTGTAGGGGGCCGTCTTCGGGTCGGTGAGTTTGGCCGAGAACGAGTGCGAGAGGTACGGGAGCCGGTCCTTCCCGACGGTGGGGGAGAGCGCCTCGGTGTCCCCGGTCCCCCACCCGAGCACGCCAACCACCTTGTCGAAGTCGCGGAACCGCTTGTAGGTCGTGATGGCTTCCGGGACGCGGTAGCCATAGTCGTAGAGGTAGAGCCGGATCTTCTTGCCGTTGATCCCGCCCGTGTCGTTCACGTACTG
>CAYJUC010000168.1:2671-8116 GCA_964372605.1 uncultured bacterium | reverse complement strand
TCGAAGTACTCGCGGTGCTCCCAGTCGGTGACCTCGGAGAGGAAGCGATTGATCTCGAACTCCTTCAGGGTGGTGATGTAGTCGATGAAAACGCCCCCCAGCTTCTCCCGGAATAGAGTGTCCTCCCGCAACGCCGCCAGCGCCTCCATCAGGCTCCGCGGCAGCGGCGTGGCCTTGGTCACATACGGCTCATCCGTCGGCTCGCCTGGATCCAACGCGTTTTCCACGCCGTCCATGCCGGCGATGATCTGCGAGGCCATGTAGAGGTACGGGTTGGCAGCGGGCTCGCCCACGCGGTTTTCGACGCGCGTGACCGGGTCGTTGGCCCCGCTCAGGACGCGGATCATGGCTCCCTTGTTGTCCCGCCCCCACGTCACCCGATCCGGCGCCAGGGAGTACGGCCGGTACCGCTTGTAGCCGTTGATGGTGGGCGTCGTGAAGACCGACGCCGCCCGGGCGTGAGCCAGTAGGCCTCCCACGAAGTGCCGGCCGATGGGCGACAGCAGCTCCTCATCGCTCGCGGGGATGAAAACGTTCTGGCCGGTGGTCCGGTCCCGGAGCGACTGGTGGAGGTGCCATCCGCTGGAAAAGAGGTTCGGGAGGCCCGGCCGGCACATGAAGGTGGCGTGATAGCCGTTTCGGCGGCAGACTTGCTTCACCGCGCTCCGGAAGAGCAGCATGTTGTCGGCCGGTTCCAGGCCGATGCCAGGATCAAAGGTGAACTCGCACTGACTCGGGCCGTACTCCACCTCGATGGAGCGCAACGGCAACCCGACCTCGAGCAGATTCCGGCGCAGAAGCTGGAGGACAGGGTCCAGCTCGTCCATGCGGTTCTCGGTCAGGTACTGGAAGCCGTGCGCAAGCAATCGCACCTCGGGGGGCTCGGCCGGCTGACCCGCGTGCTCCGGCCGGAGCTTCGGGTCTTCGAGCTTCAGGATGTAGCACTCGACCTCGAGGCCAGCGACGTAGTCGTACCCTTTCCGGCCCAGCTCGTCCAGCAGCCGGCGGTAAATCTGGCGGGTCGAGAACGGCACCGGCTTGCCGCTGGGGAAGTAGATGTCGCAGAGCACCCAGCCGGTTCCGGGCGCCCAGGGGAGGATCCTGAACGTGGTCGGATCCGGCACCAGCACGATGTCCCCCGCGCCGCTCATCTCGGGCATCCCGAGCCCGCCGCCCGCGGTGAAGACCGGGTACACGGTGCGGTGGGAGGTGTCCTTGACGAGCAGCGTGTTGGTGATCGTGTGGCCGTTCTTCATGGCGATGGGGAAGTTCCGCGCGGTGACCGTCTTCCCCCTGAGGATCCCGTGCTGGTCGCCGAAGGAGAGGCGGACCACCTCGATGCGCTCCTCGGCGATCAGCTTCGCGACCCGCTCGGCCGCCTCGGCTTCCCGCTCGCCCCACAGACGGTACCGGGCGACGAAGTCGAACCGCCCCATGCCACTGTCGCGAGGCTCCATCGCGCCACTCACCAGGGATTGGTGGCCCACCTGGATTGCGCGCGGCGGGCGAGGTCGTGCTCCTTCCAGTGCGCCTCCCACCCGTCCACTGGGCCGAGGGTGTCCACGGCGACCGGCCCCCGAAGCCGCCGGGCAGCGCTCCCTCGCGCTACCGATGGCGGCTCCCCGCCCTGCCGCACGTTGCGGATCGCTTGAAGGAGCATGCTCCGGTACGCGATGATGACCTTGTCGGTGTAGCCCAGATGCTCCTTCGTCCGATCGTGAACCGGACCGGGCGACTCCTGGGCCCACATGTCGTGGACGTTGACGTCCATCCCCATGCCGGTGAACGTCAGCTCCCGCTGCTCGCGCGGGGTGAACCCATAGTTGTTCGACCGGTTCACGCGCGGCGTATAGTCCGGCAGCATGTAGAGCTCCAGGCGATTCTTGCGCATGGTCTCCCTGTCCAGGGGATTCCGGAAGCCGTGGAAGATGTCGTACCAGTAGCTCCGCTCGTCATCCACGGGCACATGCCACTGCGTGATGACCATGTCGTTGCCCAGGGAGATCGAGACGGCGTTGGGGAAGAGCAAGTTGGTGACCCGGATGTGCATGTTTGCGGCGTCGAGCTGCCGCAGGGCGAAGATCCGGAGCCCGTACTCCGTCTCCTCCACCTCGATCCGGGGACGGACGTGGTCCCGCACGATCTTCGTCAGGGGGACATCGGCGCCGGACACCAGGTCGCGGAACTGCAGTCCATACCGGTCTGCCAGCGCCTCGTCGTCGAAGACGCGATGCAGGAAGGAGACGTGGCACGGATCTATCCCGCCCTCCAGTCCCTGGAGCCAGTTGCAGTCCAGAGAGCCTTTGAATGCGAACGTGAACTCCTCCGGAGCCAGGAAGCAGTCGAAGTCCGGGAAGTCCGGGGGATCGCCAGGGCCCAGATATGCGAAGACGATGCCGTTCAGTTCCCGGCACGGGTAGGCTTTGTGCCGGATCTTCTCGTGGAACCGGCTCCCCTCCGGCTCGGCCGGCTGCTCCAGGCACCGGCCGCGCACGTCGTAGAGCCAGCCGTGGTAGAGGCAGCGGAGCCCGCCGTCCTCCAGCCGGCCGAAGCTCAGGTCCGTGGCCCGGTGTGAGCAGTATCTCCCGAGCAGGCCGTACTTGCCCTGCTCATCGCGGAACAGGACCAGATCCTCCCCCAGCAGGCGCACGGCCTTCGCCGGCCGTTCGGGTGGCAGCTCGTCGGTCAGCGCCGTCGGTTGCCAGTACCGCCTGAGGAGGTCACCGGCAGGACTGCCCGATCCCGTGCGGGTGACCAGATCGTTTTCTTCCCTGCTCAGCATCGGCGTGCCGCCTCAGCAGTTGTCGTAGTTGGGGGTGGAGAAGGACCCGATGGCCTGTTTCTCCGGGTCGAAGCGCAGGCGCGGGAGATTGGTCAGGTCTCGACCGTAGACGTGGATCTCCACCGTATTCCTGTCCGTTGCGTTCTTCATCGCGTGGATCTCGTCGTCCGGAGGAATCAGGAGCGACACCGCTCCCGCCCCGTTCCGGAGGACCTCCTTGACTTCGAGCACGGCGCGTCCCGGCGTCGCCCGGTCGTCCAGGCGGCGGAAGCGGGTCTCCTGGATCTCGTTCTCGATGACGCCGATCAGCCCCCAGGTCTCGTGGTTGTGCGGCGGGGCGCCGTCGCCGGGCCCCCAGACCACTGCGGTGATGTTGAAGGTGGGCGCCCGGTGGAGCATGTAGCGCCCCTGCCGGCCGGGCCCGCGCTTCCAGAACTCGGGCGGGATCTCGCCGGGGTTCTGGAGAAGGCGGCGGAGCAGCGGCGCGATCCGCTCAGTCGCGCGCGCCGGCTCGCGCTCCTCCCGGGTCACACGGTCAACGTCTCCGATGAACTCCTTGAGCGTGTAGGATTCCTGCATACCGCCCTCCGTCTATTTGCTGGCCCGCTGATAGAGCTGGATCACGTTCCCCTCGGGATCGCGGATCGCCATCGTCCGCCCGTGCGGTCCCATGTCGCGGATCGGCCTGACGATCGCCGTCCCGTGGTTGCCGAGGGCGCGTGCCGTGGCGTCGAGGTCGTCCACTTCCAGCGTGACCACCGCGCCGCTGCCGGGCGCCACCGCGCCTTCCTCGGCGCAGCTGAAGGCCAGCGCCGCGCCGCCCACGTCGAATTGGGCCCAGCGCGCCCCATCCTGGAACCCGAGAGTCAGTCCGACGAGATCGCGATAGAAGGCGACGGTCCGCTCCATATTCGCGACCACGTAGTAAGCGTTTTGAATCCGCTTCACCGCCACATCGCGCCTCCTTGCCGGTTCCCCACCTTAATCCTCGCCCCCTTCACTACGGACCGCTCCATTCGAAGCTCGAATAATGCCCGTTCCGACCGGTGTGATTCCAGGTGAAGCCGTGGTCCTTGTACGACGACCGCGTGGCCTTGGCCGCGGCCAGCCGCCGGGAGACGAAGTGCTTGACGTTTTCCAGCCAGACCTCCGACTTCCCGTCCCGCCCTTCGACCCCTTCGATCTCCACGTCCAGCAGTCCGGGGATCCTGGCCCAGCGCCGCCGCCCCTCTTCACCGAACTCGATGGGAACCACGCGGGTGGGAAGGCGTTTGCCGGTGAGCAGAGCCAGCCGGGCCATCACGCCGCCGGCCTGGCCGGTGAAGATGCTTTCCAGCGCCGCCCGCTGATCATGTCCGGCGCGCTCATCCAGATAAAGCCCAACGCTCCAGTTCCCGTCTCCCATGGGGCCCGGCGTATGGATGCTCAAGGCCGCGTGGCTGCCGTCCAGCCGGACCGTCCCGTACCGGCCGGTCTTGATCTGGAAGATCACCGGGACGTCACAGTACCCCTCGGTGGGACGGGCCAGGGCCCCGCCCACAGCGTTCCGCGGCCCGAGCAGGCATGGGCAGAGGAATTCGCAGTTACAGTTCTCCAGATACTCTCCATTGATCTGCCACGGTTCCGCCATATCCCTACGCCCTCCGCGTCCCGACCCGGGTGAATTCGTCTCTCCGCTCCAACGTCGCCTTCCGCAGCTCCGGCGGGATGAGCTTTGCGCCGCCCAGGGTCTCGGCGTAAATCGCCATCTGCGCCGCCTCCTCCAGAATGAGGTTGGCGCGCGCGGCCGCTGTCGGGTTGGTCCCGAAGGCCAGCACGCCATGGTTTTCAAGCAATACGGCTTTGATCTCCCTGGCGCCGGTCAGCGCGTCCGCGATGTTCCGCACAGCCTCGGGCGACCCGCGTGGCCCGTAGCGGGCCAAGGGGACGCCGTCGGTCATGTCGAATCGCACCAGCGCTTCGTAGGAGCACTCGATGGGTCTGCCGGCCAGGGCGAAGCCGGTGGCGAAGGGGGAATGGGTGTGGACTACGGCGCCCACCTCGGGCCGGTGCTTGTAGACCACGGCGTGCATATGGATGATCTCGGCGCTGGTGGGATCGATTTCTCCCGCCAGGAGGCGGCCCTCCAGGTCCAGCAGGGCGAGGTTCTCCGGCCGCAGGTTGTCGAAAGAGCTGGTGGCCGTCAGCAGCACCGTGTCGGTGTTGGGGATCCGCACGCTGAAGTTCCCGTGGCGGCTCAGGGAGACCACGCCTCTCTTCACCAGGAGATTTGCCGCCTCGATCACCGCCTCTTTTAGCGAAAGCTCGTCCATCGCCATGAACCCCTCCGTTTCATCGCGCGCAACGCGTTTCCAGCATCATACCGGCCTCGGGCAGCGAGGACAACTACAGCGCTCCTCCTCACCCTTCCCTCTCCCCCTCAGAGGGGGAGAGGAATAAAGGTGAGGGGGCCTGACCCGCGGTTTACCAGAACGTGGGATAGACCGCCTCCTCTCTGGTGATGACCTCCAGCAGGGCCGGGCGCCCGGCCTCTACCTCCTCGATGGCCCGCCGCAGGGCAGGCGCGACGTCGTGCGGCTTTTCCACCCGCTCGGTGTAGCCGCCCAGGCCCTCGGCGATCTTGGAGTAGTCGCCGGAGACGAACCGGAGCCCATAGCGCGCGG
>CAYJUC010000168.1:0-2571 GCA_964372605.1 uncultured bacterium | reverse complement strand
CCCTCGGCGATCTTGGAGTAGTCGCCGGAGACGAACCGGAGCCCATAGCGCGCGGTGGAGACCGGCAGGAACTTCTCGTAGCCGCCCATCAGGCCGTTGTTCAGCACGATCGTCAGGATGGGTAGCTTGCAGCGCACGGCAGTCTCGAAATCCATGCCGGTCATCCCGAACGCCACGTCGCCCATCACGTTGACCACGAGCTTGTCCGGGGCCGCGAGCTTGCCGCCGATGGCGAGACCGAGCCCGCTGCCGAGCTGGGTGGACTTCCCCCAGCCGATGTAGCCGTGCGGGATGACGGCCTCGTAAAACGGCACGATCTGGTCCCGGGGATTGCCCGCGTCGTGAGTCACGATGGTCCGCCGCCGATCCACCGTCTGCATCAGATCCCAGATCACGCGGTACGGGCTCACGGGAACGTCGTCGGAGGTCAGACGGGGCATCCACTCCTTCAGGAACTCCGCCTTGACGGCCGCGACCTCCGCGGCGACACGCGTCTCGCCGCGGCGGCCGTTGGGCCCGGCCTGGAGGAGGACCTCCTCCTGGAGCTGACGCAGAACGGCGCGCGCATCCCCGATGACACCGTGCGCGATGGGGTAGTCCTTGTTGATGTCCTCTCCGCTGATGGTGATCTGCACCATGGTCTTCCCCGGCGGGATGGGGAGGATGAAGCTCGACCGGGTAAAGCTGGTGCCGACGCCGAAGACCAGATCGGCCTTGCGCAGGAAGTGATCCACCATCCTGGTTCCGGAGAGGCCGCCCGTGCCGAGGGCGAGGGGGTGGTCCTCCGGAAAGGCGCTCTTGCCGTTGAGGGTGGTGAGCACCGGCGCCTGAATCAGCTCGGCTAGATTCTTCAGCTCTTCCCACGCTTCGGCATACAGGATTCCTTGACCCGCGACGATGACCGGCGCCCGCGCGGCCAGGAGGAGCCTTGCGGCTTCCCGCACATCCTGCGGGTCGCCGTGCGGCCTCGACGTCGTCACCGGAGCGTACTGGAACGCCGCGTCGGGGATCTCTTCTTTCATGACGTCGGTGGGAACTTCCAGCATGACCGGCCCCGGCTTGCCGGAGCGGAGGAGCGTGAAGGCGCGGCGCATCATCTGGGGAATGCGGTCGGCGAAATTGATCACCTCCACCCACTTCGTGACGCCGCGGTAGTTGTAGATGGCCTGGAAGTTGGGCGCGATCCCCTGGCGGCGGCGGTCAACGCCCCCCGGGAGCAACAGGACGGGGCTGGCATCGGAGTAGGCCTGCGCGACCGCCCCGAACGCGTTTTCGGCGCCGGGACCGTACTGCACGGCGCAGACTCCGATCCGCCGCCCGCCGGAGACGCGGCTCAGCCCGTCCGCGATGTTCACCGCCACCCGTTCGCTGCGGGCGCAGATCGGCCGGATGCCGGCCTCGGCGGCGCCTTCGATGATGGCGTTATTCGGAAAGCAGATGAGCTGCTCCACTCCCTCCAGCTTCAGGATGCTGGCGATAGCGTTCTTGCCTTGCATGGCCATTTTCTCCTGCGTAGGTAGGTGTCTAGCCGATCCCGTAGAGGCGCGCGCAGTTGTCCCAGAGGATCTTCCGCTTGCTCTCACCGGAAATCGGAAGCTTGAGGAACAGCTTCGTGGCCTCGGGGAAGTGCGAGTCCGAGTGCGGGTAATCGGTGGAGAAGACGAGACTGTCGTCTCCCAGCTTCTGGATCACCCACTCGACTTGGTCTTCGTCCGGGTCCACGCTGATGAAGCACTGGCGCCGGAAATACTCGCTCGGGAGCGCCTGGAGCTTCGCCTCCTCGCCCGACTTGCACATCTCCCAGTACTCGTCGAGCCGCCAGAGGAGCCAGGGGAGCCACGCGCAGTTCCCTTCCAGGAACGCGACGCGCAGCCGGGGGAAGCGCTCCAGCACGCCCCCCGCGGTCATGCTGGCGATGGCGGACATCAGCTCCACGGGATTGTTGAGCCCGAGCGTGATGGTGGAGCTGGGGCGGGTGAGGAAGCGGTTGACGAAGTGATCACGGGCGTAGTTGTTCGGCGCCGGATGGAAGCAGATCGGGACGCCCAGGCGCTCGGCCTCGGCCCAGAGCGGGTCCAGCGCCGGATCGTGAAGGTTGACGCCGTTCACGGGGTTGGGCATCATCTGCGCGGCGGCGAATCCCAGGTCGGTCACGGCCCGGCGGAGCTCCTGCGCCGCCAGTTTCCCGTCGTGAAGCGTGAGCAGCGCCGCCGCCTGCATGCGCCTGGGATCGGGCTTCCTGAAGTCGGCCATCCAGTCGTTCCACGCCCGGCAGAGCGCGATCGCGAACTCCGGCGGAAGATCGTCCACGCAGACGACGGGGAGCGTGCGGAAGAGGATCGCGACGTCGATCCCCTCGACGTCCATGGCCCTGAGCTGGGAGGCCGAATCGAAGTCTGCCGTCGCGTATTCCCGGAGGACGATTCGGGAGCGGGCGTCTGACTCCGTGCGCCCGCGTCCGAGCGGGCGGGGGAAGGTGTAGCCATCTACCTGCCAATGGTGCAGGTAGCCGGCGCTCGCCTCGAGGAGGCGGGGGGTGCGGTGCTTGAAGGCCGGGTCCAGGTACCGCTC
>CAYJUC010000167.1:4603-8119 GCA_964372605.1 uncultured bacterium | reverse complement strand
TGACGTGGGCGTGGGGGCTCGCGTTCTCGCTGCTCGTACTCCCGGTGGCCGCGAGCTGCGCGCTTCACCAGCGGGAGGGAGAGAGCTGGTGGCAGGCGCGGCGCGATTCTTCTGGCCGGGCCCCGATCCGTCCACTACGCGCGAGGCAGTGCTCCAGGTGTACGCTGCCCGCGCCCGGGGCTGGAAGGGCGTGGTCGGGGTGCATACGTGGATCGCGGTGAAACCGAGCGGCGCGGCGTCCTACACCCGCTACGAGGTGATGGGCTGGGGCGTCGATCGCGGCGGGCCCGCTGTGCGGGTGAACCGCGTGGGTCCCGACAACTACTGGTTCGGCAGTCGCCCGGATCTCCTCGCTGACCTGAGAGGGGAGGGGGTGGATGCCCTGATCGCCAAGGTTGAGACGGCGGTTCGGGAGTACCCCTATCCCTCGAGCTACCGCACCTGGCCCGGACCGAACAGCAATACGTTCACGGCTTACATCGCGCGCGCGGTGCCGGAGTTGCGGCTCCATCTGCCTCCGACCGCCATCGGCAAAGACTATCTGCCTGGCGGCGCTCCTGCCGGACCGAGCCCGAGCGGCACCGGCTTCCAGCTCTCGCTCCTCGGCCTGGCCGGCCTCCTGGTCGGCTGGGAGGAAGGGATCGAGCTGAACCTGCTCGGCCTCACCTTCGGCGTCGACGTGAAAGATCCGGCGCTGAAGCTGCCCGGTCTGGGCCGCCTCGGCGTCCCTTGACAGGGTGCTGAAAAATCCGTTCGGGCGCGGGCTTGGCCCGCGCAAGTTGGCCGTCCTGGTCGCGCGTGTTGCGGCGCGGGCGGTCTTCGGCTATCGTGGGCGAATCGAGGCGAGGGGGCCATGCGATTTCCCTCGGGGCTGCGGGCCCTCAACCATCGCGACTTCCGCCTCTTCTGGACCGGCCAGCTCATCTCGCTCTGCGGCCGCTGGATGCAGTCGGTTGGCCAATCATGGCTGGTCCTCGAGCTGACCAACTCTCCCCTCAAGCTCGGAATCGTCGGGGCGCTCCAGTTCGCTCCGATCCTGGTCCTCTCCTTCGTCGCCGGCGCCATCGCCGACCGGCTTCCCAAGCGCCCCCTCATCGTCCTTACGCAGCTCGTGCTGATGCTCCCGGCGTTCAGCCTGGCCGCCTTGATCTGGAGCGGGCAGGTCCGGTACTGGCATGTCGCCGTCGGAGCGTGCGTCATCGGAATCGTCAACGCGCTGGACATGCCGGCCCGCCAGTCGCTGATCGCGGAGCTGGTGCGGAGGGATGACCTCGTGAACGCCATCGCGTTGAACTCGGCGATGTTCAACGCCGCCCGCGTCGTCGGCCCGGCCATCGGCGGCCTGCTGATCTTGCGCTACGGGGTGGCCCTCGCGTTTTTCCTGAATGGCGTCACGTTCCTGGCGGTCGTCGCGGCCTTGCTGGCAATGCGGGTCGAGGGCTTCCGGCGAGCGCATCAGGAAACCACGATCCGCGAGGAGATCGCCGATGGTCTTCGGTACGCGATCGGTTCTCCCCTGGTCTCCCTGATCCTGAGCCTCGTGCTGGCCGTGAGCGTGTTCGTCATCAACCACACCGTGCTGGTGCCCCTCCTGGCGCGGGACGTCTTGGGGGAGGGGGTTCGCGGCTTCGGCTTTCTCATGGCGGTGCTCGGCGGCGGCGCGGTGGTCGGCGCGCTGGCGCTTGCCGGGTTCGGCCGGGGGCAGCCCTCCCTCGCCGCCGTGGTGGCGCCGGCCATCGTCGTCTCTGCGGGGACGCTCTCCCTGGCCACCGTCCGGCATTTCTGGGTTGCGGCGATCTTGCTCTTCATCATCGGAGCGGCGCAGATCCTGTTTCTGGCCCGCTGCAACACGACGCTCCAGGTCACTGCGCCGGACGAGCTGCGCGGTCGGGTGATGAGCCTTTATACGCTGGTCTTCGCCGGGGTCACGCCGATCGGGGCGTTCTTCATCGGGACCATCGCGGAGGTCTTCGGCGTACCGGCGGCGTGCGTTGCGGGCGGGGGGCTCGGCCTGCTCTGCGTACTCGGGCTTTGGGCCCGCTCGACACGGCGCGGCCTACCCACTTGACAGGCCACCCACGTCGGGCATAGCATCCGGCCACCATCGCCTGTTGACAAAAGTAAGGAGGGAAACATGACCACACTCGTTATCAACGGCAAACGGGAGACGGTCAATGTGAGCCCGGACACACCCCTCCTGTGGGTGCTCCGGGACACCGTCGGGCTGACCGGCACCAAGTTTGGGTGCGGGATGGCCATGTGCGGCGCATGCACGGTCCACCTGGAGGGCCAGGCAGTCCGCTCGTGCGTTACGCCGGTCTCGGCGGTCGGAGGTGCCCGTGTAACCACCATCGAGGGGCTCTCCTCCGGTCGGCTTCACCCCGTGCAGCAGGCCTGGATCGCCGAGGAGGTCCCGCAGTGCGGGTACTGCCAGGTCGGCCAGATCATGTCCGCGGCCGCGCTGCTCGCCCGGAACCCCTCCCCGACCGATGCTGACATCGACGGCGCCATGTCCGGGAACATCTGCCGGTGCGGGACATACCAGCGGATCCGCCGAGCTGTCCACCGCGCCGCGGCCATGATTCGGCAAGGAGGGTCGCGATGAAGACCACGATCAGCAGGAGGACGCTGCTCAAGGGCGGGCTGGCGCTCGGCGCGGGGCTGACCATCGGCTTTCATCTCCCCGGCGGCGGCCGCGGGGGGGCCGCGGCGCAATCGGGACCGTTTGCGCTGAGTGTGTGGATCCAGATCGACAAGGACGGGATCGTGACCATCACCAACAGCCAGTCTGAGATGGGGCAGGGGACACTCACGTCCATGGCGATGATCCTCGCCGACGAGCTGGAAGCGGACTGGGCGAAGGTCAAGGTGGTGCAAGGCGGGGCCGATCCCGCCTTTGACAACCCCGCCTGGCCGCCGGTGGTGGGCGCCATGTACGGCGGTCGGCAGCTCACCGCTGGTTCCACGAGCATCCGCGGGCTCTTTATGGTCTGGCGCCGGGCCGGTGCAGCGGCCCGGGAGATGCTGGTTGCCGCGGCAGCCAAGGAGTGGGGAGTGCCGGTGGGCGAGGTCTACGCGGAGCAGGGGGCCATCTACCACCGTCCGAGTGGCAGAAAGTTCGGATACGGCGAGCTGGCCGACAAGGCCGCGCCGCTCCCTGTCCCCCAGAACCCGACGCTGAAGACGCCCGACCAGTTCAAGTTGATTGGCAAGGGGACTCCCCGGCTCGATACCCCGGACAAGGTGACCGGCAAGGCTGTGTTCGGCATCGATGTCAAGGTGCCGGGGATGCTAGTGGGGACGGTCCAGCGCTGCCCGGTCTTCGGCGGTACGGTGGCGAGCTTCGACGCCACCCGGGCGCTGGCGATCCCGGGAGTGCGGCACGTGGTGCAGATCAGCTCCGGCATCGCGGTGGTGGCGGACGACTACTGGACGGCGAAGCGCGGTCGCGATGCGCTCAACATCAAGTGGAACGAGGGGCCCAACGCCGGGCAGTCAAGCGCAATGATCACGCAG
>CAYJUC010000167.1:0-4503 GCA_964372605.1 uncultured bacterium | reverse complement strand
CCGGTGAAGGTCGTCTGGTCCCGCGAGGACGACATGCAGCACGACCACTACCGGCCAGCGACGTACAATGTATTCAAGGCGTCGCTGGATGCCGGGGGGATGCCGGTGGCGTGGATGCACCGGATCGTCGGGCCCTCGATCTTCGCCCAGCGGGGCCTGCAGCTTCGAGGGGGGATCGACGGGGCGATGGTGGAGGGCGCCGCCAACATGCCGTACGACATCCCGAACCTCCAGGTCGAGTATCACTATAAGGATGTTGGAGTGCCCGTTGGCTTCTGGCGGTCGGTCGGTGCCTCCCAGAATGCGTTCATCACGGAGAGTTTCATCGACGAGCTGGCCGCAGCCGCCGGCAAGGATCCGTACGAGTACCGGCGGGCCCTGCTCGGAAAGTCACCCCGCCACAAGGGGGTGCTGGAGCTGGCCGCGGCCAAGGCGGGCTGGGGCAGTCCGTTGCCGCCGGGTCGCCACCGGGGGATTGCCGTCGCCTTCTCCTACGGGAGCTGGGCCGCGGAGGTGGCGGAGGTGTCTGTGGCGACCGATGGGAGTGCGCGGGTGCACCGCGTGGTCTGCGCCATCGACTGCGGCATCGCCGTGAACCCCGATCAAATCCGGGCGCAGATGGAAGGCGGCATCGTCTATGGCCTGACCGCCGCGCTCTACGGCGAGATCACCATCGAGAACGGCCGGGTCCAGCAATCGAACTTCCACGACTACCCGATGCTGCGCATCAACGAGATGCCGGTGGTCGAGGCGCACATCCTGCCAAGCACAGAGCCGCCGGGCGGCGTTGGCGAGCCCGCAGTGCCGCCCATCGCCCCGGCGGTGGCGAATGCGATCTTCGCCGCCACGGGCAAGCGGATCCGGCAGCTCCCCATCCGGGGGAACGATTTAAGGAGGACTTGACCCCACGGCGCTATGGATGGCCAGCGCCCGCCGCGTCCTGGTGGAGCTGGCCTACTACTCATAGCTCGTGGCGCTGGCCGCCAAGGCCGACACCGAGCGTCCCGAGGTTCAGCGGCCCAGGTGTTCCTCGCGAAGAAGTGAGAGGAGGACTTCGGAGTTCAGGAAGGGTGGGGGCGGTGCGGGCGGCTGAGTCTCCCGGACGGGCGGTGGCGGCCCTGCTGCTGCTGGGGCTGGCGGGGTGCGCCGCGGACCGGATTGAGAAAGGCGTGTTCCACTCGGTCAAGGGATACCAGGTGAGCCTCCCGGGTGAGGGCTGGCGCGTGGCGGCCAACGGACGGGGCGACCTGGAGCTCAAGCGCCTGGCGCCGCCCGGCGGCATACTGGCCGCCGCCACGTGCGACGGCAAGGCGCCCGGCCGGCCGCTCGGACTGCTGGCCCGCCATCTCCTCTTCGGCCTCGCCCACCGCTCGGAGCTCGAGGAGGGGCCGGTGGTGATCGGCGGTCGTCAGGGCGTGCGCGCGGTCGCGCGCGGGTCCCTCGACGGGACGGAGGTTGGGGTCGAGGCCGTTATCCTGAAGGACGACCGGTGCGTGTACGACTTCCTGTATGTGGCGCCGATGGAGCACTTCGAGACGGCGCGGGAGGATTTCAAGACTTTCGTGGGAAGCTTCTCGGTGAGCCCCCGGGGGCCCGACCGATGATGCTCAAGGAGTACCTGCGGACACAGGGCCGCGAGGCGGTGGCGTGGTACGGCGGGCTCGGGCTCCTGACCGCCCAGGTGGCGCGCAACCTGGCGCTGCCGCCCTCGTACCTCGGGCTCGTGGCGCGGCAGATCGACACCATCGGCGTCCGCTCGGTGGCGGTGGCGCTCACGGCCGCGCTCTTCACCGGAATGGTGCTCGCGCTCCAGAGCGCCGTGAACATGGCGCGCTTCGGCGCCGAGAACTACGTCGGGCCCGTGGTCGCGCTCTCCATTCTCCGGGAATTGGGGCCGGTGCTCACGGCCATCCTCGTGGGTGGCAAGGTCGCCTCGGGCATCACCGCCGAGCTGGGCTCGATGAAGGTCACCGAGCAGATCGACGCCCTCCGCGCCATCGGGGTCAACTACGTCAAGAGGCTCGTCGTCCCGCGCATCATGGCCGCCCTCGTCGTCTTCCCCCTCGTGACGATCCTGGCCGACGGCGTCGGCCTCTTCGGCGGCATGCTCATCGTGGTCTTCGAGCGGGACGTGGACGCGTACCTGTACTGGAACACCATCGCGTACTGGGTGGTCATGAAGGACTTCGTGACCGGCATCGCCAAGAGCGTCGTCTTCGGCGGCCTCGTCACCCTGATCGGCTGCCACAACGGGCTCGCCACCACCGGAGGCACCGAGGGGCTGGGGAGCTCCACGACCGATACCGTCGTGCAGGTGGCGATGGCGGTCATCATCTCGGACTTCTTCTTGACCAAGCTGCTCCTGTTTCTCTTCTGGTAAGCGCCAAGGCCATGGCGGGGCCCCTGGTCGAGGTCCGGGAGGTCTGGAAGTCGTTCGAGCGGAAGCAGGTGCTCCGGGGCGTGAGCCTCAGCCTGGCCAAGGGCACCACCCTGGCAGTCATGGGCGGCAGCGGCGTCGGCAAGACCGTGCTCCTCCGGATCACCGCCGGTCTGATCCGGCCCGACGCCGGCCAGGTCGCCCTCTTCGGAACCCGCATCGACAGTATGCGCGAGGAGCAGATGCTGCCCCTCCGGCGGCGCACCGGCTTCGTCTTCCAGGGAGCCGCCCTCTTCGACTCGCTCACGGTCTTCGAGAACGTGGCGTTCCCCCTCCGCGAGCACACGAACCTGTCGCTGGGTGAGATCACGGACCGGGTCCACCGGCTCCTCGCCCTCGTCGGACTCCCCGGGACCGACGAGTTGATGCCGGCCGAGCTGTCGGGGGGCATGCGGAAGCGGGTGGGGATCGCGCGGGCGCTGGTGATGGAGCCGGAGGTGGTCTTCTTCGACGAGCCCACGGCGGGCCTCGACCCGACCAACGCGCGGTTGGTCGCCGAGCTCATCGCAGAGCTCCGGGGCGGCGTCTGCGACACCGCCATCGTCGTGACCCACGACATCGAGTTCGCCGAGATGGTGGCCGACCGGATGGCCATCCTCCACCTCGGGCGCTTCGCCGACATGGGGACGCCGGCGGAAATCCACCGCTCGTCGAGCCCGGCGGTGAAGAAGTTCCTGGCCGGCGACCTCCGGGAGGACTGAGCATGCCGGACGGCAGGTCCCACTCCCTCCAGCTCCGCATCGGGCTGTTCGTGATCTTCTCGCTCGGGGTCTTCCTCGGGATCATCTACCTCCTCGGCGCCCAGGCGCGCTACTTCGAGCGCAAGTACGATCTGGTCGCCGAGTTCACCGAGGTCGGCGGGCTCATCGAAGGCGCCACGGTGCGACTGGCCGGGGTGCAGATCGGTCGCGTGACGAGCGTGGTCCTGCCGCCCACCCCGGGCGGCAAGGTGCGCGTGACCCTCACCGTGGCCCGGCGTTTCTCCGACCGGATCCGGAAGAACTCGGAGGCGCGGATCGTGACCCAGGGCCTGCTCGGCGACAGGCTGGTGGAGATCACCATGGGCGCCCCGGACGCCCCGCCGCTCAAGCCGGGCGAGATGCTCACCAGCCGCGAGCCCTTCGAGGTCGGGCGGGTGTTCGCCGAGGGCACCGACACCCTCGCCAGCATCAACCGGCTGGCGGCCTCGCTCCAGGCGGTCGTGAACCGGCTGGCGCAGGGTAGCGCTTTGGACGATCTGGGCGCGACCCTGAAATCGGCCCGTCGGGTCACCGGAGAGCTGGAAGCGCTCGGACGGGACGGGACCTTCGGAGAGCTGGGTGCCGCCGCCCGCTCCGCCCGCCGCATCACCGAGCAGGTCGAGAAGGGCGGAGGCCTGCTCCACGCGCTGATCTACGAAGAACCCGTGACGCTTCGCCGCCTCAACGCCCTCCTCGACTCGGCCCAGGAGGTCCTGGCGCGGACGCGGGACGGCCAGAGCGCCGCCTCCGTCCTGCTGTCCGCGGAGAGCGGCCGCGCCGCCCGCTCCCTCCTGGCCGCCATGGAGGCGCTGGGGCGCGGGGCCGAGAAGTCCCGTGGCGAGGAGGGGCTCCTCTCGAGCCTCCTCTTCGACCCGGAGTACAAGGCGGTGGCCGCCGACCTCCGGAGCGTCGCGCGCAACTTCCGAGAGGTCTCGGAGCGGCTCGCGCGGGGTAGCGGCCTGCTCGGCGGACTGATCAGGGACGAGGGAGACGGACCGATGGGCCAGGCCGCCTCCGATTTCCGGCTGGCCATGGCCAACCTCCGGGCGATCACCGACCGCTTGAAGGCGGGGGAAGGCACCTTGGGGGGCTTGCTCGAGGATCCGACGATCTACGAGAACCTCGCGGCCTTCCTGGAAGGCGCCCAGCGGAGCTTCCTCCTCCGCGCGCTGATCCGCTCCACGATCAGCTCTGGCGAATCCGGAAGCCCGCGGCGCCCGGGCGGGGCCACGGAGCGAGGGGGGTCGCGCTGATGGCTCTCAGGCGAGCCTTAACCTTTTCAGGCGCGTTCCTTTGCGCAAGTTGCGAATGGTACGATCAATGTCC